>NZ_JBHFPE020000004.1:0-354091 GCF_043355935.2 Roseovarius roseus | reverse complement strand
CACTGCTACAACTCGATCGACACCCTGACCTTCCAGATCATCGCCGTGGTCGTGGAGGGGATGGGTAAGTTTCGGATCGTAGTGGCCATCAGGCGCATGAGCCGACGGATGAGCTTCTCGTTCACCGCGTGGCCCTCGTTGCGCAGGTGCCAGGTCATCCGCTGCCCGGCAGGGCATTGCGAAGCAATGTCCCGAGAGGGTGACGGACACCGAAGAAGGGCGTCTCCAGAAACTGCACGTCGATCAGCCGCATCAGCGCGAGGTTCTACTCAGTCTCACCCTGCGGCATGTAGTAAAACCACGACCGAGGGATCGACAGCAGCGCGCACTGCTGACCGATCGACAGGTCCGAGGCTTAGATCGTATATCAGTTGATCAACAACGTGCATCACATCGTGGTGCAAAAAGGGTACTTTGGGCGAATTCAATTGGACACCATATCCCAAGATTTGCTATAAAAATAATATCAGTAGAATGCTTAGCAAAGAATCCTACCACCCCAGCCATTTCCCTCTGAACCGTACGCAGGTGAGGCCGGCGCTGACGCAGCGTCAAGGGAACTTTGGCCCCCTCTCTCCTGTTGTTATTTCTCAATTACCTGTCGTAAGCTGGTCGAACCGCCATGCGGCACGCAAAGGAAACAAGCCTGATGACGCCATTCGCAATTGCGGGTGTTCAGATGTATGTGAACGCCCTGCACCCCAATGTCGACGGTATGATTCACCGTCTGGATTTGCTGATGGCGCGCTTTCCCTGGACGCAGATGGTGCTCTTCTCCGAGCTTGCGCCGTTCGGCCCGCTCACCAAATTCTCGCTGCCCCTGCGCAACGAGACGATCGAGCGGTTCTGCGAGGCGGCCAAGCGCCATAACGTGTGGCTGATCCCCGGCTCGATGTTCGAGACGGCCGAGGACGGGCGCATCTACAACACCTCCACCGTGATCAACCCGGAGGGTGAAATCATCTGCAATTACCGCAAGATGTTTCCTTTTCGCCCCTACGAGGCCGGTGTCGAGGCTGGCACGGGATTTTGCGTCTTTGACGTGCCGGATGTGGGCCGCTTTGGCCTGTCGATCTGCTATGACATGTGGTTTCCCGAAACGACGCGGCAGCTGACCAGCCAAGGCGTCGAGGTCCTGCTGCATCCCGTCCTGACCGGCACGACCGACCGCGAGGCCGAGCTGTCGATGGCGCGCGCGACGGCGGCGCAGTTCCAGTGCTACGTGATCGACGTTAACGGACTTGGCGCGGGGGGCGTGGGCAAATCCTGCGTCGTCGATCCGACCGCCACGGTCCTGCACCAATCGGCGGGGCAAGAGGACATGTTTCCCATTGAGGTCGATCTCAGCCATGTGCGCCGCCAGCGCGAGCGCGGCATGAAAGGGCTGGGCCAGGTTCTGAAGAGTTTTCGCGATCGCGAGGTCGATTTCTCGGTCTATGACCGCAGCAGCGGCGTCGATGCCTATTTGCACAGCCTCGGGCCGCTGACCATTCCGGGCCAGGATTCCACCGGCGCCGCGCGCGCCGAAATCGGCGCCGATCTGGGCGGGCGTCCCGGCACGCATCACCCGCTCAATACTGTTACAAAGCACAGCGCAGACGATGCCGCAGATGGCATTCCGGGCATCAAGGTTGGAGGCACGCCGCCCTTAACCAACTGACAAATATAAAAAATGCGGACGATCAGACACTGCCCGCACGACACTGCCAGCATCTTCTGATCGCCCGCGCATAACAACAGCGGGGAAGAGATATGCATTCGATGGCAGACTATTATTCGGCGGTTCAGTTGCGCGCAGATCGCTGGAGTTCGCTACGCGAGACATCGGCCGAGCTGTCTCGCAAGGAAGGTGGCCGCGGCGCGAAGGCTCAGCTCGCACAGATCGAGGAGTTGCTGGACCAGTTGGCCCCCATCGAGACGTTCTGGGCCTTCCCCGGCACCGCCGCCTTCGACATGCTGCGCCGCCAGTTCGAGGGAGGGCACTATGGTGAGCTGGCCTTTACCGTGCAGCGCATCACCCGAGCGCTGACCAGCGGTGCGTATCGCCGCCGCCATATCCCGCTCGACCGCGACGGCATCGACTCGGACGACCACGAAGATGAGGCGATGCAATCGCTGGAAGCGCGCGCGCTGACCAAGCCCTATTTCGAAGTGCTGATCGTCGATAACCTGAACGAGCATCAGGAGCGCTGGCTGAAGAATAACTTTCAGCGCATGCGCCGCCCCGAAGATCCCTTCCATTACGAGCCGGTCGTCGTGCCCAGCTTGCAGGACGCACTGATGGGCGTGCTCTTCAACCACAACATTCAGGCCATCGTAGTCCGACCCGGCCTGACACTGGAATCCAAGATGGTTCTACCCCTGCTCGAGCGGTATCTGAACCGCGCGGGCGGCACCGCTGCGCTGGATGACCTAGATCCCAGCAATTACGGCCCCGAGCTGTGCCGGATGATCGCCAGGGTCCGACCCGAACTGGACGCCTACCTGATCACCGACCGCTCGGTCGAGGATATCGCGGGGCTGGATCTGGGGATTTGCCGCCGCGTCTTTTACAATCAGGAGGATTTCCTCGAACTGCACCTCAACATCATCCGAGGTGTGCAAGCGCGCTACAAGACGCCTTTCTTCACCGCGCTGGTCGAATATTCCAAGCAGCCCACGGGCGTCTTTCACGCCATGCCGATCAGCCGGGGCAAGTCGATCAGCCGCTCGCACTGGATTCAGGATATGGGCGCCTTTTACGGCCCCAACATCTTCCTCGCCGAGACTTCCGCCACCTCTGGCGGCCTAGACAGCCTGTTGGAGCCGCATGGCCCCATCAAGGAGGCGCAGCGCCTGGCCAGTCGCGCCTTCGGCTCGAAGCAGACCTATTTTGCCACAAACGGCACTTCGACCTGCAACAAGATCGTCGTGCAAGCCCTTGTTCGGCCTGGAGATATCGTGCTGGTCGATCGCGACTGCCACAAGTCGCACCATTACGGCATGGTGCTGGCCGGGGCGCAGGTCTGCTATCTGGATAGCTACCCGCTGAACGAGTACTCAATGTATGGCGCGGTGCCGCTGAAGGACATCAAGAAGCAGCTGTTGGAGCTGAAAGCGGCCGGCAAGCTGGACCGCGTGCGCATGCTTTTGCTGACGAACTGCACCTTTGACGGCATCGTCTACAATGTCGAGCGGGTGATGGAAGAATGCCTCGCCATCAAGCCCGACCTCGTTTTCCTTTGGGACGAGGCGTGGTTCGCCTTTGCCCGCTTTGGCCCCACCTATCGCCAACGCACCGCGATGAACGCGGCCAATAACCTGCGCGAGCGTCTGCGCAGCGAAGCCCATACCAAGGCCTACGAGGCCCAGCAGGAAGAATTGAAGGACAAGGGTGACGATGCCTGGATCAACACTCGCCTCGTACCGCCGCCTGATGCACGCGTGCGCATCTATGCAACCCAATCGACCCACAAGACGCTGACATCGCTGCGTCAGGGCTCGATGATCCATGTGCATGATCAGGACTTCAAGGGTGAGGTCGAAGCCTCGTTCCAGGAGGCCTACATGACGCATACCTCGACCTCGCCCAATTACCAGATCATCGCCTCGCTGGACGTGGGGCGCCGTCAGGTCGAGCTGGAAGGCTTTGAATTCGTTCAAAGACAGGTCGAGGCGGCCATGTCGATGCGGCGTGCGATTTCCACCCATCCGCTCTTGCAGAAATATTTCAAGGTGCTGACCGCCGGCGACATGATCCCCGAGGAGCATCGCGAGAGCGGCGTGACCAGCTATTACGATCCGCAGCAGGGCTGGACCGACATCTGGGATTGCTGGGAAAGCGACGAGTTCGTGCTGGACGCCACGCGCGTGACGCTGGCCGTGGGCGGCACCGGCTGGGATGGCGACACATTCAAGACCGATATCCTGATGGATAAATACGGAATCCAGATCAACAAGACGTCACGAAACACCGTGCTTTTCATGACGAATATCGGCACGACCCGGTCCTCCGTCGCCTACCTGATCGAGGTGCTGGTCGAGATCGCGCGCGAGCTGGACGAGCTTCAGGATGACGCGTCCATGATGGAGCGCCGCGGGTTCGAGCGGCGCGTCGCCAACCTGATGGACGACCTGCCCCCCCTGCCCGATTTCAGCCGGTTCCACGACAGTTTCCGGTCCGAGGGCCCGACGCCCGAAGGCGATATCCGCTCGGCGTTTTTCCTTAGCTATGACGATAAGAATTGCGACTATCTGGAACTGGATGGATCCATCCATGACGCGATGAAGTCGGGCGATGACGTTGTCTCGGCACAGTTCATCATCCCCTACCCGCCCGGATTTCCGATCCTGGTGCCGGGCCAGGTGGTCAGCGACGGAATCCTGTCATTCATGCGCGCCCTCGACGTCAGCGAGATCCACGGCTACCGCGCCGATCTGGGTCTGCGTGTTTTCACGCAGGACGCGCTCAAACGGCAGGGCAAGGCGAATGCCGCGCGGCTGAAACTCAATGACGCACGCGCAAAACTTTGAAGGCTTACAGAGAACAAGAAACGAACAAGGGAGACAGAACAATGGTAGCAGAACTCAAGAACATCTCGGAAATCCGCCGGCATTTTCACCGTAACGAAGACCCGGTCTATTTCATTTCGGCCACAAATTTCAATCTGCTGGGCCTCGATGAATGGTGCAAGAACTTCAAGTATATCTGCTATATCGACTGCTATAACGGCAAGCATCCCAACACCTTCGTCCCGTCCGAGCAGCCGCACGCGGAATTCCAGTCGATCGAGGACATCAACAACTACCTCTTGCAGCACAAGGAGGTCATCGACCTCATCAAGCGACGCGGCGGCAAGCCGAAATTCGTGTTCCTGATGTTCGACGAAGAGACCGAGCGCCTCAGCAAGGAGCTGGGGGCCGATGTCTGGTTCCCCAAGGCTAAACTGCGCCAGAAGATGGACAACAAGATCGAGACCGTGCGCATCGGCAACAAGGCGGGCGTGCCCTCGGTCCCCAATACGCTGAGCGTCGTTGAGAGCTATGAGCATTTGAACGAGATCTGCGACAAAGCCGGCCTTGGTCACGACCTGGTGCTGCAATCGGCCTATGGCGATAGCGGGCACACCACGTTCTTCATCAAGTCCGAAGCCGATTTCCGCAAGCATGAGCACGAAATCATCGGCGAGGGCGAGATCAAGATCATGAAGCGGATCGACTGCCGCGGCTCGGCCATCGAGGGTTGCGCCACAAAGGAAGGCACGATCGTCGGCCCGCTGATGACCGAGCTTGTCGGCTTCAAGGAGCTGACCCCCTATCGTGGCGGCTGGTGCGGCAACGAGATCTTCTCAACCGCGTTTCCGCCCAAGGTGCGCGAAAAGGCCCGCGAGCTGACTTTCAAATTCGGCGAGCAGCTGCGCAAGGAAGGCTACCGCGGCTATTTCGAGCTGGATTTCCTGATCGACAAGAAGACCGGCGACATCTGGCTAGGCGAGCTCAATCCGCGCATCACCGGTTGTTCGTCCATGACCAACCACGCGGCCTTTGCCCATGCCGACGCGCCGCTCTTCCTGTTCCATCTGCTGGAATTCTCCAAGAAGAAGTTCAACCTCGATGTGGACGAGTTGAACAGCCGCTGGGCCGATCCCAAGATGATCGATAGCTGGTCCCAGATGGTGATCAAGCACACCGATGACACGGTTGATATCGCGACGGATGTCCCCGAGACCGGGATCTACCGGCTGCGCGACGATGGCAGCGTCGACTTCAACCGCTTCGACTATCACCGCCGCGCGGTCGAAAGCGAGAACGAGGCGTTCTTCCTGCGCATCCTGCAGCCGGGCGATTACCGCTACGAGGGTGCCGACATCGGCATCCTGGTGACGCGCGGGCGCTCCATGACCAACGGCTTCAAGCTGACCGAGCGGGCCAAACGATGGATCCACGGCATCAAGCAGGGCGTGCATGGCCGCCCGATGCCCACCGCCGAGGCCGGCCCGGCATTGAACGACCCCGCGTTCAAGATCATGTAGTGCCTGCATGAGGCTGAACTGGCGCGCCATATCCGAGGATGAACCCGGCCCCAAATGGGCCGGGCTTTTCCATCAATACTGGCCCGATTACCACCGCTGGTGGGCGCGCGAGGGGCCCGAGGCGCGCCCCGGTTTCTGGGACAGCCACAAGGCCATGCGCGAATACATGCCCGAGCTTTTGCCGCTCTATGACCAGCTCTGCGAGCTGGCGGGCGGCAGCGATCACGCGGCCCGGTTCCTCAGCTTTTACTGCCCGCCGCCGTACCTCTCGTCCTGTAGCCAAGCCATCTGGCCGGGCGAAGAGCCGGTGCTGGTGCGCAATTATGACTACTCGCCGAAAGCCTTCGACAGCCTGACCCTGCGCACAAACTGGCAGGGGCGCGCCGTCATGGGCACATCCGACGGTCTCTGGGGGCTGGTCGATGGCATCAACGATGCGGGGCTTGCGGTGTCGCTGACGTTCGGCGGGCGGCGCGTCGTCGGGGACGGCTTCGGCGTGCCGATCATCCTGCGCTATGTGCTGCAAACCTGCGAGACGGCCGCCGAGGCAGGCCGGGTTCTGGCCCGCGTGCCCACGCATATGAGCTACAACGTGACCGTGGTCGATGCGCAGCGCAAGTTCCTGACTGCACTCATGGCACCAGACCGGCAGACTGTCCTTACCCATCAGGCAGTGGCGACCAACCACCAGGAGCGCGTCGAATGGGCCAGTCACGCGCGCTTTACCGCCACGGTCGAGCGCGAGCGCTACCTGCTGCAGCGCCTGACCCTGCATGTCGAAGCCGAGGAGAAATTCATCGGCGCCTTCCTGCGCCCGCCGCTTTATTCCACCCGCTTCGATCACGGGTTCGGCACGCTCTACACGGCGGTCTTCCGCCCCCGCCAGCTACAGATGGAACTCCGCTGGCCCCGCGCCCGCTGGCCGCTGGACCTGCACGATTTCCGCGAGGATACGCGCGCGATCTACACGCCGGAAGGGCCCGCCAAGGTGGAGACGCGCGTCAGCCCGTCCGACTAGCGCAGGCGCCATTCATCACCACCGCTTGCGAAACTTCCCCGGCGCCATGTCGAACTTCGTCCGGAATGCCCGCGCAAAGGCCGAGGTGCCGCCAAAACCGGTAGCGGCGGCGATCTCGGCTATTGGCAAATCCGTCTCGCTCAGCAGGGAATAGGCCCGCGCGAGGCGCATATCGGTATAATAGCGCCGCGGGCTGAGCCCGGTATGCTGCGCAAAGCTGCGCTCGAGTTGGCGTTTCGAGATGCCGGCCCCGCGTGCAATCTCCTCGATGCCCAAGGGTTCCTCGAGATTCAGCTGCATCAGGCGCATCGCGGCGATGAGATGGCGGTTGCGGCTGCCGATCACCGCCGAATGCGCGGTCTTTTGCGGGGCATGATCCGAATGGCTGCGCCCATGCAGGCACATATCCGACACGGTCAGCGCGAATTCCGGGCCGAAATCGTCCTCGATCACGCTGAGCATCAGGTCGGTCGAGGCCGAGCCGCCCGCCGCTGTCATCAATTCGCGATCCACCTCGTAGAGGTTCGGGGTTGGCACAAGATCGGGGTAGGCCTCGACAAAGGCCGGTTGATTTTCCCAGTGCAGCGTGAAGGTGCGCCCCAAGAGCAGGCCCGCGCGGGCCAGCGTGAAGGCCCCGGTGCAGATTGCGCCCACCGGCGTTCCATGCGCTGCCTGCCGCGCAGCCCAATGGGTCACGCCCGCATCCATGGTCTCGGCAGGCTCGACCCCCGAGCAGACAAAGACGCGCGCGCCACGTCCCGGCGGGCCCAGCGGCGCATCGGCCACGATCGAGATGTTGTTCGAGCAGCGAACCGGCGCGCCGCCCGGCGTCATCGTGCGCCAGCGATAAAGCTCCTGCTGTGATATCTGATTGGCCACGCGCAAAGGCTCGATCGCCGCCGAGAGCGCCAGCATGGTCAGCTTGGGCAGGAGCACGAATTCGAAAAGGCGCGGCGTCTCAACACGGGGGATGCGGAAACTGGCCGCGCCTTTGGGAATGTAGTCCGACTGGGTCATAAGGGTCCGCGCCAAGAAATGCGCCGATGCTAGCATGGGCACAGGGCAAGGCCCAGATCGCGCGCAGCCTAGCCGCCGATCACATCGAGAAGGGCGGCATGCAGCGCGGGCGTTGCCGCCGTCACCACCCGCCCATCCGAGCCGAGAGTCAGGGCACGCCCCTCCCAATCGGTGATGATGCCGCCCGCTGCTTCGATCAGGGGAACAAGTGGCAGGAAATCATAGGGCTCGAGGCCGATATCGGTGACCGCGTCAATCTGGCCCGCTGCCACCATCGCATGCGGGTAACAGTCAAAGGACATGCGCCGTGTATGGCCGATCTGGCAGAGCCGCGCGAAAAGGTCCGGATCACGCTCGAATGTGCGCTGCGGCTCGTTGATGTAGAGGCGCGCATCGGCCAGATCGGTCGTGCCGCGCACCTCAATCGGCGTGCCGTTCAGCGTCGCCCCGCCGCCCCTTATGCCCACATAGGTTTCATTCAGCGCAGGCATCCGCACAATGCCGATCTGCGGCACGCCAGCCTGCAGGTGGCCGATCAGCATTCCGAAGGCCGGATAGCCCGTCAGGAAAAACCGCGTGCCGTCGATCGGGTCGATGATCCAGGCGGGCCCGTCCAGCGAGCCCTCTGTGCCAAACTCTTCGCCGAATATCCCGTGACCGGGAAATTCCGCAGCCAGCGCCGCGCGAATGGCCTCCTCGGTGGCGCGGTCGGCGATGGTGACAGGGCTGGAATCCGCGTCATCCTTGGTCTCGACCCCAAGGGCGCCTTGGCGAAAATGCTGCATCGGTACGGCGCTCGCCTCTTCGGCGATGCGGGCGGCAATGGCCGCGATCTGCTGGAGTGTCACGGGTCTGCCACCTCGATTGTCAGGGACCAGGTTTGAGCGGCCTCGACCAGATCGGCGGGCGGCGCCGCATCGGTCACCAGCGTGTCGATCATTGGGGGATCGCACAGGGTGATAGGCGCCGCGCGCCCGAACTTGGCCGCGTCGGCGGCGACGATGCGCCGTGCTGCGCCCTTGATGATCTCGCGGCTGAAATTCGCCTCTTCCAGATCGAACAGCATGAAGCCGTTCTGCGCCGTGATCCCGGCGGTCGAGAGCACCGCCAAATCCGTCTTGAAATTGCGCGCGAAGGCCATCGCCTCGGCGCCGAAAGCCCCGCCATCATGCGCGCGCAAGGCGCCCCCGGCCATATACACCTGATTGCCGCCGCGCGTCGCCAGCTTGTAGGCGACCGAGACGGAATTGGTGACGATCAGCAGGCCGGCATGGTCCCGCAGCGCATCCGCGATATAGCTGGTCGTGCTGCCCACATCGAGAAAGATCGACGCGCCATCGGGGATCATCCCCGCCACATGCCGCGCGATGCGCTGCTTGGCGCCCGCCCCGATATTGAGACGGTGCTGGAAATCGCCCTCGCCCGTCATCTCGGCAAGGCGCGCGCCGCCATGCATCTTGTCGACATGGCCCGCTTCGGCCAGCCGCTTGAGGTTGCGGCGCACCGTCTCCTCGCTGACGTCAAGCTCGGCGGCAAGGCGCTGCACACGCAAGGATCCGCCTGCGCGCCGCAGAGCGTCAAGAATCTCCTGCTGTCTATGCGTCGGATGCGCGCTGTCCATCGGCCCTGTCCGTCATGTCCCTGAAACAGGCGATACATCACGCAGCGCCGGATACAAGGGAAGTTTGGCACGGGATAACGCATCAATCCAACATAAATCCACAAAATATGTTGCCATATGTTGCTTTCTGCGCTTCACTCACAGGTGTCGCACCCATCTGAACGAGGTTCGACCGCCAATCAGGGAGTCCATTTCATGAATAAAATTGCCACCTGCGCCGCCGCGCTTGCCGCGCTTACCGCCCCCGCCCTGGCCGAGGTCGAGAGCCAGGATCCCATCCGCCTGACCACGCATGACTGGACCGGCCAGATCGTCAACACCACGATCCTCAAGAACGTGCTGGAAAAGGCAGGATATAATGTCGAGCTGGTGCAGGCCGACTACATTGCCCAGTTCGCGGGTTTGAAAACCGGCGATCTGCATGTCGCGTCCGAGATCTGGGAGACGACGGGCCGCGAGGCGATGGACGAAGCCGTCGCCACCGGCAATGTCGTGAACATGGGCGAGAGCGGCATGATCGCCATCGAGGAATGGTGGTATCCGGCCTATATGGAAGAGCGCTGCCCCGGCCTGCCGAATTGGGAGGCGCTGCAGGACTGCGCGAGCGAGTTCGCGACATCCGAGACCGCGCCGCTGGGCCGCTACCTGGGCGGACCGGTCACCTGGGGCGGCTTCGACGAAGAGAGGGTCGAGGCGCTCGGCCTTGATTTCGAGGTGGTCCATGCGGGCACCGATGCCGCACTCTTTGCCGAGCTGGAATCAGCCTATCAGCGCGAGGCGCCGATCGTGCTCTGGCTCTATTCGCCGCATTGGGCCCCTTCAAAATACGAGGGTAAATACGTTGAATTTCCTCCTTATTCCAAAGAATGCTACGAGGATCCCTCAGTGGGGGTGAACCCCGATGCCGCCTATGATTGCGGCAAGCCCACGGGCCCCATCTGGAAGGTCGCATGGTCCGGCGTCGAGGAGAAATGGCCCGGCGCGGCCGAGATCATCCGCGATTACACGATCACCAATGACGAAATGGGCGCGATGGTTTCCGCCGTCGACCTGGAAGGCCAGTCCATCGACGACGTGGCCGCCGAGTGGATGTCGACCAATGAGTCCAAGGTAGACGGCTGGATCAACTGACCCTCCCTGAGACTGGCGGGGGGCGCGTCTTGCCCCCCGTTTTTTGCCGCGCCTGTCCGGCTGCGGCTGATCCTTGGCACCGATGAGGTGACGATGCCCCGCGCACGCAAACTGCTCTGCAAAGACGTCTGGAAGGTCTACGGCCCGGACGCCGACCAATTCCTTGCCCGCCACCCCGATCCGGACGACGCAACACTGCGCGAGAGCGGCATGATCGGCGCAGTTCGCGCGGCCAATGTCGAGATCCACGAGGGTGAGATATTCGTCATCATGGGCCTGTCAGGCTCGGGCAAATCCACGCTGGTGCGGTGCCTGTCGCGGCTGGTCGAGCCGACAGGCGGCGCCATCGAATTCGATGGCGAGGATCTTCTGGCCATGAGCGATGCGCAGCTGACGCAGCTTCGGCGCAAGAAGATCGGCATGGTATTCCAGAATTTCGCCCTCCTGCCACATCTGACAGTGCTGCAGAATGTCGCCTTCCCCCTCGAGGTGCAGGGCGTGGCCCGCTCCACACGCGAAGCCCGCGCCCATGAGATGATTGACACGGTCGGCCTCAAGGGCCGCGAGGATTACTTTCCCCGCCAGCTCTCTGGCGGCCAGCAACAGCGCGTTGGCATCGCCCGCAGCCTCGTGGGCGAGCCCGAGATCTGGTTCTTGGACGAGCCGTTCAGCGCGCTCGATCCGCTGATCCGACGCGAGATGCAGGACGAATTCCTGCGCCTGCAAGGCCTTTTGCACAAGACCATCGTCTTCATCACCCATGACTTCGATGAGGCCATTCGCCTGGCCGACCGGATCGCGGTGATGAAGGATGGGCGCATCGTGCAGACCGCCACGCCCGAGGAACTGGTGCTGAACCCCGCCACCGACTATGTGGCTGAATTCACCAAACATATCCCGCGCGGCAAGGTGCTGAGCCTTGGCGCGGTCATGGCGCCTCTTGGCAATGCACCGTTTGCCGGCGATCTGGACGCAGCCGCACGCGTGGCCGACGTGGCCGACCAGGTCGAGGCCGCCCAACTCCCGTTTCGCGTAATGCGCGAAGGCGCGCCCGTGGGCCAGGTGGATGCCGCCGCCGTGATTGATGTGCTGATCGGCCGAAACGCTGCGGATTTCGGCACAAGAGCGCCTGTATGATCTGGCGGCGCCTGACCACGCCCGCCGCGCTCTTCTGGTGGGGGCTTTTCGCAGTCACATGGCTGCTCTCCAGCTATTCCTTCCAGCTTTACAAGGCGCTGGATGCGCGCTGGATCATCCGCTTTCCCGCAGGCTGGCAAGTCAATTTCGAGGGCTGGATTTCGGGCGCGATGCGCTGGCTGCTGGAGGATGCAACATTTGGCCTCTTCACCTTTCGCGAGCTGACGCGCTTCATCTCGGGGCTGATCGAGGTGCCGTATGATGCCGCCCGCGCCCTTCTGGCAGATGGGTTTATCAGCGGCCTCGGCTCGAACGCGACCGAAATCGCACCACCGCTCAGTTGGCTGGCGGTGACCGCGCTGGCCGTGATGCTGGCGCGCTATGCCAAGGATTGGGCGCTCGCCGCGCTCGTCGGCGCGTGCTTCGTCTACCTCGCCATCTTCGGCCAGTGGCAAAGCGCGATGGTCACGCTGGCCTCTGTCGTGATCGCGGTGCCCATCGGCGTCATGGGCGGGCTCGCGCTTGGCATCGCATGCTACCGCGCGCCCTGGTTCGAGCGGGCCCTGCGCCCGGTGCTGGACCTGATGCAGACGGTGCCGATCTTCGCCTATCTCGTGCCGATCCTCTTTCTCTTCGGCTTTGGCCCCGTATCGGCGCTGGTGGCGACGGTGATCTATGCCATGCCGCCCATGGTGCGGGTGGCGACAGTGGCCTTGCAAACCGTGCCGCCCGAGGTGGTCGAGGCCGGCCACATGGCCGGCTGCACCAAGCGGCAGATGATGTGGAAGGTGCTGGTGCCCTCCGCTGGCCCCACGCTGATGGTGGGCGTCAATCAGGTCATCATGCTGTCGCTCAACATGGTGATCATCGCGTCGATGATCGGCGCGGGCGGCCTCGGCTTTGACGTGCTCAGCGCGCTGCGCAGCCTCGATATCGGCGGCGGGATCGAGGCGGGGCTGGCCATCGTGGTCATCGCCATCGCGCTCGACCGCGTAAGCCAGGCCTTTGCCACCCGCTTGCCCGACGTCGCGCCCCCCCGGGATGCGGGGTTCGCGCAGCGTCACCCCTACTTCGTCGCCGCCGCGCTGATCGTGGTGGGCACCTACCTTTTGGGCCTCGCCCTGCCCTTCGTTCAGGACTATCCCGAGCGTCTGACGCTGACCACCTCCGCCTTTTGGGAGGATGCGATGCGCTGGATCAACGTTACGTTCTTCGACACTCTGGACGCGATCAAGTCCTTCTTCCTGACCTGGCTCCTCCTGCCGGTTAAACGCTTCTTCACCGGCATCCCGTGGGCCTGGGGCATCATCACGGCGGGCCTAGCGGCCGGCCGGATCGGCGGCTGGCGTCTGGGCCTGATGGCGGCGATCATGGCCGGGCTCATCGCCTCGGTCGGCCTCTGGAACGAGGCGATGACGACGATCTACCTCTGCGGCGTCTCTGTCCTCATCGCCTATGCCATCGGCGTGCCTTTGGGCATCTGGGCGGGCCAGCGGGCGCGGGCGCATCAATGGGTCGGCGCGTTCATCGACACCCTGCAAACGCTGCCCAGCTTCGTCTACCTCATCCCCGTGGTCATGCTCTTCCGCGTGGGTGAATTCTCGGCCATGATCGCGGTCGTCCTCTACGCCCTTGCCCCCGCCGTGCGCTATGCCGCCCATGGCGTGCGCTCGGTCGATCCGCAGATGATCGAGGCGGGGCTGGTCGCAGGCTGCACGCCGCGCCAACTCTTGTGGCGCGTCAAGCTGCCGCTGGCCGCGCCTTCGCTGCTGCTGGGCCTCAACCAGACGATCATGCTGGCGCTCTCGATGCTGGTCATCACCGCCCTCGTCGGCACCCGCGATCTGGGTCAGGAGGTCTATATCGCGCTGACCAAGGCGAATACCGGGCAGGGTATTGTCGCGGGCGTGGCCGTCGCCTTCATCGCCATCACGGCGGATCGCATCATCTCGGCCCTCGCGGCCAGATCAAAGGAAAGGCTGGGACTGACATGACACCGGACGAGGCCATTGCCGCCGCGCGCGCCCTGCCCTGCTGGACCGCGCCCAGCGCCGCCGCGCCGCTGGAGGGCGGAATCACCAATCACAACATCAAGCTGACCGATGGGGGCCGCGACTACGTCGTGCGGCTGGGTGAGGATATCCCCGAGCATGGCATCCTGCGCTGGCACGAGCTGGCACTCAGCCGCGCGGCGGCCGAGGCGGGCCTTTCGCCGCGCGTTCACCACCACGCCCCCGGCGCGCTGGTCATCGACTTCATCCCGAGCGTCGCGCTGACCGAGGCGGAGCTGCATGCCGAGGCAACGCTGATGCAAGCGACGGACCTTGTGGCAACGCTGCACAGCGATCTGCCGCAGCACGCCCATGGCCCAACGCTGGCTTTCTGGGTGTTCCACATCCTGCGCAGCTATGCGCATGACCTGCGCGAACGCAGCTCGCGCCATATCCCCAAGCTGGACGGCCTGCTGGACGAGGCGGCGCTGCTGGAGCGCGCCGTTGGCCCGGTGCAGATGGTGCTCGGCCATAATGATCTGCTCCCGGCGAACATTCTGCGCGACGAGAGCCGCATGTGGCTGATCGACTGGGAGTATGGCGGCTGGAACTCGCCCCTTTTCGATCTGGGCGGGCTGGCCAGCAATGCAGCCCTGCCACATGAAGCCGAAGAGGCGATGCTGACGCGCTACTATGGGACGGCGCCGGGTGCCGCCCTCTGGCGCAGCTATGAAGCGATGAAATGCGCCTCGCTCCTGCGCGAGACGATGTGGTCGATGGTGAGCGAGCAGACCTCGGCCATCGACTTCGACTACGCCGATTACACCGACAAGAATCTGGGCCGCTACCGCGAGGCGCTGGCCAAACTCAAAGCCCAAGGACATCTGACATGAGCGATTTTCCGAAAGAGGCCCGCGCCGTTATCGTCGGCGGCGGCATCATTGGCTGCTCGACCGCCTATCACCTTGCCGATCTGGGCTGGGACGTGGTGCTGCTGGAGCGCAAGAAGCTGACCTCGGGCACCACCTTTCACGCGGCGGGCCTGGTGGGCCAGCTGCGCTCCAGCGCGAATATCACGCAGCTATTGGGCTATTCCGTCGATCTTTATAAACGGCTGGGGGCCGAGACGGGTCAGGCGACTGGCTGGAAGATGAATGGCGGCCTGCGCCTTGCCTGCAATGAGGAACGCTGGACCGAAGTCAAGCGCCAGGCAACCACCGCGCATAGCTTCGGCCTTGAGATGGAACTGCTGACGCCCTCCGAGGCGCAAAAGCTCTGGCCACTGATGCAGGTCGATGACGTGATCGGCGCGGCCTACCTGCCCACTGACGGGCAGGCCAACCCTTCGGACATCACCCTGTCGCTGGCCAAGGGCGCGCGGCAAAAGGGCGCGCGCATCTTCGAGGATACGAAGGTGACGGAGGTCATCATCGAGGATGGCATCATCAAGGGCGTCGAGACCGAGAAAGGCCGCATCGACGCGCCCATCGTCATCGCCTGCTGCGGTCAGTGGACGCGCCAGTTTGCCAAACAGGTCGGCGTCAACGTCCCCCTTGTTCCGGTCGAGCATCAATACATGGTGACCGAGCCGATCGACGGCGTCACCTCGGATCTGCCCACACTGCGCGATCCCGACCGCCTGACCTACTACAAGGAGGAGGTCGGCGGTCTTGTCATGGGCGGCTACGAGGCGAACCCGATCCTATGGGCGAAAAACGGCATCCCCAAGGATTTCCACTACACTCTTCTGGACAGCAATTTCGACCATTTCGAGCAGTTGATGGAGCTCTCCTTGGGCCGCGTGCCCGCGCTTGAAACCGCAGGGATCAAAACGCTGACCAACGGCCCCGAAAGCTTTACCCCCGATGGCAACTTCATCCTCGGCGAGGCGCCCGAGCTGCGCAATTTCTTCGTTGGCGCAGGCTTCAACGCCTACGGCATCGCGGCGGGGGGCGGCGCGGGCATGGCGCTTGCCGAATGGGTGGCCAAGGGGCAGCCGCCCTATGACCTCTGGGCCGTCGATATCCGCCGCTTTGGAAGGCCACATTTCGACGATGACTGGATCCGCGCGCGCACCTACGAGGCGTATGGCAAACACTACACCATGGCCTGGCCCAGCGAGGAACATGAGAGCGCCCGGCCCTGCCGCAAATCCCCGCTTTACGATGTGCTTAAATCTCAAGGCGCGGTCTTTGGCGAAAAACTGGGCTGGGAGCGACCGAACTGGTTTGCAGAAGGCGGCGAGGAAGCGCGCGACATCTACACCTTTGGCTTGCCCAACTGGCACAAGGCGGTCGCGCGCGAGCACAAGGCCGCGCGCGAGGCGGCGGTGATCTTTGACCAGACCTCCTTTGCCAAATTCGTGCTGAAAGGCCCGGATGCCGAGGCCGCTCTTGGCTGGATCGCGGCGAATGACGTGCGCGGGCCGGTCGGCTCGCTGACCTACACGCAGATGCTGAACGATCATGGCGGCATCGAATGTGATCTGACCTGCCTGCGCGTGGCCGATAACGAGTTCTACATCGTCACCGGCACCGGCTTCGCCACGCATGATTTTGACCATATCGCGCGGAACATCCCCGAGGGCAGGAACGCGCAGTTGGTCGATGTGACGTCCTCCTACGCGGTGCTGTCGCTGATGGGGCCGAAAGCGCGGGACATCCTGCAGGCGGTCACCCATGCGGATGTCTCAAACGCCGCCTTCCGCTTCGGCACCGGGCAGACCATCGGGATCGCAGGCGCGCCGGTGCGGGCGCTGCGCGTGACGTATGTGGGCGAGTTGGGGTGGGAGCTGCACATCCCCGCCGAATATGCCACCGCCGTCCATGCCAAGCTGGCCGAAGCTGGCGCTGATCACGGCCTGCGCAATGCAGGCTACCGCGCGCTCGAAACGCTACGGCTAGAGAAGGGGTATCGCGCCTGGTCTTCCGATATCGGTCCCGACCATACCCCATTCGAGGCCGGGCTGGGCTGGGCCGTCAAGCTGAAGACAAATATCGGTTTTCGCGGCCGCGAGGCCTGCGCCAAGCAGAAGGAAGAGGGCGTGCGCAAGATCATGGCCACCTTCACCGCCGCGCCGGATGTGATCCTTTCGGGACGCGAGACGATTTATCGGAACGGCAAACGCTGCGGCTGGCTCAGCTCGGCGGGCTATGGGCACACCATCGGCGCGCCGATAGGCATGGGTTATGTACGCTCGGAGGAGAACATCACGCGCGACGACGTTATGACCGGCAGTTACGAGTTGGAAGTCGCGGGCGAGCGTGTGCCCGCCAAGGTGCATCTGGCGCCTCTCTACGACCCCAAGATGGCCAAGGTCAAAGCCTGAGCCAATAAAAAAGGCAGGCCACGGGGCCTGCCTTTTGTAACAGATTTATCCGCCCGGATCACTCGGCCGCAGGCGCGATCGAGTGCAGATAGGCGTAAAGATCAAGGGCATCCTGCTCCTTGCGCACTTTCCATGTCATCTTGCTGCGCGCCTTGCTGTCATCCAGCGTCGTTTGCAGCCAATCGGTCGGATCCTGAACATAAGCGACGAAGTTTTCCTCGGTCCACTCGGCGCCGGTGTCGTGCGCTTCAATCATCGGTTTGCCGTATTTGAAATCCTCGACAGCGCCCACTGGGCCGCCGGTGACGCCATAGAGGTTCGGGCCGATCTGACCGCGCTTGCCCGCAAGAAGTTCACCATCGTCCGACTTGACGATGTGGCACGTTACGCACTGCTTGGCAAAGACCGCCTCGCCGGCCGCGGCGTCACCGCTATCTGCAAGGGCTGGCGCGGCCAGCATCATGGCTGCGGCGGTGGCTGATGCAAAAAAGGGTTTCATTCGTCCTCCTTGGTCCCTTACGGGCCATAGTTAAATTCAAGAACGCAACCCCCGGGGCTGCGCTATGGTTCCGACCCTCTACCTCCTGAACGTGGGGCGCGAGGCGGCACCTTGCCGCAGGTCCGCATTGGCGCGTCCCCGGCATGGGGGTATGCTAGCGCCCAACCAAGCCGACCGAAAGGGCCAAGATGCACCAGCTGCGACATAGCATCGCCAGTCTTGCTGGCGCCGTCATTTTGCTTGCCCATGCGCCGGGGATGGCGCACGCCATCAGCCCCGACTGGAGCGCGCGCAAATGCAGCCTCTACAGCGCCGCCTTTACTGATGCGCTGGCTGCGCGTGGCACAGAAGGGCTGCGGCCCGAGTTTCTGGCCGCAAACGAGGCCTTCATCGCAAGCAGGTGCCGCGAGGTGCCCGATCTTTGCGCAGAGGGACCGGAGGAGGTCGCGCTGATCGACATGCTGACGGTGATGACCATGAACGAAGGGATGGCCAGCACCTTTGTTCCCTTTGCCTGCACCAGCCCCTAGCCCGGCCATGCCCGGTATGATTGCAATGCGAACCTCTGCGCTCAAAATACTGGCCTTCGCCGCAGATTGATTTTACGCTGCGCTTGCAAACTACATTCCTCAGGGGGATCTGATACATGACCAAGGCACCGACATTGCCGCGCGGCATGACGCGCCGCCGTTTTCTGGCCACGGCCGCTGCTGCCGCGCTGACGGCCGGCCTCTTCTCGGGCGCGCGTCCGCTGATGGCCGCCGAGCCGATCAAGACCGCTGCGGTCTACACCGTCCCGGTCGAGCAGCAATGGGTCAGCCGCATCCACAAGGCTGCCGTCGCCGCGCAGGAGCGGGGCGATATCGACTACGCCTATTCGGAGAATGTCAGCAACACGGACTATGCCCGCGTCATGCGCGAATATGCCGAGAGCGGCTATACCCTGATCATCGGCGAGGCATTCGCGGTCGAACAGGAGGCCCGCGAGGTCGCCGCCGAGTATCCCGAGATCGCCTTTCTTCTGGGCTCCAGCTTCAAGCCCGAGCCGGATCTGCCCAACTTCGCCGTCTTCGACAACTACATTCAAGACGCCTCGTATCTGACGGGAATCATCGCCGGATCCCTTAGCGACAGTGGTAATATCGGCCTCATCGGCGGCTTCCCCATTCCCGAGGTGAACCGCCTGATGCATGCCTTCATGGCAGGCGTGCGCGAGACTAATCCCGACGCCAAGTTCCAGGTCAGCTTCATCGGCTCGTGGTTCGATCCGCCCGCCGCCAAGGAAACCGCTTATGCGATGATCGAGAACGGCGCCGACATGCTCTATGCCGAGCGCTTTGGTGTGAGCGACGCGGCGCAGGAAAAGGGCGTTCTGGCCATCGGCAACGTGATCGACACGCAGGCCGACTATCCCGACACGGTCGTCGCCTCGGCCATCTGGAATTTCGAGCCGACGCTGAATATGGCCATCGAACAGGTCAAGGCCGGCACGTTCAAGGCCGAGGATTACGGCCGCTTCTCGATGATGAAAGAGGGCGGCGCCGAGCTTGCCCCCCTCGGCACATTCGCCGGCAAGGTCCCGCAGGAGGCGATGGATCTGGTCGAGCAGCGCAAGGCCGAGATCATGTCGGGGGACTACACCACCGAAGTCAACGACGAAGAGCCGAAGTCCAACTAAATGCCTGATAACAAAGAGGCGCAGGTCGTCCTGCGCCTCGACCAGATTACCAAGACGTTCGGCAATTTCACGGCCAACGATGCTGTCAGCCTTACCCTGCACAAGGGTGAGGTCATCGCCCTTCTGGGCGAGAACGGCGCGGGCAAGACCACGCTGATGAACATCCTCTTCGGCCAATACACCGCCGATGGCGGCACGGTCGAGGTGATGGGCGCCGCCCTGCCCCCCGGCAACCCGCGCGCGGCGCTGGATGCGGGCGTCGGCATGGTGCATCAGCATTTCACGCTGGCCGAGAACATGACCGTGCTGGAAAACGTGACGCTGGGCACACAGCCCCTGACCGCGCTGCGCCAGGACCGCCGCGGCGCGCGGGCGCGGATCCGCCAGCTCAGCCAGGACTTCAAACTCAGCGTCGATCCGGATGCCCGCGTCGGGACCCTGACCGTGGGCGAGCGGCAGCGGGTCGAAATCCTCAAGGCGCTCTACCGCGACGCGCGCATCCTCATCCTGGACGAGCCGACGGCGGTTCTGACCCCGCAGGAAACAAACGATCTTTTCGAGACGCTGCGCAAGGCCGTCGCCCTGGGACTGTCGATCATCTTCAT
This sequence comes from Roseovarius roseus, assembly GCF_043355935.2. Classification (NCBI taxonomy): domain Bacteria; kingdom Pseudomonadati; phylum Pseudomonadota; class Alphaproteobacteria; order Rhodobacterales; family Roseobacteraceae; genus Roseovarius; species Roseovarius roseus. Next base: position 334,055 of record NZ_JBHFPE020000004.1, on the reverse strand, counting down.
CTCGCACAAGCTGCACGAGGTCATGGCGATTGCCGACCGCGCCCTGATCCTGCGCCATGGCAAGGTGGTGCATGAGGGGCCGATATCGGGCACCGACCGGCACGATCTGGCCGCGCGCATGGTGGGCGGCGAGGTCAGCGCGCCCAAGGCCGACCCCGGCACACCCGGCGCGCCGCTGCTGTCGCTGCGCGGTGTCTCGACGCCCGACAAGGGCGCGGCACCCGGCCTCAAATCACTCGATGTCTCGCTGCATGCGGGACAGATCACAGGCCTTGCGGGTGTGTCGGGCAACGGGCAGGCCGCGCTTGCCGCAGTCGTGGGCGGCGTCATCCGTCCGGCCTCCGGCATGCTCGCGCTGAACGGCGCCGAGGTCACGGCCTGGACCCCGCGCGAAGCGATCCATCACGGCATCGCCCGCATCCCCGAGGATCGGCACAAGACCGGCACCATCGCCGATTTCGATCTGACCGAGAACGCCATTCTCGAGACCTATCGCGATGCGCCGTTCAGCCGACATGGCTGGCTCAACTGGCGCCGCGCGCGCGAGTTTGCCGAAGGCATCATCAAGGGCTACGACGTGCGCTGCCCCGGCCCCGGCACCCGCATTCGTCTTTTGTCTGGCGGTAACATGCAAAAGCTGATCCTTGGCCGCGTGATGGAGGGCAGCCCCCAGATCATCCTCGCCAATCAGCCGGTACGCGGCCTCGATATCGGCGCGGTGAATTATGTCCATTCGCAGCTACTGGCCGCGCGCGACCGCGGCGCGGCAGTCCTTCTCATCTCTGAAGATCTGGATGAAATCATGGCCTTGTCAGACGTTATTCATGTCATCTCCGAAGGCCGCCTGTCGCCCCCCTTCGCGCGCGGCAGCATGACGCCCGCCGAGCTTGGTGTCTGGATGGCCGGCCACGGATTTGCGGAGCCCGCCCATGCGTCTTGAACCCGTCGCCAACCCCAGCCTCGCGCGCACCACCGTGCCGCCCGCGCTGGCCATCCTCGCCACCGTGGCGATCGCCTCCTTCCTTGCGATGATCGCGGGCGCCAACCCGTTTTCGGTGCTGGGCCTCATCATCAAGGGCGCGTTCGGCAGCAAATTCGCGCTTCTCGAGACGCTGAACCGCGCGACGCCCCTCATCTTTACCGGCCTCGCCGTCGCTGTCGCCTTTCGCGCGCGACTGTGGAACATCGGGGCCGAGGCGCAGCTTTACGCTGGCGCGCTGGTCGTCGCCGTTCTGGGCACCGGCCTGCTGAACTGGTCTTCCCTTGCACTCCTGCCCGTCATGGCCATCCTCGCCATGGTCGCGGGCGCGATCCTGCTGCTGATCCCGGCGCTGCTCAAGGTGCGGCTGGGCGTCGACGAGGTGGTCACGACCCTGCTGATCAACTTCATTTTCCTGCTGTTCATCTCGATGCTGCTCGAAGGCCCGCTCAAGGACCCGATGGGCATGGGCTGGCCCAAATCGCCGCGCCTGATCGAAGAGGCCCGCCTGCCCCGCATGGCCGAGGGGCTGCGCCTGCATTGGGGCTTTGGCCTCGCGCTGATCGCGGCGGCCATCACCTGGATCATCGGCGCCCGGACCACCTTGGGCTATGAGATGCGCGCCGTCGGCCTCAACCGCGAGGCAGCGGAATTCGCGGGCATCCCCGTGGGCCGCGTCCTGATCAAGACGGCGCTCCTCTCGGGCGGCCTTGCCGCGCTGGCGGGCTATTCGGAGGTGGCGGGGCTAAAAGGCAACCTAACGCTCGATCTAAGCCCGGGCTTTGGCTACACCGGCATCATCGTCGCAATGCTGGCGCTCCTGAACCCTCTCGGCGTCATCGCCGCCGCGCTCTTTGTGGCCGGCATCTTCGTGGGCGCTGACTCGATGTCCCGCGCCGTCGGCGTGCCGACCTACCTCGCCGACATCATGCTGGCGACCGCGCTCCTCTTGATGGTGGTCGCAATCCTTCTGACCCGGTTCCGCGTGGTGAGGGAGTAAGCCATGGATATCATCGAGATCCTCTTCACCGCCAGCTTCTGGACCGCCGCGATCCGCATCGCGTCACCGCTCATCTTCGCCACGCTGGGCGAGTTGATCTGCGAGCGCGCGGGCGTTCTGAACCTCGGGATCGAGGGGATCATGGTCGCGGGCGCCTTCGCGGGCTGGATGGCGGTCTATTCCGGCCTCGGCCTCTGGCCCGGCGTCATGGTCGCCTTTGTCGTCGGCATGGGTTTCGGCCTTGTCCATTCGACCCTCACGGTGCCCTTCGGCCTGTCGCAGCATGTGGTCGGCCTCGGCGTCACGCTCCTCGCCACCTCCAGCACCTATTACGCCTACCGCCTTGCCCTGCCCGAGGTCACATCCCCGCCCAAGATCGAGGCGTTCCAGCCGCTGGAAATCCCGATCCTGTCAGACATCCCCCTGATCGGCCCCGCGCTTTTCGCGCAAACACCACTGACCTATCTGGCCTTCGCGATGGTCGCCATCGTGTCGATCACGCTCTACCGCACGCCGCTGGGCCTCGCGGTGCGCGCCGCTGGGGAAAACCCGCAGGCGGTGGCGGCGCAGGGCCTTTCGGTCACCGCGATCCGCATGGGCGCCGTGATGGTCGGCAGTGGCCTCATGGCGATCGGCGGCGCGTTCCTCACCATGTCCGCCTTCAACAGCTTCTTCTTCGAGATGGTCAACGGGCGCGGCTGGATCTGCATCGCCCTCGTCGTCTTTGGCGCGTGGAAACCGGGCAAGGCGCTCCTCGGCGCCATCCTCTTCGCCGCCTTCGATGCTGCGCAGATCCGCCTGCAACAGACGCCCCTGGGCGCGGGCATCCCCTACCAGGTGTTCCTGATGATGCCCTATTTCCTGTCGATCCTTGCCCTCGTCGTCATGTCGCGCCGGGCCGAGGTGCCAGCCGCCCTCATGGTCCCATTCAACAAAGGAGAGCGCTGATGTTCGACATCATCGTCAAGGGCGGTACGCTGCCGGATGGCCGGGTGGCCGATATTGGGATCGAGAAGGGCCGCATCAAATCCATCGGCCAACTGGACGCTGAGGCGGGCGAGGTGATCGACGCCGCTGGCGATCTGGTAAGCCCGCCCTTCGTTGACCCGCATTTCCACCTCGACGCCACGCAATCCTACGGCACGCCGCGCATCAATGCCTCGGGCACCCTGCTCGAAGGGATCGGACTCTGGGGCGAGCTCAAGCAGGTGATGACTGAAGACGAGATGATCGCCCGCGCCCTCACCTATTGCGACTGGGCCGCCTCCATGGGCCTCTTGGCGATCCGGAGCCATGTGGACACCTGCGACGACACCCTCAAGGGCGTGCGCGCCATGCTGGAGGTGCGCGAGCAAGTTAAGGACTATATCGACCTGCAACTTGTAGCCTTCCCGCAGGACGGCCTCTACCGCGACCCCACCGCGCGCGACAACACCATCCGCGCGCTCGACATGGGCGTCGACGTGGTGGGTGGCATCCCCCATTTCGAGCGTACGATGGCGGATGGCGCCGCCTCCGTCCGCGACCTGTGCGAGATGGCCGCCGACCGCGGCCTGCGCGTCGACATGCATTGTGATGAGACCGACGATCCGATGAGCCGCCATATCGAGACGCTGACTTATGAAACGCAGCGTCTCGGCCTGCATGGCCGCGTCAATGGCAGCCATCTCACCTCGATGCATTCGATGGACAATTACTACGTCTCCAAACTCCTGCCCCTCATCGCCGAGGCGGGAGTCTCGGCCGTGCCAAACCCGCTCATCAACATCATGATTCAGGGCCGCCACGACACCTTCCCCAAACGGCGCGGCCTCACGCGGGTCAAGGAAATGCAGGCGCATGGCATAACGGTCGGCTGGGGCCAGGACTGCGTGCTTGACCCGTGGTATCCTCTGGGCACCGCCGACATGCTGGACGTGGCCTTCATGGGCCTCCACGTCGCCCAGATGTCCTCGCCCGAAGAGATGGCGCGCTGCTACGCGATGGTCACGACCGAGAGCGCCAAGATCATGGGCCTCGACGACTACGGCCTGCGCGAGGGCGCATCAGCCTCGCTCGTCATCCTCGACGCCGCGACACCCACCGAGGCGCTGCGCCTGCGCGCCGCGCGCCTTTGCGTCATCGCCAAGGGCCGCGTGATATCGCGCACCCCCCGCATGGACGCCACGCTCAGCCTGCCCGGCCGCCCGGCCGGCATTCGCCGCCGCCATCGCACCTGAGACCATTCTTCTTGCCACAAATATCCTGGGGTGAGCCGGGAATTTTCACCGAAAATTCTCGGCGAGGGGCAAAGCCCCTCAAGCGCCGAAGTCCCAACTCCGTCCGCGCATGTCGCTTTCGGTATAGGCCGGGTGCGTGTAGGCTGTCACAACGGGCGAAATTGCGAAACGCCCCAAGGAGGCCGCCATGTTTCTATCCGTCTTCGACATGTTCAAGGTCGGCATTGGCCCCTCGTCGTCGCACACGATGGGGCCCATGGTGGCCGCCGCACGGTTCCTGGACAAGATGCGCGCCGCACCCTTCACCCCCCACGGCGTCAAGGGCTCGCTGCATGGCAGCCTCGCCTTTACCGGCATCGGCCACGCAACGGACCGCGCGACGATTCTCGGCCTCGCGGGTTTCGTGCCCGAAACCTATGACCATGAGCGTGCCGAAGAGGTGATGGAGCAGATCCGCGAGACGCACACGCTGTCCCCCGACGGCCTGGGGACGCTGACCTTCAATCCCAAAGAGGATTTGTTGTTCGATTTCGGCCCCAACCTGCCCGGTCATGCCAATGGCATGGTTCTGATGGCGACCGACAGTCAGGGCGACACCATCCTGCAGGAGACCTATTACTCAATCGGCGGCGGCTTCGTGATGACGGAGGCCGAGCTGGCCGCAGGCCGCAACACAGAGGAAGGCGCCCCCGTCCCTTACCCGTTCAAATCCGCCGCCGAGATGCTGCAGATGTGCGAGACCTCGGGCAAAACCATCGCCCAGATGAAGAAGGCCAACGAGATCTCGCGCAAGGGCGAAACGGACATGACCGCCGGCGTCAAACGCATCTGGCAAGTGATGAATGATTGCATCGAGCGCGGCATGACCACCGATGGCACCCTGCCCGGCGGGCTAAATGTGAAACGCCGCGCCAAGGGCATCCGCGACGCCCTGATCGCAGAGCGCGGCACGAACCTGAGCGCGCCGCACAAGATCAACGACTGGATGAGCTGTTACGCCATGGCCGTGAATGAAGAGAACGCGGCTGGCGGGCAGGTCGTGACCGCGCCCACCAACGGTGCGGCGGGCGTCGTCCCTGCGGTCATCAGGTACTACCTCGATCATTACCCCGGCGCGTCCGAGGCGCATGTCGAAGATTTCCTGCTGACTGCCGCCGCCATCGGCGGCCTCGTCAAGTTCAACGCCAGTATTTCGGGCGCCGAGGCGGGCTGCCAGGCCGAGGTGGGCAGCGCCGCCGCGATGGGCGCCGCCGGGCTTTGCGCCGTGATGGGCGGCACGCCGATGCAGATCGAGAATGCGGCCGAGATCGCGCTTGAGCATCACCTCGGGATGACCTGCGATCCCGTGAAGGGGCTTGTCCAGGTGCCCTGCATCGAGCGCAACGGTCTGGGCGCGATCAAGGCAGTTTCGGCGGCCAGCCTCGCCATGCGGGGCGATGGCACGCATCTGGTGCCGCTAGATGCCTGCATCGAGACGATGCGTCAGACCGGCGCCGACATGAGCGAGAAATATAAGGAAACCTCGCTTGGCGGCCTGGCCGTCAACGTGCCCAATTGCTGAGCGCGCCATGCAGGCCGCGCACCCCCTGACCGCCCTGCCCGCCGCGCGCGTCACGCTTGGCATCCTGCTGATGGTCGCCTTCTCGCTGACCGCGCCCATCATGGACAGCTTTGCCAAGCTGATCGGCAGCGCGCTGCCCGTGGCGCAGGTGGCCGCGATCCGCTTCTTCGCGCAGGCGCTGCTGCTCACACCGCTCGCCTGGGCGATGGGCTGGCTGCATATGCCCGGCCGCGCCGAGAGTGGGCTGCACCTCGTGCGCGCCGCGCTCCTATTGATCGCGACGGGCTGCTTCTTCTACTCGCTCCAGTTCATGCCGGTGGCCGATGCCATCGCCATTTTCTTCGTCGAGCCCTTCATCCTGACGCTGCTTGGCGGGCTTCTGCTGGGTGAAGCCATCGGCCCGCGCCGCTACATCGCCTGCACCATCGGCTTCGTCGGCGCCATGCTGGTGATCCGGCCCAGCTTTCAGGACGTGGGCGCCCCCGCGCTGCTACCGCTCGTCACCGCGCTACTCTTTGCCTTCTACATGATCCTCACCCGGCGCATGGCGACCCGGATGCACCCTATCACCTTGCAAGCCTATACCGGCATCGCCGCGCTGGTGCTGGCTCTGCCGGTTCTTGTGGCGCTGAACGGCTCGGGCCTTGCGCAGTTCGATCCCGTCTGGCCCGCCGCGCGCGAGATGTGGCTGCTGGTCGGCCTCGGCCTTGCCGCGACGGTCAGCCATATCTGCATCAGCTTCGCGCTCAAATTCGCGCCCGCCTCGACGCTGGCGCCGGTGCAATATCTGGAAATCGTCACCGCCACCGCTTTCGGCTTTTGGATCTTTGGTGATCTGCCCGACATGATGGCCTTCTGCGGCATCGCGCTGATCGTGGCGTCGGGCCTCTTCGTCTTCCTCCGCGAGCGGCATCTGGAGCGGCGGCCCCTTCCCCAGCCCTGAAGCTCAAGGCCAACGCGCGGGGTTCTCCATCAACATCTGCACCACGTCCTCCAGATGCGCGGCGGGCAGAATGACCAGCAGTTTGGGCGCGGTGACGCTAAGCTGCATCGGCCCGGTCGCGTAGTTCGACGTGCCTATCTGACCGTCGGGCGTCAGCACCAGCCCCCCGATCGGCCAGTTAAGCCCCTCCGAGCGCCCCTCGACCACGCCCATGGGAAAAAGCGACACCCGGCTGCCCTCAGGCAGATCCAGCGCCATCGTGGGCGGCGCCAGGAACATCGCGTCATCCTCGCTCATCAGCACGCAGCGGCGCGCGGGCCAGCGCACCAGCACGTTACAGACGGCCAGCTGATGATCCACCCGCGCGCCGGAGAACCCCGCGCCTATGATCAGAGGCGCGTCGATTCGGCTGAGGCATTTCTCGAAATCGGTGCTGTCTTGCTCGGTCACCTCATGCAGCGCGGCCTCGGGCAGCGCGTCACGCACGGCATCCGTCAGCGAGTCGAAATCGCCGATCACCGCCTCGGGCACAGACCCATGCGCCAGCGCCGTGGCCGCCCCGCCATCGGCCGCGACGACCCTGCAAGACATGTTTAACACTCGCTCCACCACATGGCCGGGCACCTCCGCGCCCCCGATCAGGGCGATTGGACCCGTTTTGTGAACAATCATGCTAAATTCCTTAGGACTTATCGCCAGACGGGAAACAAATCACAATCTTGCCATGAAATGATACGCTGATGATCGCAGATTCGGGCCTCTTTGGGCTAGCCTGCCATGGTAAAGATTGGCTTCGCAGTCAAGGAAAGGCGAGTTTATTATGGTCAGCAACAGCAAGATCCTCACGGTCTCCTACGGCACGTTCTCGTGCACACTGGAAGGCTTTGACGACTCGTTCGACACCATGAAGGCGATTGCCGAGTATTTCCGCGATCTTGCCGCCGATGACCGGTATTTCGGGGCCGAACCGCCCAGCCCCGATGCCGAGATGCTGGCCCGCATCGCCGAGCGCGAAATCTCGCGCCGGGTGGAGGCACGCGGCACCGATGGCAAGATCCACCTGCGCGCCGATCCTGCCTCGCTTCCTGCTGCCGAAGCGCCCCGGACTGACGCGCCCGCAGCACAGCCCCCTGCCGGGCCTGACCAGACGGCCGAGGCCGCGTCATCCACCCCTCAGGCTGCCGCGCCGCAAATGGACGCCGACGCAAGCTCGGACGAGTTCCCGGCGGCGCCCATCGCAGATGCGCCGCGCGAACCGGCCTTCAAGGCGCCAGCCGCCACCGCAGTGAGCGAGAGCATTGCCGACAAGCTGCGCCGCATCCGCGCCGTGGCCGCGCCTGCCGGCACGGGATATGCTGCGCCCGGCTTTGACGAGGATGAGCATGCGCAGGATTTCCTGACCGATACCGCGCAGTCTGACACCTCCCTGGCTGGTCAAGCTGCAATGGAGGATGATGCCGACGAGGCATTTGCCGCGGTGCCAGCGGATATGGCCGATGCCTGGGAAGACGACATGGGCGTCGAAGAGACGGACAGCACGGTGCCGGACACGCTGGAGCAAGATGATGAGGACCTGGCGTCCGAGATGTCAGACGCGTCCGAGCCCGCGCCGTCGCAGCAATCCGAAGCCGACCGCGAGGATGAGGCCGAAGACGACAGCGAGGACGAGATCCTCGCCGCCCCCGAGGCGTCCGAGCCTGAAAGCACGCCCGAGCAAGAGGTCGCCGATACGGATTATGGCGATGTCCTCACCCGTCTTGCTGCCGCAGACGAACCCGAGGTTGAAGCCGAAGCCGAGCAGGATATGGCAGAGGACGCATCTCTGGACGGAGATGATGAGGAGGACGAGCAGGATCTCGAGGAAATGCTGCGCGCCGCCGAGGCGGCCCGCGATGACGAGACCATCGAAGAAGATGAAAACATCTTTGGCGAAGATGAGTACGACGCCCTTTCCGGCGATGACGACACCCTGTCACAGCTCTTGGCCGATGCGATGGGCAGCGACCGGCCCGCCACCGATACGTTCGCCGGTGGGACTGCTGATGATATAGACGAGGATGATCAGGACGAGCAGGCTGACCTGCAAGACGCCGAGCGCCCGCTGACGGCCCGCGTCATCAAGATGAAGCGCAGCGATCTGGACGCGGCCCTCGCAGGCAGCGATCTGGAGGAGGATATGGGCGCGGCAGAGCGCCCCGCCGATCTGAGCCCCGAAGCCGAGGCCGAGCTGCAGCGCGAGTTGGCAGAGGTCGAGGCCGAGTTGCAGAACGCCCGCGTCCCGGAGACGATCATCACCGACGTGACACATGCGCCGGTGGATGAGGATACTCAGACCGAAGATGCCACGTTCGAAGAGGCCGATGACGAGAATGATGATGACATGGTCCAGTCTCAGTCGATTCCAGAGCATGACGACCGCGCCGAAGAAGATGACGCCGAAACCGACCTGGCCGAAGAAGACACCATCGAAGACGATGCCAATGAGACGCAGGCCGAGCAGCCCGCCCCCATGCGCGCCAATCACTTGGGCACGCCGGCGTCGGAGGCGCAGGCCGCGCGCATCTTTGACGAGGCCGACTCGCAGCTGGAGAAACCCGAGGCCAACCAGCGCCGTAGCGCGATCCAGCATCTGCGCGCCGCCGTCGCCGCCACGCGGGCCGAGCGCCGCGCAGGGAGCGCCATGGAAGCCGATGTCGACGATCAGCCCTACCGTAAGGACCTGCAAAGCGCCGTGCGGCCGCGGCGCCCTCGCGCCATTGCCTCCGGCATGACCCCGCGCCCCAGCGCCAATCCCGCAGCGCGCCCCGCGCCGCTGAAACTGGTCGCCGAACAGCGCGTCGATACGCCCACGCAGCCCGTCCAGCCCCGCCGCATCACGCGCGCCGATCTGGCCACCGCACCGGCCCCCGAGATTGAGCGTCCGCAGCATGCGATGCAAGAGGATGCGCCCGGTTTTGCCGAGTTTGCCGAGCAGATGGGCGCGAACAGCCTGACCGACATGCTCGAAGCCGCGGCCGCCTATATGGCCGATGTCGAGGGGATGCCCCAGTTCTCGCGCCCGATGCTGATGCAAAAACTGCGCGAGGCGCAGGAGGATGAGTTCTCGCGCGAAGATGGGCTGCGCTCATTCGGTCAGCTCTTGCGGCAGGGCAAGTTGCAAAAGCTGAAGGGCGGGCGGTTTGCCGTCACCTCGGTGACCGAGTTCCGCCGCTCTGCCTGAGGAGGTTCAGTTCAATGAAAAACGCCGCCGAAGGGATCTTCGGCGGCGTTTCTCGTTTCAGATCAGCTATGCGGCATGGATCCAACCCGTGCCGCGTGCCGGTCTTTACATCGACGGCATCAGAACGCTGTCGATGACATGGATGACACCGTTGGACGCTTCGATATCGGCCGTAGTCACGTTGGCTTCATTGACCATCACGCCGCCTTCGGTCTTGATCGTGACGTCACTGCCCTCGACCGTGGCTGCGGTCATGCCGTCGCTCAGGTCGCCCGACATGACTTCACCCGAAACCACGTGGTAGGTCAGGATCGCGGTCAGCTTGTCCTTGTTCTCGGGCTTGAGCAGGTCCTCGACGGTGCCTTCCGGCAAAGCAGCGAATGCATCATCGGTCGGGGCGAACACGGTAAACGGGCCTTCGCCCTTCAGCGTCTCGACCAGACCTGCGGCCTCGACGGCGGCGACCAGCGTGCTGAACGAGCCTGCCTCGACGGCGGTGTCGACAATATCCATCGAGTGATTGTCTGCGAAGGCGGGCAGTGCCAGTGCGGTCGATGCGGCAAGGGCCATGAATGTTCTGCGGATCATTAGGTAAATCTCCTCTCTGAGTGTCGCCGTTATCAGCGATATGAGATTTACGGGGCGGACCTGAAACAGGATCACTCACATAACCGTGATGCCCGCCAAAAGACTGGAGCGCCGCCCGGCCCATGCCATGCCTCGGCCTCATTAAACCCTTATTAATATAGGATGGAATAAGCTGAGTGAGGTTCGCCGCCGGAGGATCCGTATGCAAAATTTTGCGATGCCTTTATCGCCCTGCACGCGCCACGCGCGCCTGTTCGAGCTGATCCGGCAACAAAACCGCGCCGCGCGCATCGCGCAGCGCAAGGATGCGGCGCCGCCGCCGGATCCAGGCGCGCTGGCCGAAATCGCCCGCCGCGCCAAGGCCTCTTGGCAAAAGCTGTGCTGATCTACCACCCTCTTCGGGCGTGAGGACCCTCAGCCGCGAAAACCCGTGGCGATCACGAATTTTTCGGAACTGTCCGAGCGTGATGCTGGCGGCTTGACGTTGGCCACCTTGGTAAATCGCTGCTTGAGCAGTTTCTGCAACTCGCCCTCGGCGCCGCCTGCCAGCACTTTCGACACGAATGTGCCGCCCTCTTCCAGCACGTCGAAGGCAAGATAGGCCGCCGCCTCGCAAAGTGCGATGATGCGCAAGTGATCGGTTTGCTTGTGCCCCGAGGAGGACGCCGCCATGTCGGACATGACCACATCGGCCTTGCCGCCCAGCCATTCCTTGACCTGCTCATCCGCGCCATCTGCCATGAAATCCAGCGTATGCAGCGTCGCGCCCGCGATCGGCTCGATCTCTTGAAGGTCCACGCCAAGGATGGTTCCAACGGCCTTGCCGCCCTTTTCACCCAGCGCGTTGATGCGCGGCACGGCCACCTGCACCCAGCCGCCCGGCGCGCAGCCCAGATCGACGACGCGCGCGCCCGGCACGAGAAAGCGGAACTTGTCGTCCAGCTCCATGATCTTGTAGGCGGCGCGGCCGCGATAGCCTTCGGCCTGCGCGCGCTTGACGTAAGGATCATTCAGCTGCCGCTGCAACCAGCGGGTTGACGAGGCCTTGCGCCCGCGCGCGGACTTGACCTTGATCGTCAGGTCGCGCTGACCGCGCCCCGACGTATTCTTGCCATCCGGTCCCTTGTTCATGCATCCTCCTGGGTGCTGAGCACGCCATCTGCCGACATCTGCGCATAGAGCATCCCCTCGCGCAGGCCGCGATCCGCCACCGAGAGACGGTCCGTGGGCCAGCAGCGCAGGAGCGCCTGCAGTATCGCTGCCCCAGACATGATCAACGCGTGGCGGTCAAGCCCGATCCGCGGATCGTTGCGCCGCCCCTCAGGGCCGAGGGCCAGATACCCGCGAATGACGGTATCTATTTCATCGGAGGTCATGCGCAGCCCATCCACCCGGTTGCGGTCATAACGCCTGAGGTTCAGATGGCTCGCCGCGACGGTGGTGACGGTGCCGCTGGTGCCCACGATCTGAAAACCCTTGCGCGATTGCTCGCTTTTGTAGGGTGCGAATTCGGTGAGATTTTCTTCGAAGAACCAGCTCATCAGGGCAAAGCGGGCCGCATCGTCGTCCACATCGTGAAACTGATCGCGCAGCGTCGCGACGCCCAGGGGCACGCTGATCCAATCGACGACACGGGCACGCGGTCCGTCACCGCCATTACCGGCGTTGAAGCCCCCATGCAGACGCATGATGGCGCGGCGGCGGTCATGGGGCGGCACTTCGGTCAGGTCGATCCAGACAAGCTCGGTCGAGCCGCCGCCGATATCGACAACGAGAAGCTGATCCGTCTCGGGCGCGACGAGGGGCGCGCAGCTGACGACGGCCAGTTGCGCCTCTTCCAGCGGCGAGATGACATCCAGCGTCAAGCCCGTCTCGCGCCGCACGCGCGCCATGAACGCCGCACCATTGCCCGCGCGGCGCGTCGCCTCGGTGGCGACCAGCCGCATCGACTGGACCTTGTGGCGCTTGAGTTTCTGCTGACATACGCGCAGCGCCTGTATCGTGCGCCCGATCGAGGCGCGCGACAGTTGGCCGGTCTTTTCCAAACCGGCACCCAGCTGCACCGACTTGCTGAAACTGTCGATCACGCGGAACTGACTGCCGCGGGGCTCCGCGATCAGCATCCGGCAGCTGTTTGTACCCAGATCGAGCGCCGCATAGAGCGGCGGGCGGTCGGGCGGTTTCGGCGCGGGGCTTTCAACCGGTTTCGGGACAGCGCCCGCACCTTCGGGACGCTTGGGCGTCATAGGGAACGCCCTCCATTTTGAGTTACCTCCAAGTTATGGCCTATGCGCCCTCTGCGCAAGCCCGCTACGCGCGGCGTGGCGTTGCGCCTCATGCAGGAGATGAAAATTATGGGGGTATGCTCGCATGGCCGCGCCAGGACGGCTCGGTTAACAATACCGCGTCGCGCAACACATACTTTCGGTCGAAAACAGGCGCCGGAGGCCGCTGGGCGTGCATTAGACAGGGGCGAGAAACGGGGGAATCACCATGGTCGATGTCACCATAGTCTACTGGCGGGACATTCCCGCGCAGGTCATCGTCGGCAAGGGCCGCCGGGGCGCGAAAAAGCAGCTGCCCGAGCGATTCGAGCAGGCCATCGACCGCGCCGCGATGAAGATAGGCGCGGATGGCAGTGAAGACTACCTCGCCGAATGGCGCAAGGCCGCCCCCTATGATGTGGAAGGCGAGCCCGCCGAGGTGGCCGAATCCGAGGCCGCCCGGATTGAAGCCGAATACGACCGCGAGCGCATCAAGGTGCTGATCGCCAATGACGGCTGGAATGCCGCAGACGCATCCTCTCAGGCATGACCCCAACCGGGATTAAGGAGGCTATCATGGCCCTTTTGAACTTCAAGAAGCGCAGCACCCCCGCCCACGCCACGCCGCCCGCCGCTGTCGAGGCCCTGCTCAAGGATTACTCGATCGAGGTGATGCCGCGCACCGCCGAGAAGGTCGAGAGTTTCCGCGACCTGCTGCCCGAGGGCACGCGCGTCTATATCGCCCATATCGAGGGCACGCCGATCGAGGACATGGTCGCCACGGCCAAGCGTCTGGCCAGGGATGGCTACCCGGTCATGCCGCATTTCCCCGCGCGCATCATCAAGGACCGCGCGATGCTGGCCGATTGGATCGCCCGCTATCAGGGCGAGGCGGGCGTCGATCAGGCGCTGGTGCTGGCCGGCGGCGTTGCCGAGCCGCAAGGCGAGTTCGACAGCTCGATTCAGCTTCTGGAATCGGGCGAGTTCGGCAAGGCAGGCTTCAAGCGCCTCCATGTCGCTGGCCACCCCGAAGGCAACCGCGACATCGACCCCGATGGCGGCATGGACAATGTCAGCGCGGCGCTGAAATGGAAGCAGGCGTTTTCCGAGAGCTCGGACGCCGAAATGGCGCTGGCCACGCAATTCGCCTTCGAGGCCGGGCCGATCATAGAATGGGCCGACACGCTGAAGGCGAACGGCATCGACCTGCCCATCCATATCGGCATCGCCGGCCCCGCCAAGCTGCAGACGCTGATCAAGTTCGCCATCGCCTGCGGCGTCGGCCCGTCGCTCAAGGTGCTGCAGAAGCGCGCGATGGACGTAACCAAGCTGCTGCTGCCCTACGAGCCCACCGATGTCATCAGCGCACTGGCGACGCACAAGGCGGCCAACCCCGACTTCAACATCACCAACGTGCATTTCTTTCCCTTGGGCGGTATCAAGGCGAATGCGACATGGGCCATCGAGAATGCAGGCGCCTCCGGCGTGCCCGCCTCGGCCAAGTAAAACAAGTAATCAAGGAACACACATGACCCGCACTATCGTCGAGAGCAAAACGAAAACCGCCGTCATCGGCTTTGACGAGCCCTTTTGCGTCATCGGCGAGCGCATCAACCCCACGGGCCGCAAGAAACTGGCGGCTGAACTGGAGGCGGGCGATTTCTCGACCGTGGAGAAGGACGCCGTCGCGCAGGCCAATTGCGGGGCGACCGTCCTCGATATCAATGCGGGCGTGGTCTATAACTCGAACCCCAACCCGAACGAGACCGAGCCGCCGCTGATGACCAAGATCGTCGAACTGGTGCAGGGCCTTGTCGATCTGCCGCTCTGCATCGACAGCTCGGTGCCTGCCGCTTTGGAAGCGGGGCTGAAGGCCTGCGAAGGCCGTCCGCTGCTCAATTCGGTGACGGGCGAGGAAGAGCGGCTGGAATTCGTGCTGCCTCTGGTCAAGAAATACAACGTGCCGGTCGTCGCCATTTCCAACGACGACACCGGGATTTCCGAGGATCCCGATGTGCGCTTTGCGGTCGCCAAGAAGATCGTCGAGCGCGCCGCCGATTTCGGCATCCCTGCGCATGACATCGTGGTCGATCCGCTGGTCATGCCGATCGGCGCGATGGGCACCGCCGGCCTGCAGGTCTTTACCCTCGTGCGCCGTCTGCGCGAAGAGCTGGGCGTGAACACCACCTGCGGCGCGTCCAACATCAGCTTTGGCCTGCCCAACCGCCACGGCATCAACAACGCGTTTCTGCCGATGGCGATGGGCGCAGGCATGACCTCGGCCATCATGAACCCGGTCGCCCTGCCCGTCCCGGCGTCCAAGATCGCCGAAAAGCGCGCCGAAGTTGCCGCCACCGGCCTCGAGATCCCCGAGGACATGGATGACGAAACCTTCTGCCAGCTTTTCGGCCTGGGCAGCACCCTGCCCAAGCCCGGTTCGGAGATGGAAGCCATCCGCGCCGCCAACTTCCTGACCAATAATGATGCCCATGGCGGCGAGTGGATCCGCTTTAACAAGCAGCCTCCCAAGGCCGGTGAAGAGGGCCGTGGCCGCGCGGGCCGCACCGGCGGGCGTCGCCGCCGCTGATATCTCTCCTCCGCTATCTGAAAGGCCCTGCATCCTGCGGGGCCTTTTTTCGTTTGATCCGGCTGACTTGTGCGTCGCCCTTGGCGGTTTTTCGCCAAGAAAATACTAATCACTTCGGTTTGACAAAGAATTGTAGCAAAACGTGACCCAGAGCGCCGCCAAGGTGCCGCAGGCAAATCGAAAGACGAGGGACCGAATGACGACGCAGACCACCCGACCCGCACGGCGCGCCGCGCCTCTGCTGGTATTTGCCGCCCTTGCCCTTTCGGCCTGCGCAGGCGCCCCCAAGATGGAAGAGGCCAGTTCCGGCGGGATCGATCCGGTCCGCGAAGCCATGGCCCTGCGCGAGGCTGCCGCCCTGCGCGCCAAGGGTCAGCGCGTCTGGTGCGTGCCCTTCGCGCGCAATGTCAGCGGCATCAATATCCGCGGCAACGCTCATACCTGGTGGGGCAAGGCCAAGGACAGCTTCAATCAAAGCAACACGCCGATGGTTGGCGCGGTCATGTCCTTCCGCTCGACCCCGTCCATGCCGATGGGCCATGTCGCGGTCGTCTCCGAGGTGGTGTCCAAGGATCGCATCCTTGTCGATCACGCCAACTGGCACCGCGATCAGATCAGCCAGGGCATGGCCGTCATCGACGTGTCGGACAAGGGCGACTGGTCGGCCGTGCGTTTGGAGTCGAATCCAGACGCTTTTGGCGGCGTTTATCCCGTCAATGGGTTCATCCTGCCACCCTCCGGCGATCAGGGCTGAGGCGACCCGCAGGCCCGGACCGCGCCATTTTTCCGTTGGATTTTATCCGTTAAGACATCCTTGCGTGTCTTCGCACTAGACAGACCCCCTCGGCTCGAAAGGGGGAAAGTCATGCTGCTCTTGCCGCAATTCATCGGATCTCTGGCGCTTGTCGCCTTTTTGTCATCGCTCTACGGGATGGTCCGCATACGCATGCGCCCCTCAAGGGCGCAGACGCTGCTTGGTCTTGCCTTCGGGCTGGTCGCGATGCTGCAGATGAGCGCGCCACTGGAAATGCTGCCTGGTGTCATCCTCGACATGCGCAACGTGCCCATCGCGCTGGCGGGCGCGTTCCTGGGCTGGCGCGGTGCCCTCCTCTGTCTCGGCATGGCTGTGGTGACGCGCGCCTCCATCGGCGGGATCGGCATGGCCTCGGGGATCATGGGCATGATCATTGCCTGCACGGCGGGATATGCGTGGAACCGGGCAACGCTCAGCTTGCAGCCCCGCCGGGTGACCCAGCTCTTCGGCTTCGGCCTGATCGTCTCCCTCCATATGACCGCGGCAATCCTGCTGCCTTGGGAGGTCTGTGCGGCGTTCTTTGCCACGGCGGCCCTGCCCATGGCGCTGCTGAACTTGCTGTCGGTGCCCATCGCCGCCGCATTTCTCGAACATGAGCGCGTCCGCATGCTGATGGAGGAACGCGAAGGGGCCGACCGCCCGCGTGATCCGCAAACCGGGCTGGCCCGGCTCAGCCATTTTCGCCGCGAGGCGACGGCGCTGGCCCGCGGCGACAACAATGGCATTATCGCGGGGCTGGTCACGATCCGGCTGAAAGGCGCCCGCGCCCTGCGCCGCAGTTTGGGCGAGGCGATGTATGCGCAGCTTTTAGGCGCGATGCGCTTGCGCCTTGCTCAGATGGTGCGCCCCGAGCAGCCGGCCATCGCCGTGACGGAAGACGGCCGCATCGTGATGGCCCTGGATTTCCGCCAGGTGGCCGAGCGCAACCAGGTTATCACGGAGATCCGCCGTATCCTCAGCGATCACGCCTACCGGATGATGGACGCGGCTGAACTGCGCATCAGCGTCTCGCTCCAGGCACATGCGACGCCGAGCGTTCAGGAACTGGAGGAGACCCTGACCGCCCTCGCCCTGCAGCGGCCAGCCCAGGCTGCGACCACGCAATGCGCCGTGGTCGGCAAGACCAGCTCCCTGCGGCAATCCGATCTGCCCGCCGCGCGCAAGAATGTGCGCCACGACCGCCTCTTTGCCGCAGCGAACGTCCTTTTCGCCACAAAGGACGGCTAAGCTGAACGTGAGCGGTCGTGGCAGAGGTCAGACCGCCACGTGATTGCAGAGCAGCCTCAGTCACGTCCGGCTCAGGCACCCAGATCTGGCGTCACGAGATCCGAGGCTGGCTCTGCGTGGAAGACCCATCTGCGCAGATCTTGGCCCGGCAGATGGCATGGTCGAGGCGGCCTTGGACCGGATGGCGCCTCCGGACGTCGTGGTGACGGTGCACAGGTTTTTCCCGCTCATTGACAGCGCCGAGATTGGAGCTGAGGCTTGGAACCACATTATCGACGAGGTCGAGAGGTTCGATGGAGCCGGCGTGATCGTGACACCGACCCAGCCGGGCCCGTGCCCCTCTTGGCTGAGCAGACCCTGCGGGTGCCGCACCGGGATCTGCAGGCTATCTTGACCCGAATCTTCCGCCGCCCCTGATTCAGCGCTGGCAAATACCGGCGCCCGTGGTAACCGGAAAGCGGAGCACATACGGGAAGATGTCATGACATTCGAGATAACGATCGGCCCGAACGTCCGCAAATCGGCCTATTTCGACGCGACCGTGCGCGACGGTGTGCGCAGTTTTTCGGTCTACAACCACATGTATCTGCCTGGCCATTTCGGGGATCCGGACGGTGAATACGATCGGCTGCTGACAGGCGTCTCCATGTGGGACGTGGCCGGGCAGCGCCAGGTCGAGCTGATGGGCCGGGATGCTGGGCGCCTTGCCCAGATCCTGACGCCGAGGAACCTCTCCAATACAGAAATCGGACAGGGCCGCTACGTTCCGCTTTGTGATCATGACGGCTGGCTCATCAACGACCCGGTCCTGCTGAAGCTCGCCGAGGACCGTTACTGGCTATCGGTGGCCGACAGCGACATTCACCTTTGGGCGCTGGCAATCGCGCGCGAACGCGGACTGGATGTGACGGTGCACGAGCCTGACGTCTCGCCCATGGCCATCCAGGGGCCTCTGGCGGTGGAGGTGATCGCCGACCTCTTTGGCGATTGGGTGCGTGAGATGAAGCATTTCGCCTTCCGCGAGACCATGCTGGGCGATATCCCCCTCGTTCTCGCCCGCTCCGGGTGGTCAAAACAGGGCGGGTACGAGCTCTATCTCACCGACCGCAGCCGCGGCACGGACCTCTGGATGCGGGTCAAGGAGGCTGGCGCACCTTTTGACATCGGCCCAGGAGCGCCAAACGATATCGAGCGCCTGGAAAGCGGGCTGATCTCCTACGGGGCGGATATGCGGGTGCAGGACTATCCCGCGACGCCCTACGAGATGGGCTTTGGCCCGCTGATCGATTTGAGCGTTGGGCATGATTTCATCGGACGCGCAGCGCTCGAAGAACAGAAGAAACGCGGCCCGGCACGGCGGCGCGTGGGGGTATTCATCGAGGGCGTCGGCGAAGCGGCCAGACATCCGGCCGATCTGTATCTTGGCTCCGACGTGGTCGGCCATGTCAGCGAGGCCTGTCACTCTCGCCGGCTGAACCGCCTGATCGGTGTCGGGCTGGTGCGCGCGGACATCACGGATGAGACTGAGGATCTGAAAATCGCACTGCCGGACGGCCTGAGACGCGTGCAGTTAACGCAGCTCCCCTTCATCGCGTAGAAGCGACGGGGGTCAAGATGCCCTGTAGTTTGGAAAGAGCGGGATGCGCGCCGCATGGTGGCCGAACCTCTGTTCGGTCAGCAGCGCGATCCAATCTGCGGCGCGAGTTCGCGCAAGACGACCCCACTGCGCCCGAATTGCGCTTGAAAGCAATGCGTTGACAGCACGAAAAAGGCGCATCCTTGCGAATGCGCCCTTCTCATCGTGTCGTCATCGCGATGTGCCCCGAGGGGCAGGCCTTAGGCCAGCGCGATATTGGTCGCGCTTTCGCGGCCATCACGACCAGCTTCGATGTCGAAAGTCACTTTCTGATCATCGTTGAGGCCGGTCAGGCCTGCCCGCTCGACAGCGGAAATATGGACGAATACGTCCTTGCCGCCGCCATCGGGCGCGATGAAGCCGAAGCCTTTAGTTGTATTGAACCATTTGACGGTGCCAGTAGCCATCGTCGTACTCCTTTGAATTTACTGCCCGCGAGATGCGGCAGGTCGGCCATGTCAGTGCAAGATCGAATGACTGACTCGAAAAGGAGCAGTGATGCCGATAAAGGTAACGTCGCACGCCCGATATGCGCTGGTATCGGGGGATTTGCAAGGGCCATGCCGTTTTAGTTGCGCGGTGGCCCGCTTACGCATGATGCGAAATGACCCTTGCGGCGCTAAATGATCTTTTTTCCGCTGTTGGGCAGTGCTGGTTTTCCCGGCCACAAGTTCGCCGTGGTCGAGACATTCGGCTTGTCCTGCCTCTCAACGTGCAGCGGTCGCAGCCGAAATGATGCCGCTTGGCTCCAATGCCGACGAACGTGCCTATCAGAAATCCGGGTCTACGGCGCCCCACACTCGTGCGTCTTGCCCGAGCGAAACGCCGCGAAATTGCGGGCCTGTCACCCAGCGCGCCCACCCTGGCTCGCAGGCCAGCAATGAAATTTCCGGCCAGTTGCTGGCCGTTTGAGAGGCACGTACATGGAGGACGTCAGAGCCACGCCAGGGTCAGCCGCGCCAGAATGATGTACCGCGTTCCCTTTGCGATGGTGACCAGCAGAAGAAATGGCACGATGGGCTCTCGCATGACGCCTGCGACGACTGTCAGCGGATCGCCGACCAGAGGCAGCCAACTGCCCAGAAGGGACCATCTGCCATAGCGACGATACCAGTTCTGCGCGCGCTCAAGCTGGCCCTCGGATGTCGGAAACCATCGCCGGTGCCTGAAGCGCAGCAGATATCGCCCCAAAGCCCAATTGATGACCGAGCCCAATACGTTCCCCACTGTCGCCACCAAGAGCAAGCCAGTCACCTGATGATCACCAGCTATCAACAGAGCGGCCAAAACCGCTTCGGATTGCATCGGCAGGATCGTCGCTGCCACCAGGGCCGACCCGAACAGAAGAAAATATGCAATCATGTGTTGTTTGGCACCCGCTGCTGGCCCCTCTCCTGCGATTGATCTGGCAGCGGCGCAAGCCCTTTTGCCATCATGATCCGGACCGAAATGCTGCGGGGGGCATGCGCGCGCAAGGAAAAGCCGGTCCTGCCTGCATCAAGAGCTGTTGAATCCGGTCAACTTCACTGTCTATTTTGGCTCTGGCGCCGGTGCGCGCTGACAGCCGGGAGGGCGCCATGATAACCGACATATCACACCCCTTCACCGGGCCCGATCTTTGCGCGCGCGAGGCGCATGAAATTGTGGCGCTCCTGCGCAAGGGCGAGGTCACGCCGGGTGATCTGATCGAAGCATCCCGCGCGCGCACTGAAGCGGTCGAGCCGGGCATCAATGCCATGCCTGTCACCTGCTGGAACCGCGCCGAGGCTGCGATTGCCGCGCTGACCGAGGGCGAGAAGGATGCGCCCGGCTGGCTTGCGGGATTGCCCATCGGCATCAAGGATCTGACGCCGGTCGCGGGCGTGCGCACGACCTATGGCACAAGGGGGCTGGCCGATCACGTTCCCGCGGCCAGTGACCCATTGGTGGAGCGGCTGGAGGCGCGTGGCGCGCTGGTGGTAGGCAAGACCAACACACCCGAACTGGGCGCCGGGGCCAATACGTTCAACGATGTCTTCGGCGCGACGAAGAACCCGTGGGACACCATGATGAATGCGGGTGGCTCTTCGGGCGGGGCGGCGGCCGGGCTGGCGGCGGGCGAGGTCTGGCTCAGCCACGGGACGGATCATGGCGGATCGCTGCGTGTTCCGGCGGCCTACTGCGGGATCGTCGGGATGCGGCCCAGCCCCGGGCGTGCGGGCGGCAGCTCTCCGACTGCGGGCTTTCTGATCGAGAGCGCGCAGGGGCCGATGGCGCGCTCGGTCATGGATTGCGCGCTTTTCCTGGACGCGATGGCCGGGTACGAGCCCCGCTCTCCCATCTCGTACCCCGCGCCGGATGCGCCGTTTCAAACGGCTGTGCAGCGGGCCGAAGGCAAGTTGCGCATCGGCTTTGCCCCCGATCTGGGCGGGGTCTGCCCCGTCGATCCCGAGATGGCGGATCACCTGAGCAAGGCGATGCAGCGGCTGGAACGCAGCGGCGCGCGCGTCGAGGAGGCCTGCCCCGATGCCACCGGCCTCGAGCGGTGCTATCACACCCTGCGCGGCATCAGCTGGGCGACTGTCGCACGCACGATGCGCCCCGATGTGCGAGAGCATCTGAAGCCCACGCTGAGAGAGAACATCCGATTCGGCGAAAGCCTGACAATTCAGGATGTCGCCGAGGCACAGATCGCCCGCACGGCGATCTACGACGCCATGCTTGCCTTTTTCGAGCGTTTCGACGTGCTGGCCCTGCCCGTGGTCGGCAACATGCCGCATCCGCAATCCGAGGAATGGGTGCGCGAGGTCGGCGGCCAGACGCTCTCGGGCTACATGGATTGGCTGCGCTTCAACTTTCTGGCCACGACGGCGGGGTTGCCCGCCATGTCGGTGCCCGTGGGCCTTGGTCCGCGAGGCATGCCCGTCGGCCTGCAACTCATCGGTCAGCCGCGCGGCGAGGCGGAGCTGCTGGCGGCGGCGCGCTTCGTCGAGATGGCGATGGGCGGCCCGCTCGGGCCGATCGACCCAATAGTGTGCTAGAGCAGGATCGCGGCCAGCGCCGCGATCACCAACCCGCCGACCAGCACCCCGAGCGCGATAGTTCCGCCCAGCCGGCGCTGCGGCTGGACTGTGCCGCAGGATCGGCAATGGACGGTATTGCGGCTGACCTCGGCCCCACAGACAAGGCAGCGCGGCATCAGGCGATGTGATCGCGGCCAAGCCGCTCGAAGACATCGATGCAGGGATCGAGCCGCGCGATTTCGCAGTACTCATCGGTCTGATGCGCCATCGACATCGCACCCGGCCCCATGATCAGGGTCGGCGGATTGCCCATCGCCGGCTTCAGCACCGAGGCATCGGTGAAATAGGTCGCCGTCGCCACCTCGCGCTCGGTGCCGAGGATCTGCTCGGCCACGTCGAAGGCGCTGGCGAGCCAGGGATCCTCGAAATCGGTATAGACATTGTCCATGTCGGTCAGCGGCTCCATGCGGACCTCGTCGCCCAGAAGGCGCTGAAGATCGGCGCGGATCTCGGCATTGGTCTGCCCTACGACCGAGCGGATATCGACGCCGACCCGCGCCAGATCCGGCACGGAATTGACGTTGAGCCCCGCGCTCATGTTGCCGACATTCAGCGTCGGGCCGCCCATCACCTGATGCGGCTTGATCCCGAAATCATGGCCGCGCAGCCGCTCGATGCTCTCGACGGCGGCAAAGATCGCGTTTTTGCCCTTGTCAGGCATCGAGCCGTGGGCAGTGACGCCGTCATGCACGAGGTTCATCCAGAGCGCGCCCTTGTGCCCGCAAAGCGCGCGGTTGTCCGTCGGCTCGGCGATGACCAGCGCGGCGGCCTTGTCCAAGAGACCGCTCTCGGCCAGCGCGGCGGCCCCTTCGCAGCCGGTCTCTTCGCCTGAAGTGACAATCAGTTGGATTTCTGCACGGCGCGGTTGGATCTCGGCCAGCCGCAGGGCCGCGACGACAAAGGCCGCAACGCCGGATTTCATGTCGGTGGTGCCGCGCCCGTAGAGCTTGCCGTCCTTTTCCTCGCCCGCGAAGGGATCGACGCTCCATTTCGCCTGCCCCAGCGGGACGGTATCGACATGTCCCGAAAAGACCAGCGGCGCGCGGCGCGCAGGCTCGGTTGCGGGCAGGCGCGCGATGAGGTTGGGCCGGTTCGGGCGCCAGTCATGCCAAGTCAGCTCGAACCCCGCAGGCTCGAGCAGGCCGGCCAGATAGGTGATGCACTCCGCCTCGTTGCCGGGCGGGTTGATCGTGTCGAAGGCAATGAGACGCTTGGTCAGCTCGAGGCCGGTTATGGTATCGCTCATGAGGCGGCTCCTTGGCTATTTGTCCTGAAGGTGGCAGGCGGCCATGTGACCGGGTGCCACCTCTTTCAACTTCGGCTCGTCGTGAAAGCAGCGCTCGAAGGCGAAAGGACAACGGGTGTTGAAACTGCACCCCTTGGGCGGGTTCAGCGGGCTGGGCACGTCGCCCTTGAGCACGGTACGCGCCTTGCGCTTGCGCGGGTCAGGGACCGGCACGCTGTCCAGCAGCGCTTGCGTATAGGGGTGCTGCGGGTCGCGAAAGAGGCTGCGCTTGTCGGTGATCTCGACCATCTTGCCCAGATACATCACGCCGATGCGGTGGCTGATATGCTGCACGATCGCCAGATCATGCGCGATGAAGAGGTAGCTGAGGCCCATCTCCTGCTGCAGGTCCATCATCAGGTTGATGACCTGCGCCTGCACCGACACATCGAGCGCCGAGACAGGCTCGTCCGCGATGATGATCTCGGGCTCGAGCGCCAAAGCCCGCGCGATGCCGAGGCGCTGGCGCTGGCCGCCCGAGAACTCGTAGGGAAAGCGGTGCATCGCATCGGGTCTGAGGCCCACGCGCGCGAAAAGATCGGCCACCTTTTCCAGACGCGCGCGGCGGCTGCCGGTGTCGAAATTGCCCAGAGGCTCGGCCACGATATCCTGCGCGCGCATTCGCGAATTGAGCGAGGCGTAGGGATCCTGAAAGATCACCTGCATCTCGCGGCGATGTTTCAGCATCTCCTTGCGGCTCAGATGCGTGATGTCCTCGCCCTTGAGCAGCACCTGCCCCTCGGTCGCGTCCTCCAGCCGCAGGATCGTCTTGCCCACCGTGGATTTGCCGCAGCCAGATTCGCCCACAATGCCCAGCGTCTCGCCTGCGTTGACGCTGAACGATATGCCGTCGACGGCATAGACGCGCGCCTGCTCGCGGTTCAGCAATCCGCCCTTGATCGGGAAATGCTTGGCCAGGTTTCTGACCTCGAGAAGCGGTGTTTCGGTGTTCATGCGGTCCAGTCCGGTAGGTTGGCGCTTTCCCAGCAGGCGGCCAGATGGTCGGGCTTCTTGAGCTCCAGCGGCGGGTATTCGGCGCGGCAATGATCCTGCGCGAAGGGGCAGCGCGCGGCGAAGGTGCAGCCCTTGGGCAGATCCGTCAGCGCGGGCACGATGCCGGGGATCTCTGACAGCCGCGCGCCCTTTTCGGGCGCTTCGTCGCCGGTGATGCGCGGCACCGAGCGCATGAGGCCGCGCGTATAGGGATGCTGCGGGCGCTCGAAGATCTCGACCACGTCGGCCTCCTCGACCTTGCGGCCGGCATACATCACCAGCACACGGTCGCACATCTCGGCGACGACGCCCAGATCATGCGTGATGAGGATGATCGCCGTCTTCAGCTTGTCGCGGATCTCTTCCATCAGGGCGAGGATCTGCGCCTGAATGGTCACGTCGAGCGCCGTTGTCGGCTCGTCCGCGATCAGGACCGACGGGTTGCACGAGAGGGCCATCGCGATCATCACGCGCTGGCGCATGCCGCCCGAAAGCTGGTGCGGGTACTCGCCCAGCCGGCGGCGCGGCTCGGGGATGTGGACCAGCTCCATCATCTCCTGCGCGTGGTCCATCGCTGCCTTCGGGCTAAGCCCCTGATGCAGCATGATCGCCTCGGTCAACTGATCGCCGATACTCAGCACCGGGTTCAGAGACGACATCGGATCCTGAAAGATCATCGAGATGTCGTTGCCGCGGATCTTGCGCATGTCGGCCTCGCTGGCCTTCAAGAGGTCGCGGCCGTTATAGCGGATCTCGCCCGAGGCGTAGCGCGCGGGCGGGCTTGGCACCAGCTGCATGACCGAGAGCGAGGTGATCGACTTGCCGCAGCCGGACTCGCCGACGATGCCGAGGATCTCGCCGGGGCGCACGGCAAAGCTGAGCCCGTCGACCGCCTTGACCACCCCGTCGCGGGTGTCGAAATAGGTGCGCAGATCATCGAGCTCCAGCACCGGATCGGCGTTGCGGTCGAACTGGCGGGGCGCGTAGATCGTATCGGTGTCGGCCATGCCTCAGACGCTCCTTTGCATACGCGGGTCCAGCGAGTCGCGCAGACCGTCGCCGAAGGTGTTGATGGCGAAGACGGTGATCGCGAGGAACGCACCGGGGTAGAGGATGATGCCCGGCGACTGGAAGAAGAACATCCGACCCTCGGCCATGATGTTGCCCCAACTGGGGATCTCGGGCGGGGTGCCGGCGCCGACAAAGCTGAGATACGCCTCGAAAATCACCGCCTGCGCGCAGATATAGGTGGCCTGCACGATCAGCGGCGGGATGGTGTTGGGCAGGATGTGCCGGATGAGGATGCGCGGTGTCGAGGTGCCCGCGGCGATGGCCGCCTGCACATAAAGCTGGTCGCGCAGCATCAGGACAACTGACCGCACAAGGCGCACCACGCGCGGAATTTCCGGGATGGTCAGGGCCAGAATCACGTTCGGCACGCTACTACCCCAAAGTGCCACCAGCGCGATGGCCAAGAGGATCGACGGGATCGACATCAGCGCATCCATCACCCGCATGAGCACCGCATCGACCTTGCGCATGAAGCCCGAGATGAGGCCAATGGCAAGGCCGAAGCCGGTCGAGAGCGCCGCCACCGAAAGGCCCACAACCAGCGACACCTGCCCGCCGTGCAAGACGCGGCTGAAAAGATCGCGGCCATACATGTCGGTGCCGAAGAACGCCTCGCCCGACGGGTCCTGCAGGCGGTCGCGCGGCGATTGCTCCATCGGGCTGGGCAGGCCGAGATACGGCGCAAGGAACGACATCAACGCCATGACCACCAGCACGGTGAGGCCGAATAGCATGGTCGGATTGCGGCGCAGGCTCTCGCCCACCACGCCGGCGCGGTGGCGCAGGCGTGCCGAAAGGGGCGGATCCTTGATCGTGTCGGTCATGCGATGGCTCCGGCGTCAGTAGCGAATGCGCGGATCGAAGAGCACGTAGCTGAGATCGACCAGCAGGTTGAGAAGGACATATGTGAAGGAAAAGACGAGGATCACGCCCTGGATCACCGGATAATCCGTGCGCAGAACGGCATCAACCGTCAGGCGCCCGAGGCCGGGAATGGCAAAGACCGTCTCGGTCACCACCACACCGCCGATCAGCAGCGCAACACCCAGGCCGATCGTCGTGCTGATCGGCACCATCGCGTTTTTCAGCGCGTGCTTTACCAGTACCTTGCGCGTCGCGAGGCCCTTGGCATAGGCGGTGCGCACGTAATCCTCGTTCAGCACTTCCAGCATGGTGGCGCGGGTCATGCGCGCGATCAGCGCCATGTAGACCGCACCGAGCGCCAGCGCGGGCAACGTGATATGTGACAGAAACCCGGTAAAGCTGTCGAAGATGCTGGTATAGCCCTGCACCGGGAACCAGCCCAGCTTGCGTGAGCCCCCGAGGATCAGCAGGTAGCCGATGACAAAGACCGGCACCGAAAAGCCGAAGACGGCCAGCGTCATGACAAGACGGTCGATCCAGGTGCCCACCTTCCATGCGGCGATCACACCCAGCGGGATGGCCAACGTGATGGCGATGAGCATCGTGCAGAGGGTCAGCATCAGGGTCGGCTCGACCCGCTGGCCGATCAGCGTTGTGACCGGCAGGCCGGAATAGATGGATTTGCCCATGTCGCCCTGCAGAAGGTTGCCGGCCCAGCCGATGAACTGCCGGTAAAGCGGTTCGTTCAGGCCCAGCTGGCGGCGAATCTCGTCCACCTGTTCAGGCGTGGCGAAATCGCCCGCGATGATCAGCGCCGGGTCGCTGGGGCTTAGATGCAGCAGCATGAACACGAACACGGCGACCAGCGCCATGATCGGGATTGTGGCCAGCAAACGGCGGATGACATAGGCAATCATGGGGTGCGCTCCGTCCCTGTGAAAAATGGCGGCGCGCCCGCATTATGCCACGCGCCGCCCAAGTCAGGGAGAGTTTATTCGACCGAGATGTTCCAGAAGAACGGCACCGGTGCCTCCAGGACGCCGCTCACATTGTCGCGATAGGCGGTCGGCTGGTAGTATTGCCCGGTCGGGATGTACGGCACGAAATCATAGAGTTCGGCCTGCAGTTCTTCGACAATGGCCTTTTGCTTCTCGACATCCGTCTCGGCGGCGAAGGCGTTGCGCAGCTCCTCGATCTTCTCGTTCTCGGGCCAGCCGAACCAGGCATTGTCACCCGACGCCGCGACCGAGATGTTGGTGATCGGGTTCAGCTGATCGGCCGCCAGCCACCAGGTCGGGAAGATATTCCAGCCGCCGTTCTCGGGCGATTCCCGCACCGCGCGACGCGAGGTCATCGTCGCCCAGTCCAGCGCCGCAAGCTCGACGGTCATGCCGATGTCGCGCAGCGCCTGCGCGGTGACCAGCGCCTGACCATGTGCCACCGGCACGTCGGTCGGGTCCAGAATCACGACAGGCGTGCCGTCATACCCGGCCTCTTCCAGCAGTGCCTTGGCCTTCTCGATATCCTTCTCGCGAAGCGCTTCGCTGCCCACATCGGTCTCATAGGGGCCGCCGCACATGAAATAAGCGCCGCAGAACTCTTCGAAATATTGGGGATCACCCATGATGGAATACATGTAATCGGCCTGCTGAACCGACCACATCGCGGCCTGCCGCACCAGCTTGTTGTCGAAGGGCGGGTGCTTGAAGTTGAAGCGGATAACGCCCTGGGTACCCAAGGGATCGACCGTCTCGACCTTGATACCAGGATCCGACTGGATCATCGGCAAAAGGTCCACGGCGGGCTGCTCATAGTAGTCTACCTCTCCGGCCATCAGTGCCTGGCTGGCAGTGGCGGCGTCGGGGATATAGCGCCATTCGATGCGATCGACTTTGGCGACCTTGCCGCCGGCGGCATAGCTGGCCGGCTCATCCCGCGGGACATATTCGGCGAATTTCTCGTAGACCACCTGGTTTCCCGGTTGCCACTCGTCGGCGACGAACTTGAACGGGCCCGAGCCGATGATCTCTTCGATCTGCGCGTTCGGGTCGGTTTCGGCCAGACGCTTGGGCATGATGAACGGCACATTCGACGAAATCTTGCCCAAGGACGCCAGCACGAGGCCATAGGGCTCAGTCAGGGTCAGGGTGAAGGTCTTGTCATCGACCGCCTCGATGCTTTCGGTGACGCGCATCAGCTTCTGGCCCATGCCGTCGCGCTGGCCCCAGCGCTTGATCGAGGCCACCGCGTCCTCGGCGGTAACGGGCGCGCCATCGTGGAACTGCAGCCCGTCGCGCAAGGTGATCGTGTAGGTCAGGCCGTCCTCGCTGACCTCGTGGCCCTCGGCCATTTGCGGCTGGACTTCAAGGTTCTCGTCCATCGCGAACAGCGTGTCGAAGACGAGGTATCCATGGTTTCGCGTGATATAGGCCGTCGTCCAGATGGGGTCGATATTGCGCAGATCGGCGTGCGGAACGACCTTGAGAACGGATTGGGCCAGCGCCGGGGCCCCTACGCCCAGACCGGCAGCGGCGATCGTGCCAGCCAGCGCAAGTTTGCGCATCGGTGCGGACAGATAGTTGAAAGCTGAGTGTTTTGTCATTGGTTGTCTCCCTGTTTCTCCGAACGGGTGCGCACGCGAAAGCCCCACGGCGCCCTGTCCGGTTTTTCTGTTCGCGCCCCTCCTCAAGAGCGCATCCTCCTGCCATCAGCCTATGCGTATTCCGCGCGTCCATGCAAGTATCTTGCATATGTCATCGCACAGCGATTTGATATTGGAGGTGAAACGCTGGCATAGCCTCTTGTAAAAGCGAACGCGACGGCCCTGTGCGAAGGAGATCAGATGATCGGTCCACGGATCAAGTCGGCCAGACGGCTGAAAAACATGACGCTCAAGGAGTTGGCGGAAAGCAGCGGCACGTCCGAGGGACACATGTCCAAGGTCGAGAACGGCAAGGCCGAGGCATCACTGGCGCTGTTGCACCGGGTCACGCAGACACTGGGATTGAACCTAGATGTTTTCTTTGACGAACAGGATGCGGCGGAACGGTCGGTGTCGCGCGCGGGCGCCCGGCCGATACTGGAGATCGACATGGTGCGGCAGGGCACCGGCCTCAGCCTAGAACGGGTGATCCCCTGCACGCCCGATCACATGCTGCAATGCAATATCCACATCGTCGAGCCGGGCGGATCAAGCGACGGGCAGATCGACCATGTCGGCGAAGAAATGGGATTTGTCCTTGAAGGCCAGATCGAACTCCTTCTGGACGACGAGGTGTTCCTCCTGGGCGTTGGTGACGCGTTTCATTTCAAGTCGCATCGCAAGCACGGCTATCGCAACCCCGGCGTGACGCGCGCACGCATCCTTTGGGCCAACACCCCGCCGACCTTCTGACGCCGCTGAAGGCGCAAGCGATGAAGAAACAGGCCTCCATCGCAGCCCGCTTGGCCTAGCGCCCCTCGAAGGATGGCTTGCGCTTGTCCAGAAATGCAATGACGCCTTCCTTGAAGTCGCGGGTCTGGCCGCACGCGCCTTGCAGTCGCGCCTCGACATCCAGTTGCGCTTCGGGGGAGTTTTGCCAGCTGGCGCGCAGGGCGGCCTTGAGATGGTGGTAAGCTTCGGTCGGGCCTGCCGCCAGATGCGCTGCGCGGGCGCGCCAGTGGCTGTCGAATTCCATGTCCGGGACAGCCTCCCAGATCATGCCCCAGTCAGCGGCATCGCGGGCGCTGATCGGCTCGGCGAAGAGGGCCGCGCCCATGGCCTTGGCCGCCCCCATCTGGCGCGGTAGCCAATAGGTGCCGCCAGCATCAGGCATCAATCCGATACGGGTAAATGCCTGAATGAAGGTGGCGCTGTCGGTGGCAATGGCCACATCAGCAGAGAGGGCCAGGTTGGCGCCGGCGCCGGCAGCCACGCCGTTGACCGCCGCAATGGTCGGGATCGGGCATTCGGCGATGGCGCGCAGCATCGGGGCGTACTCATCGCGCAGCACACGCTCCAGATCCAGCGCCGCCGCGTTTCCCGCATCGCTCAGATCCTGGCCCGCACAAAAGGCGCGGCCATTGCCGGTGATGACCAGCACACGCGCGGACTTTCCCGCCGCAATCACCGCATCCGTGATCTCGGCCCGCATCTGCGCGTTGAGCGCATTCATCTTC
Organism: Roseovarius roseus; assembly: GCF_043355935.2. Classification (NCBI taxonomy): domain Bacteria; kingdom Pseudomonadati; phylum Pseudomonadota; class Alphaproteobacteria; order Rhodobacterales; family Roseobacteraceae; genus Roseovarius; species Roseovarius roseus. The sequence goes on along the minus strand of NZ_JBHFPE020000004.1, from coordinate 303,584 downwards.
TCGGGTCGGTCAAGCCGCAGGACCGCAACGGCATCGTCGATCTCAAGCGTGATGACGGAATAGCGGCTCATCTCGGGCTCATCTGTTCAGAATGTCGCGCAGGCGTGCGGCCTCGTCATCGCTGAGCTGACCGTCCTCGGGCGTTGCCTGACCCCGTTTGCGGATGTAGATCACGGCAATTCCCGCCCCTAGCAGCAACATGGCCGGTCCGGCCAGCCACAGAAAAAGCGTGCTGCCCGTCGCGCGCGGGTTGAGCAGGACATATTCGCCGTAACGATCCACGATGTAATTGATCGCCTCGTCATCCGTGTCGCCCGCCATCAGCCGCTCGCGCACCAACAGCCGCAAGTCGCGCGCGAGGGGTGCGTTCGATGCATCGATATTCTCATTGCGGCAAACCAGGCAACGCAGCCCTTCGGAGAGCGCACGCGCACGCGCCTCAAGCGCCGGATCGTCCAGAACCTCGTCAGGCTGCACGGCCATGAGGGGGCTTGCAATCAGCGCGAGGATTAGGGCAAGCCGTCTCATTCGGCCGGCACCGCTTGGGGCACTTTACGCGCGCCCGCGGCGACGCGGTAGCGCCGATCGCTCAGCGACAAGGCGCCGCCCAAGGCCATCAGGATCGCCCCGCCCCAGATCCAGTTGGCGAGCGGCTTGTAATAGGTGCGGACAGCCCAGCCGCCGTCATCCTGCGGATCGCCAATCACGACATAGACATCGCGAAAGAACCCGTTATCGATGGCCGCCTCGGTCGTGGGCATCTCGGCCACGGGATAAAAGCGCTTTTCCGGTTGCAGCATGCTGAGCGTCTCGCCGTCCTGCGACAGGCGCATATCCGCAGTCGTGGTCAGATAGTTTGGTCCTTCGCTGCGGCGCACATCCTCGAGCGTGATGGTATAGCCGGCCAGATCAAAGCTCTCGCCGACATTGACCACGCGGATATCCTCGGCCTCCCAAGCCAGAAGGCCCGCGATGCCCGCCATGGTCACACCAAGGCCCGCATGAGCTGTCGCCTTGCCCCAATCGGCGCGCGGCAGGCGTGCAAGGCGCCCTGCCCGGCTGGCGATATCGCCGCGGCTTCCGGTGCGCGACCAGAGGTCGATCACCGAACCGGCGACCAGCCATGTCGCCAGCGCCAATCCGACTGGCCCCATCAGGCTGCGCCCGGTCTGGATGGCCCATGCCAGGCCCAGCACCGCCAACGCCAGCACCATCGCCGGAGCCAGCTGTCGCAACACGCGCCGCATCTGCCCACGTTTCCACGGCATCATCGCCCCGATAGGCAGCAGCAGACCCAGCAGGATCATGAAGGGCGTGAAGGCCATGTTGAAGAAGGGCGCGCCGACCGACAGTTTGCGATCAAAGAACAGTTCCGCCACCAGCGGCCAGATGGTTCCGACGAAGACGACGAAGGCCGCCACGCCCAGTAGCACGTTATTCGCCACCAGCATGGATTCGCGGCTGGACAGGGCAAAGACCCCCCGCGCCTGCATCGCGCCCGCGCGGGCCGCGAACATGGTCAGACCGCCCATCATGAAAAGCGCCGTGATTCCCAGCAGGAACATTCCCCGCTCGGGGTCATTGGCGAAGGCATGGACAGAGGTCAGCACCCCCGAGCGCGTGATGAACGCGCCGATCATGGAAAAACCGAAGGCGATGATGGCCAGAAGGATGGTCCAGCTTTTCAGGCTCTCGCGCTTTTCCACCACGATGGCCGAATGCAGCAGCGCGGCAGCGATGAGCCACGGCATGAAGCTGGCGTTTTCCACCGGATCCCAGAACCAGAAACCGCCCCAGCCCAGCTCGTAATAGGCCCACCAGCTGCCCATCGCGATGCCGATGGTCAGGAAAACCCAAGCCGCCAGCGTGTAGGGCCGCACCCAGCGGCCCCAGGCCGCATCGACCCGCCCCTCGATCAGGGCAGCCACGGCAAAGCTGAAGGTCATCGAAAGGCCGACATAGCCAATATAGAGAAAGGGCGGGTGGAACGCGAGGCCCGGATCCTGCAGAAGCGGGTTGAGATCCTGCCCGTCCAGCGGCGGCGTGGCGAGGCGCAGGAAGGGGTTGGACGTGAACAGGATGAAGGCGAGGAACGCGATCCCGATCATGCCCTGAACAGCCAGCACGCGGGCCCGCAGACCCGGCGGCAGGTTGCCCCCGAACCACGCAGCACAGGCGCCAAAGAGCGCCACGATCAGCACCCAGAGCAGCATGGAGCCCTCGTGATTCCCCCAGACACCGGTGATCTTGTAAAGCATCGGCTTGGCCGAGTGGCTGTTCAGCGTCACCAGCCGCAGCGAGAAATCCGAAGTGACGAAGGCATGTGTCAGCGCCGCGAAGGAAATCGCGATCATCAGAAACTGAAGGCCCGCCACCGTATCGCCGACGGCCATCCAGCCGCTCCAGCGTTTATGGGCGCCAATCAGCGGGACGGTGGCCTGCACGCAGGCCAGGGCGAGGGCGAGGATAAGGGCGAAATGGCCGAGTTCTGTAATCATGCCCCTCTATAACCGCCCCGCGCCTTCTCCACCAATGAGAAAAATCATGCGGGGCGGTTCAGATTGTCGCGGGCGGCTACCGCTCCTGCTCGCGCCAGGCGCGCAGGGCGGGGTTGGGCGCCTCGGCGGCCTCCTCGGGCGCATCCTCGGCTCCGCCCGCATGGGCCGACTCAAGCGCCCGGATACTCGCGGCGATGCGGGGTGCCTGGGCGGCACTTTGCACGATCGAGCGGCGATAGGCCTGACCCTTGAACTGATGGCGCGCGCCGAAATAGAACGAAACGATCACCCCCAAAAGCCACCAGAGCGGCTCGGGCACCAGCGCGATGCCCTGCATCCGCGCGGCGAACCAGACGGGATCGACCATTGCCGCAACGAAAAGGCCCAGCGTGCCAAGGGCCAGTGCCGGACGCGGCAGGCGATTGACGCCGTCCATGATCCGGTCAAAGAGGCCCTGCTGCCCCGCCCCGAACTCGGCGTCGAACTGGCTGACCGCCGCGCCGCGCTCTTCTGTGCGGCGCTTTGCCCCGGCCTCGGCATTCTCGCGGAAAACCTCGGCGGTGCGCGCCACCACGTTGCGCCCGTCGCCGAAGAGCAGCGTCAGGATGCGCTCCATCATTGCCATGCCGCCACCCGCGCGCGAAATTCCGCGGGGCTGAGATGATAGCGCGGCGACATGAACTCTTCGGCGCGCAGGATCCAGCCGCCCTTGCCGCCCGCCTTCGTGCGGGCAAACTTGCGGCTGGTGGGGCGCTTGTCCGCGATACGCAGATAATAATTGCGCCGCGCAATGGCATAGGCGTCGGCGATGTGATGCGGCGCGGTTTGCGCGGCGATCTGCGCGGCCTCGGCGGTGCGCGGGCCGATCACGCCATCGACGGCCACTTGCTGACCCATCTGGCACAGGAGGCGCTGAAGGATACGCACCGCGTTCGCGCCCGCATTGACATACATGTCGAAAACGCTGGCGCGCAGGACCGGCGGCAGCCGGTTGATGCCGGGGCCCTCGTAGTAATGCTGCACGAAAATCTGCTCGGCCTGCGTGGCACTGATCTGGCGCACGTCCGACGCATCTATGTGCCCGTCCGCGTTCAGATCCAATCCCAGACGGCGCATCGTATGCACCGTCACACCATGTTTGGTCGCACCACCGGGATCATCGGGATCATTGACGTAGCCACCCTCGCGGGCAACGATTTCTCGGGCGATTTCGCGCACTTGGTCCATTGGCACCCCTGCACTTCACTTGCCGGGGACCGCCCCCGACCTCGTGCAGAAACTGCCAGTCAAATGGTTAATGCTGCGCTTACTGGCCGACCGGCTCCTGATAGACGCCCTGCTCTTTCAGAGCGTCCACAACCTCTTTGGGCATGTAGGATTCGTCATGCTTGGCCAGGATCTCGGTCGCGCGGAAGGTCTGGCCGTCATAGCTGCCAAGGCCGACCATGCCCTGCTCTTCGCCAAAAAGATCGGGCAGTACGCCGACATAGGCAACGGGCACGCTGGCCCCACCATCCGTGACGCTGAACGTCACTTCCGAGCCCACGCCGCGCCGCAGACTGCCCGTCTCGACCAGCCCCCCGATGCGGAAGACCTCGCCCGGACCCGGCGGCTCGGCCACAACCTGCGTGGGCGAGCGGAAGAAGTTAATCCCGTCGCGCATCGCATAGCCAATCAAACCCGTCGACACGACCAGCGCGACCGCCGCCACGGAGACGATCTGGACCCTGCGCTTTTTCTTGAGCGATTTCATCGCCATGCGGTTGGTTCCTCAAGCAGAGTTCAGGGAAAGACGGGCGGCGCCATCAGCGCAGTCGTCTCGTCCAAATTTAACATCAGGTTGGCATTCTGCAAGGCCTGACCGCTCGACCCCTTGGTCAGATTGTCCAGCACCGCAATGACGATGGCACGCCCCGGGATACGGTCGCCGCTGACACCGACATGACAAAAATTGCTGCCGCGAATATGCCGCGTGCTGGGCACCTCTCCGAAGGGAAGCACCTGAAGGAACGGCTCGGGCGCGTAGGCGTCCCGCAGCGCCTCATGGATCTGCTGCGCCCCACCCTTTACATAAACAGTGGCGATTATCCCTCTGTTTGCAGGCAATAAATGCGGTGTGAATTGCACCTTTACAGAACGCCCTGCAATGGCCGAGAATTCTTGATCGAACTCCGCCAGATGGCGGTGCGTGCCGCCGACGCCGTAAGCATGCGCGCCCTCGCTCAGCTCGGCATGCAGCAGATTCTCCTTCAGGCTGCGGCCCGCCCCACTGACGCCGGTCTTGAGATCGATGATGATATCGTCGAGATCAATCAGGCCGCCTGCGATCAAGGGTCGCAGGGCGTATTGCCCCGTCGCCGCGTTGCACCCGGTTCCGGCCACCAGCCGCGCGCTGCGGATCTGGTCGCGGTAGAACTCCGTCAGCCCATAGACCGCCTCGGCCTGACAATCGAGTGCGGCATGCGCGTGGCCATACCATTTTTGATAGACCTCGGGATCGCGCAGGCGAAAGTCGGCGCTGAGATCGACGATCTTCAGATCCTTCGGCAGGCCCGCGATCACCTCCTGGCTGGTGGCGTGCGGGAGCGCGCAAAAGCACAGATCGATGCCGGAGAAGTCGATTTGGTCGATCGTCGCGAGGTCCGGCAGATCCATATGCCGCAAGTGCGGGAAAACCTCGGCCATGCTCTGCCCCGCCTTGGAATTGGCGGCGAGCGCGGTGATCCGCATCTCGGGATGGACCGCGATCAGGCGGACCAGCTCGGCGCCGGTATAGCCCGAGGCGCCCAGAATGGCGATATTGTGCATGAGACGGGCCTTTCGATACTGCGCGCAACCAAGTTTCCGCAGGCTTACGCCATCGCGGCGCGCCGGGCAATTGCTCCCTCAGGCGGCCTCGAACCGGACGGGGCGGCGCAGGAACTGCGTCGCGCGGTCAGACACGCGGGCCGGGGTGCCCGTGGTCAGATACTGCAGGCCGCTGCCCTGCCCGGCCATCGCCGGGCGCCGCGTCAGATAATCGGCCAAGCTATCCGCCACCAGCGAGGGCTGCGACAATACCGTGACCTCGGGGCCAAGCGCCTGCTGGAAGACGTCCTGCAGCAGCGGGTAATGCGTGCAGCCCAGCACCGCCGCCTGCGGCTGCGGCATCTTGCGGCGCAAGGCGTCGACATGGCTGCGCACCAGCGCCTCGGCCAGGATCATGTCACCCTCCTCGATCGCGTCCACGACACCGCCGCAGGCCTGCGCCTCGACATCGACGCCGATGGCGCGAAAGGCCAGCTCGCGCTGGAACGCGCGGCTGCTGACCGTCGCGGGCGTTGCAAACAGTGCCACATGGCGGGCATTCACCTCGCGGGGCGGCGAATTGTCGCCCCATTGACGCTCGGTCAGGGCCTCGATCAGGGGCACGAAGACGCCCAGCACGCGCTTGCCCTCGGGCACGCCCGCCTCCTGCATGCGGCGCAGCGCAACCGCCGAGGCGGTGTTGCAGGCCAGCACGACAAGATCGCAGCCCTCGGCCCAGAGCCGCTCGACCCCGGCGCGCGTTAGCGCGTGGATATCATCGGCGGTGCGTACGCCATAAGGCGCATGGGCGTTGTCCCCAAGGTAAACCAACGCCTGATCCGGCAGGCGCGCGGCCACCGCATCCATCACCGTTAGCCCACCCAGACCGCTGTCGAAAATCCCTACCGCCATCGCCAATCTCTCCACCGAACGCATGTTGCGCGTGGGCGCGACCCTAATCGCCGCCACGCAGCCACGCCATACCGATCTGCCGCAGTTGCGCGCTCAATCCACCGCGCGGCGCGATGATTCTATGCAGGAGGGGGATTTCTTTGCTAAGGCTGTCAGCAATTAACAGCCGATGGGACAGGGCGCGATGGATTGGGACAAGCTGAGAATTTTTCACGCCGTGGCCGATGCCGGCAGCCTGACCCATGCGGGCGATCAGCTGCACCTGTCGCAATCGGCGGTCTCGCGCCAGGTCCGGTCGCTGGAAGAGGCGCTGAACGCGACGCTGTTTCACCGCCACGCGCGCGGCCTGATTCTGACCGAGCAGGGCGAGCTGCTGTTCGACGCGACCCGCGCCATGGTCAAACGCCTCGATGCCGCCACCGCCCGCATCCGCGACAGCGAGGACGAGGTGTTTGGCGAGTTGCGCGTGACCACAACGATCGGCTTCGGCACCCTGTGGCTGGCCCCGCGCCTGGCCAAGCTCTACGAGAAATACCCCGATCTCAAGATCGACCTCATGTTGGAGGAGCGCGTCCTCGACCTGCCGATGCGCGAGGCCGATGTCGCCATCCGCATGAAAGAGCCCAGCCAGGCCGACCTGATCCGCAAGCGCCTGATGGGCGTGCATATGGGGCTCTACGCCTCGCCAGAATACCTGGCCAAGACTGCCGCGCCGACCAGCGTCGAGGATCTGTGCGATCACCGGCTGATCTGCCAGAACATCAATTCAGCGCAGGTCAGCGCCGCGACCTACCTCGTCAAGGAGCTGGTTGCCAACGACATCGCCTCGATGCTGACGGTGAACAATTACTTCGGCGTGCTTCAGGCGGTGCTCAACCATCTGGGAATCGGCGTGCTGCCCGATTACCTCACCTATGATTTTCCGGGCCTCGTTCGCGTACTACCTGAGGTAGAATCAGTCGAAGTGCCGGTTTTCCTCGCGTACCCCGAGGAACTGCGCCATTCTCAGCGGATTGCCGCCTTTCGCGACTTCGTCCAGCAAGAGATCTTTGCCTACCGCAAAACCGTGAAAGATCAGAAGATTAGCTGACGTTTTCACCTGCTATGCATTTTCTGCATAGCGGCCATGACACAAGATCTTGGAATTTTTCTTGATTGGCCCCCAAACAGGCACTAACTGCTCTTTTGACGGGAACGCCGCTACGGCGTCTCCGTCATACCTCCCTGTTGGACTATGGCCGAGCTTAGTGCTCGGCCTTTTTTTTGCGCAGCCCACGCGCTACGCGGATCGTCCTGTGGCCGGCTGACGGGATCGCCCCCCGAAAACGACAAGACCGGCCGCCGCAAGTCTGCAACGCCCGGTCCTGCAAATATCATCGCTATGGCTCGATTATTCCGCCGCCGTCTCGGATGACGGGGGTGATGCGTCACCGCTCTGTCCGTCGCCCTGCTCGGATTTCGGCTTGCGCGGACGGCGCGGCTTGGACTTGGGGGCGTCCGCATCGTCGGGCCCTCCATCGCTGCGCTCGCCGTGATCCTGCGCGCGCTCGCCGCCATGTGCAGCGCCCTCGTCGGGGCCGGATGGCTTCTGACGCGGCTTTCGCGGCGCGCGTTTGGGAGGCGCCTTACTTTCGGGCGTCTCGACCAGGGTGCTCCCACCCTCGTCCTCGCCCTGCTGCGTGTCGTGGGCATCGGGCTGCGGCGCATCCCCGGCATCATTGCGGTTCTCGTCGCGCTGATTCCGCTCGCGGTCGCGCTCGGCCTGGCGCTCGCGGTTTTCGCGCTCCTGCTGTTCGCGCTTGGCATCCTGATCGCGCTTGGCGTCCAGCTCCTTCTGCGCGGCCCCAAGAAGGCGCAGGTAATGCTCGGCATGCTGTTGGAAATTCTCGGTCGCAACCCGGTCATTCGCCAACTGGGCATCGCGCGCCAACTGGTTGTATTTCTCAATGATCTGCTGCGGCGTGCCGCGCACCTTGCCCTCCGGGCCGGAACTGTCGAACACGCGGTTGACGACGTTGCCGACCGAATTGGGGCGGTTTCTGTTCGACTTGTTGCGCGAACGTGACTTCGATGATCTCATAGGTCTGCTGTCCAGCCTTGTTTCTAGAACCGTGGTAAACCCGAGAGGCGCCCGATGCGCACATGCATAAAACCGGGTTCGGCTATGTTGGCTTGGCGTCGCGCGGGACCACCCGAGATTTGGGTATCCACCGCGTCGACCCCTCCACTAACCACGCAACAGCCCCCCACACAAGGGAAAACTATGCAATTTCGCCGGTTTTGAAGCGCTTTTTCGACCTCCTGCGCGGTCTTTGCCCGATCCCAACGTCAGTGCTAGGGTTCGGCGCGGCCACAAACGACACGGTCGCGCCCGTCCAGATCAGGCAGAATACGCACATCGGCAAGGCCCGCCTCCTGCATCAGCTCTGCCACGCGGGCGCCCTGCTTCCAGCCGATTTCAACCATAACGCGGCCGTTTGCGGCCAGATGCGCGCCTGCCCCGGCACAGATCGCGCGATAGGCCGTCAGTCCGTCGGCCTCATCTGTCAGCGCCACGCGCGGCTCATATGCCAATTCCGGCGCGAGGTCCGCCATTTCTGTGGCGGCGATGTAAGGCGGATTTGACACGATCAGATCGAACCGGCCCGTGACCGCCCCGAACCAGTCCGACCGGATCAGCTTCGCGCGGTCTGCCACGTCCAGCCGTGCCGCATTGCGCCCCGCCACGCCGAGCGCGGCTTGGCTGATATCTGTGCCGACCCCACGCGCCTCAGGTCGCGCAGCAAGCAGCGACAGCAAGATGGCCCCCGACCCCGTGCCCAGATCCAGAACGCTATCGAACGGGCCGGACAGTGCCGCGCTCACCAAAGCCTCGGTTTCGGGGCGCGGGTCCAGCACGTCGGGCGTGACTTCGAACTCATGCTCGTAAAATGCGCGCCGCCCCAGGATATGCGATATGGGCCGCCGCTCCAGCCGCTGGGCGGCGTAGTCGCGCAACCGCGCTTCCGTATCAGGCGCCAACGCGTCGCCCTCATGCAGGGACAGCCGTCCCGTCCCAATGCCCAGCGCCCCCGCCATTAGCACTCGCGCATCTCGCGCCGCGCTGTCGATGCCGGCCTGTTCAAACACGGCTGCCAGCTCGCGCACCGCCTGCGCGATACTGCGCACAGGGCTCACGCCCCCATCTCGGCCAGTATCTGCGCCTGCGCATCGGCGGTCAGCGCGTCGATCACCTCGTCCAGATCGCCTTGCATGACTTGGTCGAGCTTGTAGAGCGTCAGGTTGATCCGGTGATCCGTCATCCGGCCCTGCGGAAAGTTGTAGGTGCGGATGCGCTCGCTGCGATCGCCGCTGCCGACCTGCGCGGCGCGGTCGGCGCTGCGCGCCGAATCAACACGGCTCCGCTCGGCATCATAGAGCCGCGTCTTAAGCACCTGCATCGCGATCTCGCGGTTGCGGTGCTGGGATTTCTCGCTGCTGGTGACGACAATGCCACTGGGAATATGCGTGATCCGCACCGCCGAATCGGTGGTGTTCACATGCTGCCCGCCCGCACCCGAACTGCGCATCGTGTCGATCCGCAAATCATTGGGATCGATCCGGATATCCACATCCTCAGCCTCGGGCAGCACCGCCACAGTTGCCGCGCTGGTATGGATGCGCCCGCCACTCTCGGTTTCCGGCACGCGCTGGACCCGGTGAACGCCGCTTTCGAACTTGAGCCGGGCAAAGACGTGGTTGCCCTTCACATGGGCTACGACTTCCTTGATCCCGCCCAGCTCGGTCTGGCTCATCTCGATGATCTCGAGGCTCCAGCCCCTGCTTTCCGCATAGCGCTGATACATGCGCAGAAGGTCACCTGCGAACAGCGCAGCTTCCTCGCCGCCGGTGCCGGGCCGGATCTCGATCATCGCAGGGCGCGCATCGGCCTCATCCTTGGGCAAGAGGCTCAGCTGCAGCGCCGCCTCCACATCCGGCAGGCGCTCCTCCAGCTCTTCCAGCTCATCCTCGGCCAGCTCGCGCATCTCGGGATCACCCAGCATGGCGCGGGCGCCCTCGATATCGGCAAGAAGCGTCTTGTAGTGGCGGATTTCCTCGACCACGGGCCGCAGCTCGGCATATTCGCGGCCCAGCGCGGCAATATCGCCGCCGCCCGCAGACATCTTGGCCTCGAGAAACTCGAAGCGCTGCACGATCTGCTCTAACCTGTCGAATGGAACCATGGCCCCCATGTCCTTCATTCAAATGTTTTGGTCAAGACGCGGAGGCGTGATATACTTCCCGCCATGCGCAACGCACTCACCCTCGCCCTTTTCCTGGCCGCCGCCCCGGCGCTGGCCGATGGCACGATGGGCGGCAAGACAATCGATTGCTACTGCACCGACAAATCCGGCGCGCGTGTCGAATTGGGTGAAATGACCTGCCTCCATGTCGACGGCAAGACCTTCATGGCGCAGTGCCAGATGTCGCTGAACGTACCCATGTGGCGCAAGATCAGCGATGGCTGCCTCAGTTCATCCCTGCCGCAGAGCAGTCAGCCAACGCTCCACGCGGGCCTTGTTGACGCCCATATCTGACTTGCCATAGCGCAACCGCGCGTAGAGGGCGATCTGCTCACCCTGCTGCTGGACGGTCGTGTAGTCGGGAAAGCCGAAGACGCGCGAGCGGGTGACATATGTCACCATCCCTTCGGCGACCGACCCGGCCAGGACATGTGTGCGCGGCTCGGCACGGATGATCTTGTCCAGCGCCGCCAGATCACCGGTGACGCGGAGCATCACGCCGCCTTCCAGATCCTTGTCCTCGACCGCCTCGGGCAACACATGCCAGCGGGCCACATCATCCGGCGCCAGCCTGATCCAAGTCAACAGCGCCAGAATCACAAGCAGAACTGCCAAGGCTACCCACCTCATGCGCCCGCGCCTTCATCTTGGAGGAAAATACTCATTCCCTGATCCGCCTCATGCGCCGCCGCCGTGATCGTTCCACCCCAGCAGGCAAATGATATTCGTCGCCACATGCGCCCCCGCAATGGCCGTCGCGCCGGTCGTGTCGAACGGCGGCGAGACCTCGACGATATCCCCGCCCTTGAGGTCGATCCCCGCCAGATCGCGCAGCATGATCGCCGCCTGCGCGCTGGTCAGCCCGCCCCAGACCGGCGTGCCGGTGCCGGGGGCAAAGGCAGGGTCCAGCGCGTCAATGTCGAAGCTCAGATAGACCGGCGCATCGCCGAGGATGCCCTTGATCTTCTCCACCGCCGCTTTGGTGCCGCCCTCATGCACGTCGCGCGCGTCAATGATGTTCATGCCCATCGTATCGGGCACCGTGGTGCGGATGCCCACCTGCACCGACTTGGCCGGATCGATCAGGCCCAGCTTGATCGCCTTGTAGAACATGGTGCCGTGGTCGATCCGGTCGAAATTATCGTCGGCCCACGTATCCGTATGCGCGTCGAAATGCAGCAAGGCCATCGGGCCGAACTTCTCGGCATAGGCCTTCAGGATGGGAAAACTGATGTAATGATCCCCTCCCAGCACGACACTGGCCGCACCCGCATCGAGGATGCCCTTGATATGCTGGGTCAGAAGCCCCGGAAACTCGGGCACCATCGCGTAATCGAACGCCAGATCGCCGTAATCGACGATGTTCAATGCCTCCATCGGATCATACCCCCAGCCATAGGGCGCATCGGCGGTCTGCAGCGTGCTTGCCTCGCGGATCGCGCGCGGGCCAAGGCGCGTCCCGGTGCGGTTGGTCACCGCCTGATCAAAGGGCACGCCCGTCACGGCGATGTCGACGCCGGTCAGATCCTTGGTATAGCGCCGCCGCAAGAATGACGTGGCACCGCCGAAGGTATTCTCGAAGCTGAGACCGCGATTGTCCTGCCGGGTGAATGCCTCATCAACCGTGCTGCTTGCGTCTTCCAGTCCCATGATGGCCCCTTTCGCTCTTGCGCCGATGCAGCACCCTGTAAGACAAACCCCTCCAGATGCAAGCCCGCCAGCGGAAGGAGATGACAGTGACCGATGCCCTCATCCACGACCCCAAGGGCGGCCTGCCGCGCCTTCTGGCGATCATGCGCGCGCTGCGCGATCCCGAAACCGGCTGCCCTTGGGATATCGAACAGGATTTCGCCAGCATTGCCCCATACACGATCGAGGAGGCCTATGAGGTCGCCGACGCGATCGAGCGCGCCGATTGGTCCGATCTTACGGGTGAGTTGGGCGATCTGCTCTTGCAGGTCGTCTTTCATGCGCAGATCGCCGAGGACCGCGGCCTTTTTCGCTTCGATGACATCGCGAACGGCATCGCGGACAAGATGGTCGCGCGGCATCCGCATGTCTTCGGGAATGAGAGCCGCGACAAGAGCGCCGAGCAGCAGACCCGCGACTGGGAGGTGATCAAAGCCGCCGAACGCGCGTCGCGGGCCGAAACCGGAACTCTCAGCGGCGTTGCCTTGGGCCTGCCCGCCTTGCTTCGCGCGGTCAAGCTGCAGAAACGCGCGGCGCGCGTCGGCTTTGACTGGCCGAATATGAATGGCGTGCTGGACAAGATCACCGAGGAAGTGGCCGAGCTGGCCGAGGCCCATGCCAGCGGTGATAAGGGCCATGCGGAGGAAGAGTTCGGAGATCTGATGTTCGTCATGGCCAATCTGGCGCGCCACATGAAGATCGACCCAGAGGCGGCGCTCAGACGCGCCAATGCCAAGTTCACAAGACGCTTTACCAGGATCGAGGCGCTGCTGGCCGAGGCAGGAAAGACGCCCGATCAGAGCGATCTGGCCGAAATGGACGCCCTTTGGAACCGGGCCAAGGCCGAGGAACGGCGCGACGACAATTGAGGAAGCTTCTTCGCCTCAAACCACCGGCAGCTCTGCCGAAGCAAATCGGGTCAGCCGCTCGGCGCCGCCCTCTCGGATGACGATATCCTCCTCGGCCACCATGATCGTGCCCGGCCCCGTCGTGACACCGGGCTCCAGCGTGATGACCATACCCGGCACCAGCTCGGTCCGGTCCTGCGGGATCAGCGATAGCCCCTCGGTCAGTTGCATGCCAAGGCCGTGGCCCAGCCGCCCCGATCCCTCGCCCGCGCCAGTGATCGCGGCCATCGCGGCGTAGACATCGCAGGCGCGCGCGCCGGGGCGCGCGACCTCCAGTCCCGCCTGCACGGCCTCGGCCAGCTGCGCATGAGCCAGCGCCGCATTGCCGGAGGCCGCGCTTACTGCGTAATTCCGGTCGAAATCGCAAAAATATCCATCCCAGACGGCGCCCGTATCCAGCATCAGCACGTCACCCCGCACCAGCGGCGCGTCTGAGGCGGGCGAAATCACGTCGCCATAGCCATCTGGCCCCGCGCCACCCGCAATATAGGCCACAAGGTCAGCCCCCTCCTCCAGCAAAAGGCGCTGGAAATCCCGGAAAACAGCGCTGAGCGCGCGCCCCTCGCGGGCAATCTCCGAAACCCGGTCAAAGGCGCGATTGCCGATTGCGCAGGCGCGAGCGATCTTGGCGATCTCGGCCTCGGATTTTACCGCGCGCAGGCTCGCGACGATGCCGTGGTCATGGGCAAACTCCAGCCCCGCCGCCGCCTTGACCGCCGCAAAGCTGGCCATCGGCATGCGCAGATAACTCTCGGGCCCCGAGGGCATGCCCACCGGCCCGCCCACCTCGCGCAAGGTGGCCGCCAGAAGGCTGATCCCGTCATCCTCGGGGTCCGGCGCGGGCCAGACCCGGATATCGGCCACCCATGTCTGCGCCATCAGCGCGGCGCCGATGCTGGGAATGACGGCGATGGGCGCGCCCGATACTGGCAGGACGAGGAACCAGGGGCGACTGGGGCTCTCCCAAAACCGGGTCAGAAAGCCAGTGAAATAGCGAATTTCCGGCTCGGTCGTCAGCAAGAGCGCGCCCAGCCCGGCCGCATCCATGCGCGCCTGCGCGGACGCCAGCCGGGCCGCGAACTCGGCGCGGGCGAAACCGCGCGTCACTCGGCGGGCCCTTCGCTAAGGATGCAGAGCACGCGGGCATCCTCGGGCAGGCCCAGATGCGACAGCGCCGCCAGCCCCGCGCCGCCCGATTCGGAGGTATCGAGCCCCAGCGCCGCCAGTTCGGGCAACACCGCCGCCGCCTCGTCATCCGAGATCAGCGCAAAGGCATCCGCATCGCGCGCCAGTCCTTTCAGCGCGATCAGTGACGCCTCCTTGCAATCAAGGCGGCCCATATTCGAGACCGGCCCGTCGCTCGGCACGAACTTTCCCGCCTCGATGCTATCGAAAAGGGCCGGCGCCGCTTCCGGCTCGACCACGATGATGCGGGGAGCATCACCCCAGACGGTACGGAAATGCGCGGCGCAGGCCCCAGCCAGACCGCCGACACCGGCCTGCAGCAGGATATGCGTCGGCGCTTGCGGCATCTGCTCGGATGCTTCTGCGGCCATGGCCAGATACCCTTCCATCAGGCGATGCGGCAGATCGGTATATCCCGGCCACGAGCTGTCCGAGAGCAGCGTCCAGCCATTCTCGTCCGCCGCCTTTTGCGCGGCCGCCATGCTGGCCTCGTAATTGTCCCCGGCGCGCACCACCTCGGCGCCGCGCGCGCGCAGGCGGTCCGCAAAACTCTCCGGCACCGGCGCCGCCAGATAGATGACCGCGCGCGCGCCGAAAATTGCCGCTCCGGCAGCGACGGACATGCCGTGATTGCCCGCACTGGCGGTGACATAGGTGCGTCCATCCAGGATGCGCATCATGTCTCGGTCCTCCATCTGGCCCGCCGCCTCCTGCGCCTCATGCGCAATGACATATGCCGCGCCGAGGGCCTTGAAGCTGCCGAGGTTCATGCGCCCGCGCTCGTCCTTGACCCAGACCGAGGGGCCGAAGCCCTCGGCTGTCACCAAGGGCGTCGCGCCCGCCGCAGGACAGCGCGCCAGAAGGGTACGCGGCGCCTCGGCATCGGTGCTGGGCCACGGGATATCGGCCAGTGCGTTCTCGGGCAGGCCCTTGCCGCGCCACGGATTGTTCTTGATCTGCATGATGCGCCTCCCTTTGCCTGCATAGGACGCAGGCAGCGCGCGGCAGTCAAGGCCCCGCCCGGCCCACCACGTCCAATGGCCAAGCCCCCCTTCCCCCCTCGCGCTCAATCGAATAAAGAGGCGCCAAACGCCTTAGAACCGACAGCCCGAAGGAACATCATCCCATGACCGAGCCGGACATCACCCCTGATCTGATCGCCGCTCACGGGCTCAAGCCGGACGAATACGAGCGTATCCTAGAGATCATCGGGCGCGAGCCGACATTCACCGAGCTCGGCATCTTCTCGGCCATGTGGAACGAGCATTGCAGCTATAAATCCTCCAAGAAATGGCTGCGCACCCTGCCCACCGAGGGCCCCCAGGTGATCTGCGGTCCGGGAGAGAACGCCGGCATCGTCGATATCGGCGACGGGCAGTGCGTGGTCTTCAAGATGGAAAGCCACAACCACCCCTCGTACATCGAGCCCTACCAGGGTGCGGCGACAGGCGTGGGCGGCATCCTGCGCGACGTCTTCACCATGGGCGCGCGTCCCATCGCAGCGATGAACTCGCTCAGCTTCGGCAGTCCGGACCACCCCAAGACGCGCCAACTGGTCCATGGCGTGGTCGAGGGGATCGGCGGCTATGGCAACGCCTTCGGCGTGCCCACCGTGGGCGGCGAGCTGCGCTTCGATCCGGCCTATAATGGCAACTGCCTCGTCAATGCCTTTGCCGCTGGCCTCGCCGAGACCGACAAGATCTTCTACTCTGCAGCCTCTGGCGTTGGCCGTCCGGTGGTCTACCTGGGCGCCAAGACGGGCCGCGACGGCGTTGGCGGCGCGACCATGGCCTCGGCCGAGTTCGACGACACGATCGAGGAAAAGCGCCCCACCGTGCAGGTGGGTGACCCCTTCACCGAAAAGCGCTTGATGGAGGCCACGCTGGAACTCATGGCAACCGGCGCGGTGATCTCGATCCAGGATATGGGCGCCGCGGGCCTCACCTGCTCGGCCGTGGAAATGGGCGACAAGGGCGGCCTTGGCGTGCGGCTCAACCTCGAAGCCGTGCCGCAGCGCGAGACGAACATGACCGCCTACGAGATGATGCTGTCCGAGAGCCAGGAACGCATGCTGATGGTGCTCGAGCCGTCGTTGGAGGCAGAGGCGCGCGCCGTCTTCGAGAAGTGGGACCTGGATTTCGCAATCGTGGGCGAGACGATCGCCGAGGACCGCTTTCTCATCATGCACAATAACGAGGTCAAGGCAGACCTGCCGCTGGCGGCCCTGTCGGGCACCGCGCCCGAATATGACCGCCCGTGGGATGCGCCCGTCCCTGCCGAGGCGCTGGACGCGGCATCGGTTCCGCAGATCGACCCCATCGACGGGCTGCGCGCCCTGATCGGCTCGCCCAACTATTGCAGCCGCGACTGGGTCTACGAGCAATATGACACGATGGTCATGGCCGATACCGTGCGCGGCCCCGGCTTGGGCGGTGGTCTGATCCGCGTGCATGGCACCGACAAGCTGCTGGCGTTCACCTCTGATGTCACGCCCCGCTACGTGCAGGCCAACCCCGAGATGGGCGGCAAGCAGGCGGTGGCCGAGGCCTATCGCAATCTGACCGCGCTTGGCGCCAAGCCGCTGGCCAGCACCGACAACCTGAATTTCGGCAATCCTGAAAAGCCGCAGATCATGGGCCAGCTTGTTGGCGCGATCAAAGGGATCGGCGCGGCCGTTGCCGCGCTCGACATGCCTATCGTGTCGGGCAACGTGTCGCTTTATAACGAGACTGACGGCGCGGCGATCCTGCCGACGCCGACCATCGGCGCCGTGGGCCTCATCGCCCATCCCGACCATGCCATCATTGGCCAGGCACGCGAGGGCCATGTCGCGCTGCTGGTCGGCGACACGCACGGGCATCTGGGCCAGTCGGCCCTGTTGGCCGAAGTCTTCAACCGCGCCGAGGGCGATGCGCCCCATGTCGACCTCGACGCCGAGCGCCGGAATGGCGACTTCATCCGCGACAATCACAGCCTGATCACCGCCTGCACCGACCTGTCGGATGGCGGCCTTGCCCTTGCCGCCTTCGAAATGGCCGAGGCGGCGGGCGTGGGCGTGCATTTGGATAGTGACGATACCGCCACACTCTTCGGCGAGGATCAGGCCCGCTACCTCGTCGCCTGCAATTTCGACCAAGCCGAGGCGCTGATGACGGAGGCCGCCAAGGCAGGCGTGACCGTGACCAGTGTCGGCAAATTCACCGGAGACGCGGTGCGCATGGGCAGCTCAAAGGCTCCGCTGGACGAGCTGTCACATATTTTCCGCGCCTCGTTTACCGAGCGGTTCGCCTGATATCGGGCCGCGATTGAGTATTTTTGCCAAGATGAAGCCAAGGCGCGCCCCTGCTTCATCTTGGTTTCAAATACTCATATGCCGTCCTCACCCCGCGCTCGACGCTTCAGACGACACGGCCCTGATCCGCTCGATCATCGCCCTCAGCCCGTTCGAGCGCTGTGCCGAGAGGTGATCGGTCAGGCCCAGCCGCGCCAGCTCGCCGCCCGCATCGACGCGCGGCACCTCTGAGACGGGAAGGTCATTGTAAAGCGCCCGCAGCACCGCGATGAGACCGCGCACGATCAGCGCGTCACTGTCGCCATCAAAGCGGAAGGTGCTGCCCTCGATCTGCGGATGCAGCCAGACCTGGCTCGCGCAGCCCTCGACGCGGGTGGCGGACACTTTCAGCGCATCGTCCAGAGGCTCCATCGCCTTCCCGGCTTCGATCACGTGGCGATAGCGATCCTCCCAATCCTCCAGAAACTCGAAATCCTCGACGATCTCTTCGAATGCCGGCTGGGCCATGCTCCGCTCCTTCTTGCTCGTTGGCCCAGAGTTAGGCGCGCGCGGGGCAAAGGTCCAGCCCGGCCATGCGCATCCAAGGCGCTGGAAACGGGCGTGCGCGCTTGCGCTTGGGCGCTGCGTCCTGCTAGGGTCCGCCGAGTTTCAGACCCTTTGACAAGGACCTTTGCCGATGCGCAGACTGGTGACCCTCGTGACGATTTCCAGCCTGACCCTTGCGGGCTGTTCGGGGTTTCGCGACTCGCGCGCGAACCCGGCCAACTGGTTCGGCAGCAGCCGCACGGCGCCCGCGCCGACCGCAGCAGAGGCAGCGGCAAACCCGCTGATCCCCGAAGAGCGGCGCAACAGCATCTTTCAGCGCAAGTCCGACGCGGAAACCTATGAAGGCACTGCGATTTACGCGGTCGAGAATGTCGTGATCGAGCGTTCGTCCGGCGGCGCGATTGTCAAGGCGACGGGCCTGTCGCTGCGCCAGGGGGCGTATGATGTGCGCCTCATGCCCGAGAACAAGGGCGAGCCGGTGAACGGCGTTCTGACCTACACGCTGCGCGCGGTTCAGCGCAACGACACACCGCAAGGCCCCGAGCAGACCAGGCGGGTCAGCGCAGGCCACTTCATCTCGACCCAGACATTGCTGGAGTCGAGTGAAATCCGTGTCTTGGGGCAGACCAACAGCGCCGTCTCGCGCCGCTGATTTGCAGCTCGCTTTCAGTTAGATTTACAGCTTGACGGTCTCGATCGTGCTGCCCTTGACGCGCAAGGCGATCTGACCCGCGCAAAGGCGCAGCGCCTCCGCGCCAAACACATCGCGCCGCCAGCCGCTGAGCGCGGGCACATCGCGCTGACCGGCAGCAATGGCGTCAAGATCGGCCGCCGTCGCAATAAGCTTGGACGCCACGCCCTCGCGGTCGGCCACACCCTTGAGCAGGACGCGCAGAAGATCCGCAATGGCGGGGTTCACCTGCAGCCGCTCGCGGCTGAGATCGGGCTGCGGCTGTGCGCTGGCGGGTGTCGCCAGCCCATCGGCCACCGCCTTGAGGATACCATCGGCAATCTCGCCCTTGCGGGCCTCGCGCAGCAAGAGGCGAGAGCGGCCCAGATCCTGGATATTCGCGGGCTTGGTCGCCGCCAGTTCAACCAGCGCGTCGTCCTTGAAGATCCGGCTGCGCGGCACGTCGCGCGCCTGCGCGTACTCCTCGCGAAACCGCGCCAGCTCGCGCACAATGGCCAGGTATTTGCCGCCATTGTTGCGCGTCTTGATCCGCTGCCATGCGTCCTCCGGGCGGGTCACATACGTCTCGGGCGCGTTCAGCACGGCCATCTCCTCGGCCACCCATTTGTCGCGGCTCGATTTCTCCAGCTCGGCGGCCAAAAACTCGTAGATCTTGCGCAGATGCGTGACGTCGGCCAGTGCGTATTTCTTTTGTGCATCGCTCAGCGGGCGGCGCGACCAATCGGTAAAGCGCGAGGATTTGTCGACCTGCGCCTTGGCGATGCGTTTTACCAGCGTCTCGTATCCCGCCTGCTCGCCAAACCCGCAGACCATCGCGGCCACCTGTGTGTCAAAGAGGGGCGACGGGATGAGGCCCGCATCGACGTAGAAAATCTCCAGATCCTGGCGCGCGGCATGGAACACCTTGACCGTGCTCTCATCGCGGAAGAGCGCGTAGAGTGGCTCCAGCGACAGACCCTCGGCCAGCGGGTCGACCAGCACCGCGTTCTCGTCATCCTCGCCCGGAAACGCCAGCTGCACGAGACAGAGCTTGGAGTAATACGTCCGCTCTCGCAGGAATTCGGTGTCGACGGTGACGTAGGGATACTCGGCGGCGCGGGCGCAGAATTCGGCCAGCTCTTCGGTCGTGGTGAGGGTCTGGATCAAGGGAACGGCTTCTTTCGCTTTGGTTTGTTGCGCCGCTATAGGCCGGATCGGCGCGGATTGAAACGGGGTCGGCGCCGAACGCGGCGCCTAGGGCAGATGGATCGGCGTGCGGTCCCCGGCAGCAAAGCGGCGCAGGACTGCCGGATAGAGACGATGCTCGGCTTCCAGCACGCGGGCGGCGAGGGTCTCAGCGGTGTCGCCCGGTGCGACGGGCACGCGGGCCTGCCCCAGGATAGGGCCATCATCCAGCGCCGCCGTCACCTCGTGCACGGTGCAGCCCGCCTCGGACTCGCCCGCGTCAAGCGCGCGCTGATGGGTATGAAGGCCCCGATATTTGGGCAGAAGCGACGGGTGAATATTGATCATTCGGCCCTGCCAGCGGCTGACAAAGCCTTCGGTCAAAACGCGCATAAACCCCGCGAGGCAGATGATATCCGGCTCATGCGCCATGATCGCGCTATGCAGCGCATCCTCGAAGCTCGCGCGATCCTCGCCATGGGGGCGGTGATCGACCACCTCGGTCGCGATACCGCGCGCGGCGGCCTTTTGCAGCCCGCCCGCATCGGCGCGGTTCGACAGGACCAGCGCGGGGCGCGCAGGATGATCGCCCGTCATGCTGTCTACCAGCGCCACCATGTTCGAGCCGCCGCCGGACAGAAGAATGGCGACGCGTTTCGTCACTTGAGCTCGCCGCTATAGCGGATGCCCGCGCCTTTGGTGACACGGCCTAGGCGGTCCACCGTCTCGCCCTGCTCGGCCAGCAACTCCTCCAGCGCATCCGCCTGCCTGGCGTCCACGGCGACGATCATGCCAATCCCGCAGTTGAAGGTCTTGAGCAGCTCGGCCTCATCCATGCCGCCGGTCTCGCGCAGCCAGCTGAAAACGCCCGGCAATTCCCATGCGCCCAGATCGATATCGGCGCCCAGATCCTCGGGCAGAACGCGCGGCAGATTCTCGGTCAGGCCGCCGCCGGTAATATGGGCCAGCGCGTGCACGCCGCCAGCACGGATCGCCGCCAGCGCGGGTTTCACGTAAAGGCGCGTCGGCGTCAGCAATGCGGCGCCCAGCGTGCCCTCGGTCCAAGGGCAATCCGCGTCCCAGCCAAGGCCCGACATTTCGACCAGCTTGCGCACGAGGCTATAGCCATTGGAATGAACGCCGTCGCTGGCAAGCCCCAAAAGGACATCGCCCTCGGCCACGCCCTCGGGCAGGGCCGCGCCCCGCTCCATCGCGCCGACGGCAAAACCGGCTAGGTCGAAATCGCCCGCCGGATACATGCCCGGCATCTCGGCCGTCTCACCGCCGATCAGCGCGGCGCCCGAGCGCGCGCACCCTTCGGCAATGCCCTCAATGATACGCGCCGCCTGATCCATCTCCAACTTGCCGGTGGCGAAATAGTCGAGGAAGAAGAGCGGCTCGGCCCCCTGGCAGACCAGATCGTTGACGCACATTGCGACCAGATCGATGCCCACGCCGTCCACATGGCCGGTGTCGATGGCGATGCGCAGCTTGGTTCCGACGCCGTCCGTCGCCGCCACCAGAACAGGGTCGTGATAGCCCGCCGCCTTGAGATCGAAGAGCGCGCCAAAGCCGCCCAACCCCGACATCACGCCGGGCCGCCCGGTGCGTTTGGCGGCGGGTTTGATCCGCTCGACAAGGGCATTGCCCGCATCGATATCGACGCCGGCATCGGCATAGCTCACACCAGTCTTGGGATCGGACATAAGGCTCTCCTCAGATTTGACGGAGGGCCTAGCTTATCGCGGCGACAGGCGCAATCTCAAAGCCTTGACGCGGGCGCGCCCGCTGCGTAGGAAACGCGGCAGGCGGGCCTGTAGCTCAACTGGTTAGAGCAGAGCGCTCATAACGCTTTGGTTGCGGGTTCAAGTCCTGCCGGGCCTACCACCGCCGCCTGCCCCAAGCCTCAGAGCCACGCCAGCATTTGCAGCGATATCAGCGCGATGAAGGCGCCAGCGGCGATTTCCATAATCGGCATGGCGCCCTGGATGACGCTACCCTTTGCGCCCGAGCCGAGCGCGCCTTCGCGCGCGAAAGTTGCCATGAGGGCCACGGCGACGGTCACGGCCCCGGTGCCCAGCGCCATGGCCAGCGTTCCGGCGATTCCCGCGGCGGGGATGCCCATCTGCCATGTCAGCACCAATAGCAGCAGCGCCCCGGTGCAGGGGCGGATCGCCACCGCACCGATCAGCGCAAGCGTGCCGCGCAGCCCATGGGCCTGCGCCACCTCCTCCGCCGTCGGCGCGTGGCTGTGGCCGCAGCCGCACTCGGCGCCGTGGGTGTGCACGGGGCGGCGCCGCAGCAGCAGCTTGCGCATGCCACGCAGGATCAGCCAAAGACCGATCAGCCCGATCGCGGCGGCCGAGACGGTGGCCATCGCCCCTTCGGCAAGACCGGTCAATTGCGCGCGGGTGTAGCCCAGCAGCAGCATCCCGCCATAGACCAGCGCGATGGCCGTGCCCGCCTGCCCCAAGGATGACGCCATGGCGATCAGCGACAGGCGCACCGCAGGCACGCGGGCCGCCATGCCATAACCGCCAATCAGCAGCTTGCCATGGCCGGGCCCCGCCGCATGGACAAAGCCATAGGCAAATGACAGCCCCATCAGCCACGCGAAAGCGCCCGCATCACCGCTACGCAGGGCGCGCAAGGCCCCCGCCAGCCCGTTCTGGAACTCGCGCTGCCACGAAGAGGACCACCGCGCGACGGAGGCATCCATGCCCGTCCACAAAGCCGCGCCAAGTGCCGCGCCGATCAGCACGAGGATCAGGAGGGTGCGGCGCATGTCACGATGAACCTGTCTGCAAAAAGAACGCCGATATCACCCAGATCGACCTCGACATAGGGATCCTCGCCGATATCCACCGAGGCAAGCTTGTCGCCGTATTCCTCATAGGCCTTGTCCGTGTCGGCGTCCTGCCGCGTCACGGCGCAGCCCTCGGCCCCTTCGATCGTGGGCAGCGCAGGCACGTCATAGGCCACGAAAAAGCTGGGATCGTAAAGCTGCGCCATCACATTGCCCTCGCCCAAGTCGAGCGGCGCGCTCAGCGGGCGCACATGTGTCGTGACGATCCGGCCGTTTTCAAAATAGGCTCGGTGCCGCACGGGGCCCTTCAATGTGACCGCCGCGCCATCGCGCATCAGCGTCACATCCCCCGGAAACCCTGCGGCCCAATCCACGTCGTTGCCAGCAAACGCCTCCAACTGAGCGGGCTCTGGCGTGCCGTCGCCATCGGCATCGAGGCCCTTATCCTCGATCATCACGAGCGAATAGAACTCATCATAGGACCAGCCAATACGCAGCGCCGCCAGCCGCCCCTGATCGTCAAAGATCAGCGACAAGGCCCCGTCGATGAAGACATGCGGATGCGCCTCGCCGCGCCCCGAAGGCATGGCAAGCGCCGCGATCAGCGCCAGCGCGCCGATCGTGCGGGGGGCGGTCCACCCGCCCCCTGTTCGGATCGCGCCTAACCTGCGCATGCCGCCAGCCGTCGGGCCACGTCGCGGATCAGCTCTGGATAAAACTGCGGGCCCGGCTCCAGATCGGCGCCCAGCGGGTCAATCACGCCTTTGCGCAGACTGACGCCTTCGGTCACCGTGTCCACGAAGGCCGGATTGAACGCCGGCTCGGACAAAACGCAGGTGACGTTCATGTCCTCGATGACACCGCGCACTTCCTCGATCCGTGCGGGGCCGGGATCGGAGGCATCGCTTGCGGCGATGGCGCCGACGGCGTGCAGGTCGAACCGATGCTCGAAGTAGTGGTAAGCATCATGAAAGACGACGATGCGCGCATCCGCCACCGGCGCTAGCAGCGTTTCGACCTCAGCGGCAGCCGCATCGATCTCTGCGCGCCCCTCGGCGGCATTGGCGGCATAGACCTCGGCATTTTCCGGGTCCAGCTGCGACAGCTTGCCTGCGATCACGCCCAGCCATGCCTTGCCGTTCTCTGGGTCCAGCCAAGCATGCGGGTCATCCCCCGAATGATCGTGCCCGGCATGGCCTTCATCGCTTTCATGGGTGTCATCGGCCTCATGCTCATGGTCGTGGCCGTTCTCATCGGCCTCATCCACATGCTCGCTATGGTCCTCATGCCCGTCATGTGCTTCGCCTTCTTCGGCAAAGCTTGCGCCGCTGCGGAAGGCCAGAACGAAGGTCTCAGGCGCGTGAAGCAGCTCGGTGACGTCCGCGTTCGGCGCAACGGTGTGGATCGTGCGGTCCAGCCATGGCGTCAGCTCCGGCCCGATCCAGAAGATGGCATCCGCGCCCGACAGCGCCTCCGCCTCAGAGGGGCGCATGGCGTATCCATGGGGCGACGCGCCGGGCTGCACGATCTGCTGGGGCGTGCCCAGCCCGTCCATGACACGGGCGGCCAGCGATGCGACAGGCGCGATATCCGTCACCACGTTTGGCACCTCGGCTGCCGCGATGCTGGCCGAAACCGATAGCGCCGCTGTGCCCAGAAGAAGGGATTTGTATCTTTGCGTGGACATCCTGACCTCATGTGATTATGTAACACTTCGCAGTGAGGTACATGATATAGTATAACATATCAACCTTCTTTGTGCCCAAAGCCAGGACTCCGCGCCATGACGATAGACCCTTTTGAAACGCACGACCATGACGGCTGCATCAAGGCCGGCATGCGCGCCGCCGAGCGGCAATGTTCCGCGCAAGGTCTGCAGTTCACGCCCGTCCGTAGGCGCGTGCTCGAGATTCTGCTGGGCGAGCACAAGGCGCTCGGGGCTTATGACATTCTGGAGGTGTTGCGGGCCGAGGGTCTGGGCGCGCAGCCGCCCGTCGCCTACCGTGCGCTTGATTTTCTGGTCAGTCACGGGCTGGCCCACCGGATCGAGCGGCTGAACGCCTTTACCGCCTGCACCCATTCCGATCAAAGCCACGCCCCCGTTTTCCTGATCTGCCGCGCCTGCCAGCGCGTTGTCGAGGTGGACACCGATCCCGAGGCGGGCGAATTGGCGCGCGCAGCGGGTGATGCGGGGTTCCAGATCGAGCGCACGGTGCGCGAGGCCGTCGGGCTCTGCCCCCGGTGCCGTGAGAGCGCCCCGGCAGGCGCCACCGCATGACCCAGCCCTTGATCGAAGCCAAGGGGCTCAGCGTGCGGTATGGCCGGAACACCGTGCTGCAGAACGTCGATTTCGCCATGGCCCCCGGCGAGATCGTGACCATCGTCGGCCCCAACGGATCGGGCAAGTCTACGCTCTTACGCGCCCTCTTGGGCGGGGTGCGCCCCAGCGCGGGGCGCATCACGCGTCGCCCGGACCTTCGGCTGGGATATGTGCCGCAGCGGCTGGTGCTGGATGCGGCGCTGCCGATCACCGTCTCGCGCTTTCTCAGCCTTCCGCGCCGCGTCAGCCGCGAGGCCGCCCGCGATGCGCTGGAGCGCGCGGGCGTGCCCGATATCGGTGGGCACCCCATGGCAGGCCTGTCAGGCGGGCAGTTTCAGCGCGTCCTGCTGGCGCGCGCCCTGCTGCGGAACCCCCAGCTTTTGATGCTAGACGAGGGGACCGCGGGCCTCGACCAGCCCGGCGCCGCCGCGTTCTACCGCCGGATCGAAGATGTGCGCCGCGAGACGGGCTGCGCCGTGTTGATGGTCAGCCATGATCTGCATGTCGTGATGAGCGCGTCCGACCGCGTGATCTGCCTCAACGGGCATGTCTGCTGCGAAGGCACGCCCGAAGTCGTGGCCGAGGCGCCCGTCTACCGGGCCCTTTTCGGCGAAGGCACGCAAGGGGCGCTGGCGCTCTACCGGCACCATCACGACCATGTCCATGGCGAGGAATGCGCGCATGATCATGGCGCACCGCACGCAAAGGTAGGTGACTGATGCTCGATGACTTCATGACCCGCGCGGCGCTGGCCGGGATCGGCACATCACTGGCCGCGGCGCCCCTCGGGTGTTTTGTCGTCTGGCGGCGCATGGCCTATTTCGGGGATGCGACCGCCCATGCGGCCATTCTGGGCGTCGCCCTGTCGCTGGCACTGTCCCTGCCGATCTTTGCCGGTGCGCTGGTGGTCGCGCTGGCGATGGCGACACTGGTCACGGCCCTTTCGGGGCGCGGGCGCGGCGTGGACACGGTGCTGGGCGTGCTGGCCCATTCGGCGCTGGCATTCGGCCTCGTGGGCGTGTCCTTTCTGCAAGGGGTGCGCATCGACGTGATGTCATTTCTCTTTGGCGATATCCTTTCGGTCTCGCGCGGCGATCTGGGGGTGATCTGGGGCGGCGCGGCGCTGGTTCTGGCACTGGTCAGCTGGCGCTGGTCGGCGCTCCTGACCGCGACGCTGGACCCGGATCTGGCCCGCGCTGACGGGATCGACCCCAAGCACGAGGAACTGATCCTGACCCTCGCCCTGGCCATCGTGGTGGCTGTGGCGATCAAGGTGGTGGGCGCGCTGCTGATCACTGCCCTGCTGATCATCCCTGCGGCCACCGCACGCCCATTCGCCCGCACACCCGAGGCGATGGCCGTCATCGCCGCCGGGTTGGGCGTGGCAGCGGCATGGGCCGGGCTTAGGGCATCCTACACGCTGGACACGCCCACCGGGCCGACCATCGTCTGTGCCGCCGCGATCCTATTCGCCGCCTCCAGCCTCTATGCCGCGATCAAGGACCGCTGGCACGCGCGGTAGCGCGCTGCCTAGTGCAAACGCGCCGCGCGGCCACGCCGGACGCGGGGCGCGGTATAAACCGTGGCCTCCGTAAGAAAGCCGACAAACGCCCGTGCCGCCGGGCTGCGCGCCTCGTCCGGAGCGGCCTTCAGCGCGGCGCGCGCCGCCTCCGGCGTGGCGGCCCCCGGCAGGGCAAAGGCCCATTCCAGAAAGCCCAGCCGCGCCACCGCATCCGCATCCGCGCCCACGGCGTCGCTACGCTCCAGACCATGCAGGATCTGTACTACACCCATGTCTTATCCACTCCTTGGCCGCACCCCGGGCCACTTGGGGCGCAGGATGGCGTGCGAGGCTGACATGCGAGGAACGAGGCCCGGCAGCAGCGTCCACACCGCCCCACGCGGTTTGACGTCACTCCCAAGGCTGGTTTCCGGACTTCGGGGGCCAGGCCGCGATTGGCCCATGATCCGGCGCCCTTCCCGGGCGTTCACGCCCAGTGGTCTTGCACCGTCTCGCCCACCCTTACCGTTGCGGGGGCAGTGCCGGATTTGCACCGGCTTCCCAATTCTCCGCGCGGTTGCGCAGCACCTTGGAAGTTTCACTGTGGCGGATTCGATACCGCCGCACAACGCCTGATGACAGGCCAGACGCCAAAAGAGATTTGGGGCCTCCGGCGGGGATATTTCTGGCAAGAAGAAGCCGGGACGCGCTAGAAGGGCACGTCATCCGGGCTGGTGACGAACCGGGCGACGACTTTCTTTGTGCCCGCCTTCTCGAACGCGATCTCCAGCTTGTCGCCCTCGAGGCCGATGATCTCGCCATAGCCGAATTTCTGGTGGAACACCCGCTCGCCCACCGTGTGGGACGAGGCGGCGGCCATGTCGATCACCGGCGAGGTCGATTCGCGCGGCTGCGCCGTGGGGCGCTGGCCCGCCCGCGCTTGCATCCGCTTCCAGCCGGGGGAATTGTAGACATTCGCCTCGGCCACCTTGGCGTCGATGCTGTTCTGCACGCCGCCCATCGACCCTGCCATGCCCGCCGCGCCGTAGCCGCCACCGTAGAGGCCGGGCGGGGTCAGGACATCGACATGATCCTCGGGCAGCTCATCGATGAAACGCGAGGGCAAGGACGATTGCCACTGACCAAAGACGCGTCGGTTACCCGCAAAGGAAATCGTGCAGATCTCCTCGGCTCGGGTGATGCCCACATAGGCAAGGCGGCGCTCTTCCTCGACGCCCTTGAGACCGCTTTCGTCCATCGAGCGCTGCGAGGGGAAAAGGCCATCCTCCCAGCCGGGCAGGAAGACGGCGGGAAATTCCAGGCCTTTAGCGGCGTGTAGGGTCATGATGCTGACCTTCTGGCCCTCATTCTCGCTCTCATTGTCCATGATGAGGCTGACATGTTCGAGAAAGCCGGTGAGGTTCTCGAAATTCTCCAGCGCCTTGACCAGTTCCTTGAGGTTCTCGAGCCGACCCGGCGCCTCGGGCGTCTTGTCGTTCTGCCACATCTCGGTATAGCCGGATTCGTCCAGGATGATCTCGGCAAGCTCAATATGGCTGATCGCGGCATCCCCGGCCATGCGGCCCCAGCGGGTGAGCCCATCCAGCAGCAGCGACAGCTCGCGCGCGCCCTTGCCGGTCAGGCCTTTCTCCGCGACCAGAATGCGCGCACCCTCGATCAGCGGCACGCCGTTCTCGCGCGCGGTCACCTGCATCTTCTGCTGCGCCTTGTCGCCGAGGCCGCGCTTGGGCGTGTTCACGATCCGCTCGAAGGCCAGATCGTCCGAAGGCGAGGTCACGCAGCGGAAATAGGCCATCGCGTCGCGGATCTCCATCCGCTCGTAAAAGCGCGGGCCACCGATGACGCGGTAGGGCAGGCCGATAGTCAGAAAGCGGTCCTCAAAAGCGCGCATCTGATGCGAAGCGCGAACGAGGATGGCCATATCGTCAAGACCATAAGGGCGCTGGCCGCGGGTGCCGCGCTGCATCGCCTCGATCTCCTCGCCGATCCAGCGCGCCTCTTCCTCGCCGTCCCAATGGCCGATGAGGCGGACTTTCTCGCCCTCCTGTTCTTGCGTCCAAAGCTCCTTGCCAAGCCGCCCCTGATTGCCCGCGATCACGCCCGAGGCGGCAGCCAGGATATGCGGCGTCGAGCGGTAATTCTGCTCGAGCCGGACCACATGCGCGCCGGGAAAATCCTTTTCGAACCGTAGGATATTACCCACCTCTGCGCCGCGCCAGCCATAGATCGACTGGTCGTCATCGCCGACGCAGCAGATATTCTTGTGACCGCCGGCCAATAGGCGCAGCCATAGATATTGAGCGACGTTCGTATCCTGATACTCGTCCACGAGGATATATTTGAACCAGCGTTGATACTGCTGGAGGATGTCGTCATGCGTCTGGAAGATCGTGACGACGTGCAAGAGCAGATCGCCGAAATCCACGGCGTTCAACTCGATCAGGCGGCGCTGGTATTGCTTGTAGAGCGTGACGGCCTTGCCATTATAGGCGCCCGCCTCGGCGGCGGGCACGCGGTCCGGCGTCCAGGCGCGGTTTTTCCAGTTGTCGATGACACCGGCCAATTGGCGGGCGGGCCAGCGTTTATCGTCGATGCCGGCGGCCTGCACCAACTGCTTGAGCAGACGCAGCTGGTCGTCCGTGTCGAGAATGGTGAAGTTCGACTTCAGCGTGACGTCGCGCGCCGGGGCTTCGATCACGTCAGCCAGATTTCCACCGCCCTCTACGCCGATCAGCTCGGCATGGCGGCGCAGCAGTTTGACGCAGATCGAGTGAAACGTGCCCAGCCACGGCATCCCCTCGATGGATTGGCCCAGGAGTGCGCCGACGCGGGTCTTCATCTCGCGCGCGGCCTTGTTGGTGAAGGTGACGGCCAGCACCTCATTGGGGCGCGCGCGTCCGGTGTTCAGAAGGTGCACGATGCGCGTCGTCAGCGCCTTGGTCTTGCCCGTGCCGGCGCCTGCCAGCATCAGGACGGGGCCGTCCATCGTCTCGACCGCCAGCCGCTGTTCGGGATTCAGGCCATCAAGATACGGCGCGGGCCGCGCGGCCATTGCGCGCGAAGACAGGGAGGCGCTCTCGAACGCGTCGGATTCGTCAAAACTGCTCATGGGCGGGACCATAGCGCCCCCTGCGCGCAAGATAAAGAGATGTTCGGCCTATGTTCTGCACGTGAAACACGTCAGGGCGGCATCCCGCCGCCCTGCCACGTCACACCCCCTCGCCATCGGCTTGCAGAGGTGTCAACCGGCCTTCTTGCCATCCACCGTCTCGGCCAGCGCCTCGGCGCGGGCGGCGATTTCGGCCAGCGTGTCGGTGATAGAGCTGGGCACGACCGGAACCTCGACGCGCTCGGGCGCAGGCGGCGGCGCGTCCCGCAGGCCAGCCAGTTCCGCTTCGCGCTCGGCCAGCGTGTCGCTTATCTCGGCCAGCTTGTCCTGCAGGCCAGCGGTCTTGTCGGCCAGCATGAGGCCAGCCATCAGCAGCATGCGCGCCTCGGGGATGCGTCCGATCTGCGCGGCCAGCACCGATGCCTCGTCATCCAGCATCTTGGCGGCGGAGTGCAGGAAATGCTCCTCCCCGGCCTGGCAGGAAACCTGGAAAGTGCGGCCACCGATTTCGATGTCAACTTCGGGCATCATGCCTCCTCCATTCCGTTTCCACTGGCCTTGGCGCTCTCGGACCCGTCCGCACTGCCATCCCCTGTCACACCCATACGGGCAAGCTCGCCAAGAATGGCGTCCATCTCGGCCCGGTCGGCGGCGCGGGTGGCGCGCAGGCCGTCCAGTTCGGCCATCATCGCCTTGTTGATCAGATGCGGCTCGGCCACGCCCTTGGCATTCGCATCGCGCAGTTTGGCGTTGTTGTCGCGCAGCTGCTGGTTGGCATGGCGGAGCGATTGCAGATTGCCGTCGATCTTGCGTAGGGTCTTGGCGCGCGTGTCTTCTTCGGCCTTGGCCTCGCTGGCGGCGGCCTTGAACTCTTCCAGGCTGGCCTCGGCCTCGCGGGCGCGGGCGCTCAGCTGCTTTACGCGCTCTTCCAGCTGGGCATTCGCCAGCCGCTCATCCTCGACCTGCTGGCGCAGGGCCTCTACCTCGCCCGGGTCGCCGGCCTGATCATTCGTCGCTCCCAGCCCGTCCAGCCCTTGCCCGATCCGGTCCAGCGCCGCCATGATACGGCTTTGCATCGCGTCGATATCGCTCATCGCGTCAATGTCCTTTTCAACTGTCTGCCCCAACTCTCCTACAGGGCACGCCGAATCGCAACATGCCCTAATGGTGCCAAGTCTAGCGAATGGCTTGCAAAAAGGCTTCCCCCCTTGCGGCGGAAGGCGGCGGTGCGCCTGTGTCCGGTGTGGCGGCGCTTGAACTTCGGGGCCGGGCTGGTATTGAGGCGGGCAGACAAGCCCCCTTCCATAAGGATACCGCTGCCGTGGATCTTACCGCCCTCGCCAAAGCCAATCCCGATCACTGGTCCAAAGCGACCGCCATTCGCGCCCTGACGCTGGACGCGGTCCACGCCGCCAATTCGGGGCATTCGGGGATGCCGATGGGCATGGCCGATGTCGCCACCGTGCTTTATGAAAAGCACCTGAAATTCGACGCCTCCGCACCCGATTGGCCGGATCGCGACCGCTTCATCCTCAGCGCTGGCCATGGCTCGATGCTGCTTTACTCGCTGCTGCATCTGACCGGCTACGAGGACATGACGCTGGAGCAGATCAAGAATTTTCGCCAATGGGGCGCGATTACGGCGGGCCATCCGGAATATGGCCATGCGAAGGGGATCGAGACCACCACCGGCCCGCTGGGCCAGGGCATCGCCAACTCGGTCGGCTTTGCCATGGCCGAAGAGATGCTGCGCGCGCGGCATGGCCGCAAGCTGGTCGATCACCACACGTATGTCATCGCCGGCGATGGCTGCCTGATGGAGGGGATCAGCCAGGAAGCCATCACGCTGGCCGGGCGTCATTCCCTAGGCAAGCTGATCGTCTTTTGGGACAACAACGATATCACCATCGACGGCAAGGTATCGCTGTCGGACCGCACCGATCAGGTCAAGCGCTTCCGCGCCGCGGGCTGGCAGGTGATCGAGATCGACGGGCACAATCCGGACGAGATCGACGCGGCGATCACCAAGGCCAAGGGCTCGAAAAAGCCCAGCATGATCGCCTGCAAGACGCATATCGCGCTGGGTCACGCGGCGCAGGACACGTCCAAAGGCCACGGCGCGCTGACCGACGAGGATCAGATGGCCGCCGCCAAGGCCGCCTATGGCTGGACCACCGGCCCGTTCGAAGTGCCGGGCGATGTAAAAAAGGCATGGGAAGCGATCGGCGCACGCGGCGCTGACGAACGCAAGGCGTGGCAAGCCCGCTTTGCCGAAACGACCGAGCGCCGTCAGAGCGAATTCACCAGGGCCCTCAACGGCGACGCCCCCAAGAAGCTGAGCGCGCGCATCAAGGCGCTGAAGAAACAGATCAGCGAGGAGGGCCCCAAGGTCGCCACGCGCAAATCCAGCGAGATGGTGCTGGAGGTCGTGAACCCGATCATGCGCGAGACCGTCGGAGGCTCGGCCGACCTCACCGGATCGAACAACACCAAGACGGGGGATTTGGGCGTTTTCGACACCGATAACCGCAAGGGCCGCTATGTCTATTGGGGCATCCGCGAGCATGGCATGGCCGCCGCGATGAATGGCATGGCGCTGCATGGCGGCATCCGGCCCTATGGCGGCACCTTCATGTGCTTCACCGACTATGCCCGCCCTGCGATGCGCCTTGCCGCGCTGATGCGCGTGCCCACCGTGTTTGTCATGACCCATGACAGCATCGGTCTGGGCGAGGACGGCCCGACGCACCAGCCGGTCGAACACCTTGCAATCAGCCGCGCGACGCCCAACACTTGGGTCTTCCGCCCCTGCGATACGGTGGAGACCGCCGAGGCATGGGAACTGGCGCTGACCACCAAGGAGACGCCGTCTGTCCTGTCGCTGACGCGCCAGAACGTGCCCACCCTGCGGACCGAGCACCGCAACAAGAACCTGACCGCGCAGGGCGCCTACGTGCTGGCCGATGCGGAGGGCAAGCGTCAGGCGATCATCATGGCCACCGGCTCGGAGGTCGAGATCGCGATGAAGGCGCGCGATCTGCTGCAGGCCGAGGGGATCGGGTGCCGCGTGGTGTCGATGCCCTGCATGGAGCTTTTCGAGGCGCAGGACGAGGCGGTGCGCAAGCGCGTGCTGCCCGCAGGTCCGGTGCGTGTCGCCGTTGAGGCCGCCGTGCGGCAGGGCTGGGACAAATGGCTCTGCGGTGAGCGCGGCCGCGCGGCCAAGTCCGGCTTTGTCGGCATGGACAGCTTCGGCGCCTCGGCCCCCGCCGATGTCCTTTACGAGAAGTTCGGCATCACGGCCGAGGCGGTCGCCGAAAAGGTGAAATCGCTGCTTTGATGTGATGAGGGAAGACTATTTTCCAAATAGTCTTCCCAAACCTCGTGCTCAAGATATCGTGCGGGCATGTGCATGCGCACAGCCTGCGCCGGACGTGGTTTCCAATTGGTTAAGATCAGACCACCGGATTGAGCTTTCGCATCCGTTGCCAGATCGGTGTGATGACATTGGTTCCGATAGGGATCAGCACCATGCCCAGCGCCAGCCCCGCGACACCGTCCATCGCCGCGACAAGTGTCCATTGCACAGCTGCCCGCCCCTGCTCCAGCCCATGGGTGGCCATTTCGGCCAGATGGTGGATCTGGTCATAGGGCCAGGAAAAGCCCAGATTCGCCAGCCCGTGCAGGATGATGTTGCCGCCCACCCAGAGCATGGCCGCCGTGCCGATGATCACCAGCAGCGCCAGAACCTTGGGCATCGCGGCCACGATCCCGCGGCCCAGACCGCGCGTCGCGCCAAGCTGCCCCTTGGCTGCCATGAACAGGCCCAAATCGTCGGCCTTCACGATCAGCGCGACCGCGCCATAGACCGCCGCGGTAATCATCACGGCAACAGCGGCCAGCGTGCCCGCCTCCATCCAGAAGCTGCTGGGCGGAATTGCGGCCAACGCGATGGTCATGATTTCGGCCGAGAGGATGAAATCGGTCTTGATCGCGCCGGCAACCTTCTGTTCTTCCAGATGGGCCGGATCGTCGGGCTCCGTCTTCATGTGGCTTTCCTCGTGATGCGCCCATCCCAGCGCATGGGCCACCTTTTCGGCGCCCTCGAAGCACAGATAGCAGCCCCCCAGCATCAGAAGCGGCGTGACAGCCCAGGGCGCAAAAGCGCTCAGCGCAAGCCCGGCGGGCAGCAGAAACACCAACTTGTTCAGCAGTGATCCCCGCGCGATGCGCCAGATGATCGGCAACTCGCGGGCCGCATCAAAGCCATGCACGTATTTCGGCGTCACCGCGGCGTCGTCGATCGCCGCACCGGCCGCCTTGGCGCCCGCCTTGGCCGCCTGCCCCACCACGTCATCGACGGAGGCCGCCGCCACCTTGGCGATGGCCGCCACATCATCGAGTAGCGCCAGTAGTCCGCTCATATTCTGGTCCCGTAATCTTTCGTGGCAAGGTAGCCGAGCACAGCAGAGGTGCAAGGCCGCTCAGGTAATATAGCGCTAACATCCCAAAAGGCGGGCATTTTGACCTTTCAGCACGGCCCGCGCGCCCGTATATGCCAGCAAACGCTAAAACCTGCCAAGGAGTTCATCCCCATGACCATCAATGTCGGCATCAATGGATTTGGCCGCATCGGCCGCGCCACCCTCGCCCATATCAGCGAGACGGGCCGCGAGGACATCAAGGTGGTCAAACTGAATGCCACCGGTCCGCTGGAGACGGCAGCGCATCTGATCCGCTTCGACAGCGTGCATGGCCGGTTTCCCGGCACGGTGACCATCGGCGAGGGCACGATGGATCTGGGGCGCGGCGCGATCCAGATGTTCTCGACCTACGAGATGGACGAGCTGGACTGGGACGGCTGCGACGTCGTGCTGGAATGCACCGGCAACTTCAACGATGGCGAGAAGGCGAAAAAGCATCTTGAGCGTGGCGCGGGCAAGGTTCTGCTGTCGGCCCCCGGCAAGAACGTGGACCGCACCGTGGTGATGGGCGTCAACGATGGCGATCTTCGGCCAAGCGAGCGCATGATCTCGAACGGTTCCTGCACCACCAACTGCCTCGCCCCGCTGGCCAAGGTGCTGCATGAGGGCATCGGCATCGAGAGTGGCATCATGACCACGATCCACTCCTATACCGGCGATCAGCCCACGCTGGACCGCCGCCACAAGGACCTCTACCGCGCCCGCGCCGCGGCGATGTCGATGATCCCCACCTCCACCGGCGCGGCCAAGGCCCTGTCCGAGGTGCTGCCCGCGATGAAAGGCCGCCTTGATGGCTCGGCCATCCGCGTGCCGACGCCCAATGTCTCGGCGGTGGACCTGACCTTCGTGGCTTCGAAATCCGTTACCGCCGAGGAGGTCAACGCCGTCGTGGCCGAAGCTGCGGCAGGCGCGATGAAGGGCATTCTGGCCTATGATCCCGCGCCCAAGGTCAGCATCGATTTCAACCACACCGAGGAAAGCAGCATTTTTGCCCCCGAGCAGACCAAGGTCGTCGGCGGCACGCTGGTCCGCGTCCTGGCATGGTATGACAACGAATGGGGCTTTTCCTGCCGCATGGCCGACGTCGCCGCGCTGATGGGACGGCTGGGCTAAGCCGCCGCGATATTGCCAGATGCGGCCCCCGTCTGTACCAAGGCGCGGGGCCGTATGCCATTTGAAAGGGCGCTGACATGACCGACCGCATCGCGCTCTGGCTTTTCGGGCTGATCGTGCTGGCGCTGGTGCTGGATTATTATCTCCAAGGCATGAGCGGGCTGATCTTTCTCGGGGCCAAGCTGGGCGATCTCATCGAATGGCTCGCCTTCTGGCGCTGAGGCGGCTCGCCTCGGGCCTCAGCCAAACTTGGCCAGAAGCGCCGCGTTGACGTCCGGGGTCACGAATGTCGACACGTCCCCACCCAGCCGCGCGATTTCCTTGACCAGCTTGGATGCGATGGCCTGATGGCCGGTATCGGCCATCAGAAAAACGGTTTCGATATCCGCGTCCAACGCGCGGTTCATGCCGACCATCTGGAACTCGTATTCGAAATCCGCGACCGCGCGCAGGCCGCGCACGATCACCTGCGCGCCCACATCCCGCGCGCAGTTGATCAGCAGGTTCTCGAACGGATGCACGACGATCTCGGCCTCGCTCGAGGCGGTGATGCGCGCCGCCTCCGCTTCCAGCATCGCCACACGCTCGTCCAAGGTAAAAAGCGGGCCCTTGTCGCGGTTGATGGCGACGCCGATCACCAGGCGGTCGACCAGCCGCGCGGCGCGTCGGATGATGTCGATATGACCCAGCGTGACAGGATCAAAGGTGCCGGGGTAGAGGCCGATGCGCATGAGGGGTCATCCGTCTGTAATTTGCGCCAAAAGGCACGAGGCGCCCGCGAATTGCAAGGGCGCAGCGGCTCAATGGCCCATGATCATGCCCTGCATCGACGCGTTCTCCATCGCCAGCTCTTCCAGCCGTGCCTTGACCAGGTCGCCCAGCGTGACGATACCCACCAGTTCACCATCCTTCAGCACAGGCATGTGGCGGAACCGGCCCTCGGTCATGCGGCCCAGCACCTCTTCGCCCGTGTCGCCCAGACCGGCGCAGAACGGATCGGGCGTCATCAGCGCCTCGACACTGTCAGAGAGGCACCCTGCCCCCCGATCGCCAAGCGCGCGCACGATGTCTCGCTCGGACAGAATGCCGACAACGCCCTTTTTGCCATCGGTGATGACAAGCGCACCGATGCTTTTCGCGCCCAGCGTGGCCGCCGCATCCGAGATGAGAGTCTTCCGCGAGATGGTGAAGACGGCATCGCCCTTGGCCTTGAGAATTTGTGAAACCAGCATGATCTAGCGCCCCCTTGTGATCTCCGGCATTGCGTCCGGCAGTGCCCGCGGAATGCCCGCCGGTTGATCCAGCGTAATGGCACCGCAGCATCTGTCAAGCGCGCGTCACCCCTGCCCCTCCAGCCGGGCGACCTCGCGCCGCATCCCCGCCGCCAGCGCCTCGGCAAAACGGTTGAGCCGGTCGAGCCGCCGGTCGTCCACATGGCGGATCAGATAAAAGCTGCGCGTGAGGCTGACCTCATGCGGCAGCACCCGCACCAAGCCTTGGCCGAAGGGGATCGAGAAATCATGCACGATGCCGATTCCCGCCCCCTGCCGGATCCAGCTGAACTGCACCGAAACCGAGTTGCTGGCCAGATCGACGCGCGGCAGCCCGGCCTCCGCCATGTAGTCCAGTTCCTTGTCAAAGATCATGTCCTGAATGTATCCAACGATCCGGTGATCGCGCAGATCCTCGACGCTGTTGATCGGCGCCGAGTTGCGCAGGTAGTCGCGCGACGCCACCAGGCTCAGCCGGTAATCGGTCACCTTCTGCACGCTCAGACGCCCGGCCAGTGGCGCGCTGACGGCGATGGCCATATCCGCCTCGCGCCGCGACAGGTTGAAGACGCGCGGCAGCGCGACGATCTGCACCTCCAGATCCGGGTTCTGCTCGACGATCTGCGCACAGACCTGCGGCAGCAGGAAGTTGGCCGACCCATCGGGCGAGCCCAGCCGGATCTGCCCGCTCAGCTGCGCGCCCTGCCCCGACAGATCCTCGAAGGCGGCGGTCATTTCCTGCTCGGCGCGGGCGGCGTGGCCCATCAGACGCTGCCCCTCGCCCGTCAGCGCATATCCCTGCGGCGACCTGGCAAAAAGCGGCGCGCGCAGCGCCTCCTCCAGCCGCGTGATGCGCCGCCCCACGGTGGCCGGGTCGATCTTGAGCACGCGCCCGGCGGCCGAGAGACTCTCAAGGCGCGCGACGGCCAGAAATATCCTCAGATCGTCCCATTGAGGCTGCATGGCAGTACCTTTGCAAAAACGCAAAATAGCTTTGGTAATATTGCCTCTTTTCTGCGCAATTTTGCAAGACTATGCTGCGCACAATCGCAAATGGGAGGCTTTCATGACCACCGAACTCACGCATTACATTAACGGCAAGCACGTCAAGGGCACATCGGGCCGCTTTGCCGATGTCTACAACCCCGCCACCGGCGAAGTGCAGGCCAAGACGCCGCTTGCCTCCGTGGACGAGCTGAACCAGGCCGTCGCCGACGCCGCCAAGGCCCAGGTCGAATGGGAAGCGGTCAACCCGCAGAAGCGCGCCCGCATCTTCATGGAGTTCGTGCGCCTCATCAACCGCGATATGGACAAGCTGGCCGAGGCGATCAGCCGCGAGCATGGCAAGACCATCCCCGACGCCAAGGGCGATGTGCAGCGCGGCATGGAAGTGATCGAATTCTGCATCGGCGCGCCGCATTTCCTGAAGGGCGAATATTCCGGCAACGCCTCGACCGGCATCGATATCTACTCGATGCGCCAGGCGCTGGGTGTTGTTGCGGGCATCACGCCCTTCAACTTCCCCGCCATGATCCCGATGTGGAAAATGGGCCCGGCGATTGCAGCCGGTAACGCCGTCATCATCAAGCCCAGCGAACGCGACCCCTCCTGCCCGCTCATGCTGGCCGAGCTTTGGACCGAGGCGGGCTTGCCGGATGGTATTTGCCAGGTGGTCAACGGCGACAAAGAATCGGTCGACGCGATCCTCGACAATGACGACATCAAAGCCGTGGGCTTTGTCGGCTCGACCCCGATCGCGCAGTATATCTACGGTCGTGCCTGCTCGAACGGCAAGCGCGCGCAGTGCTTTGGCGGCGCCAAGAACCACATGATCATCATGCCCGACGCCGACCTTGATCAGGCCGCCGATGCGCTGATCGGCGCCGGCTACGGCGCGGCGGGAGAGCGCTGCATGGCGATCTCGGTCGCGGTCCCGGTGGGCGAGGAAACCGCCGACAAGCTGATCGAGAAGCTGGTGCCGCGCATCGAGAAGCTGAAGGTCGGCCCCTACACCTCGGACACCGAGATGGATTACGGCCCCGTCGTGACCGCCGAGGCGAAAAAGCGCATCGAAGGCATGGTGCAGTCCGGCATCGATCAGGGCGCCGAGCTGGTCGTCGACGGGCGCGGCTTCAGCCTGCAGGGCTATGAGGATGGATTTTTCCTCGGGCCGCACCTTTTCGACAAAGTGACGCCCGACATGGATATCTACAAACAGGAGATCTTCGGTCCTGTCCTGACCACGATCCGCGCGGGCAGCTATGAAGAGGCGCTGAAACTGGCCTCGGATCACGAGATGGGCAACGGCACTGCCATCTTTACCCGCGACGGCGATGCGGCGCGCGATTTCGCGAACCGCGTCAATGTCGGCATGGTCGGCATCAACTTCCCCATCCCCGTGCCGCTGGCCCACTACACCTTCGGCGGCTGGAAGAAATCGGCCTTTGGCGATCTCAACCAGTACGGCCCCGACGCGTTCAAGTTCTACACCAAGACCAAGACCGTCACGTCGCGCTGGCCCAGCGGAATCAAGGAAGGCGGCGAGTTCCACTTCAAACTCGCGGATTGATGACATTTTGGCGCCCGGGCACATCCGGGCGCCAAAAGCCTTTATGAAGGCTTTTGCCTAAGAAAATTCGAATTTTCTTGGCACGGCGCGCGACCTGCGCTTTGCTGGACCTCCTGCACAGGAGGCGCGCATGGGATTGGACGAGCCCGACTTCACCATCGGCATCGAAGAGGAATATCTTCTCGTCGATATTGAGACCATGGCGCTGACCGACGCGCCCGAAGCGCTGATGGAGGCGTGCCGTGGCGAGTTGCAGGATCAGGTCAGCCCCGAATTCTTGAACTGCCAGATCGAGATCGGCACCAAGGTCTGCGCGACAGTCAGCGACGCGCGCGAGGATTTGCGCCGCCTGCGCAGCTGTATCGCCCGCGAAGCCTCGAAATTCGGCCTCGCGCCCATCGCGGCCTCATGCCATCCTTTTTCGCGCTGGCGCGAGCAAAAGCATACCGACAAGGACCGCTATAACGATCTCTCGGCCGATCTGGCGGGGGTCGTGCGGCGTATGCTGATCTGCGGCATGCATGTGCATGTGGCCGTTGGCGCGCCGGACCGGCGCATCGATATCATGAACCAGCTCAGCTATTTTCTGCCGCATCTTCTGGCGCTCAGCTGCTCGTCGCCCTTCTGGCAGGGGCACGATACCGGCCTCGACAGCTATCGCCTGACGGTCTTCGACAATCTGCCCCGCACCGGTCTGCCGCCGCGCATGAGCAGTTTTGGCGAGTTCGAACGCGCGACCCATGTCCTCACCGATCTGGGCGTGATCGAGGATGCCTCGAAAATCTGGTGGGACCTGCGCCCCTCGTCCAAGTTTCCGACAATCGAGTCGCGCATCTGCGACGTCCAGCCCCGCATGGAGGATGCATTGACCTTGGCCGCGCTGACGCAGGGGCTGGCGCGGATGCTCTGGCGGCTTTCCGTCAAGAATCAGCGCTGGCGCATTTACGAGACGTTTCTCATCTCGGAAAACCGCTGGCGCGCACAGCGCTATGGCGTGCGCGAGGGGCTGATCGATTTCGGCCTGGGCCAGATCGTCCCCATGCCCGTGCTGATGGACGAAATGGTAGAGCTGATCGAGGAGGACGCCGCGCATTTCGGCTCGGTTGCGGAGGTGACGCATGCGCGCAGCATGGCCGCCCAAGGCACCAGCGCCGACCGCCAGCGCCGCACCTTCGAGGCCGCCGCGACGGCAGGCAAGGATCGCGACGGCGCGCTGCGCGAAGTGGTCGCCCATCTGATCGAGGAATTCCACGACGGTCTCTAGGCCGGGCAAAACCATTGTTTTGCGCTTGGCGGAATTCGACCGAATTCCGCGCCCCTGCGCATTGTGCCGCCCATCCTATGGGACTAATCTGCACGAAATTTCAGATATATGAGAGGGCTTGTCATGAAAATCGGATTTATCGGGCTGGGCAATATGGGCGGGCCGATGGCGGCCAATCTGGCTGCGGCGGGCCATGATGTGACGGGTTTTGATCCGGCAGGCGTCAGTGCCGAAGGCGTCGCCGTCGCGGCCAGCGCCGAAGAGGCCGCCGCCGGTGCGTCGGTCGTCCTGACCATGTTGCCCAATGGCGATGTCCTGCGCAGCGTCGCGGCCCAGGTCATTCCCGCGATGGACAAGGGCGCCATCCTTCTCGATTGCTCGACCGTCGATGTGGCGAGTGCCCGCGACGTGGCGCGCGACGCGCAGCAGGCGGGCCTTCTCGCGCTGGATGCGCCCGTGTCGGGCGGTGTCGGCGGCGCGGCGGGCGGCACGCTGACCTTCATGGTCGGCGGCGATGCCGAGGCTTTCGCGACCGCGCGGCCCCTGTTCGACATCATGGGTCAGAAGGCCGTCCATTGCGGCCCGTCCGGCAACGGCCAGGCGGCCAAGATCTGCAACAACATGATCGCCGGCGCGACCATGATCGCCACATGCGAGGCCTTTGCACTGGCGGACAAACTGGGGCTGGACCGGCAAGCGATGTTCGACGTGGTCAGCACGTCCTCGGGCTATAGCTGGACCATGAACGCCTATTGCCCCGCCCCCGGCATCGGCCCCAAAAGCCCAGCCGACAATGATTACAAGCCGGGCTTCGCCGCCGAGCTGATGCTCAAGGACCTGACCCTTGCCCAGCAGGCCGCCGAGGCCGTCGATGCCGACACGCCGATGGGCACCGCCGCGCGCGAGATCTATGCCCGCTTTGTCGAGGAAGAAGGTGGGCGGGGCCGCGATTTCAGCGCCATGCTCCCGCGCTTCTCGGCTCGCGGGCGCGGCTAGGATAGATTTGGTTCCGCGGCAAGGTAAAGGCTGCGGAACCGATCCTGTGGCGCCGGCGTTATGACCTGAATGAACGCGACAAGCGGTCACTTGGGGGACATTGCCGAAATGAAGGCGCAGAAACGCATTTATGTGCCGCTGATCGGCATTTTCATCGTCGTTCTGGTGGCGGCTCTGGTGGCGGCTGCCAACTTCCTGATCCCGGTCACTGCCGCGATCCTCTCGTATTTCGTCTTCAGCCGCCCGCGCCGCATGCTCGAGCGATTGGGACTGCCCAGCATATTGATTGCAGGGATTTTCACCGCCTTCCTCTTCGTCTGCGTCGGTATTGCCATTGCCTGGTTCTTCGAGCCGGTCAGCAATCTTGTCGATGATTTGCCCCGCCTCATTCAGGAGATGCAGAGCAAGCTCGGCGAAAGCACCGGGGCGCTGGAAAAGGTGAACGATGCCGCCGAGGCGATCGACAAAGCGGTCGGCAATGATAATAAAAAGCCCACGATGGAGGTCGAGGTCGTCTCGGAGACGTCCACCTCCCTCACGATCCTGACGATGGCGCCGAAGGTGCTGAGCCAGGTCATTTTTGCCATCTTCCTCACCTTCTTCCTGATTGGCTCGGGTGATTTCTTTGCTCTGCGCACGGTCGAAAGCCTGCCCAAGCTCAAGGACAAGCGCCGCGCCGTCGAGATCATCAAGACCATCGAGGACCGGCTGGGCCGTTACCTGGGCGGTATCGCCATCATCAACGCAATCCTGGGCCTGTCGATCGGCACCGCCATGTATCTCTGGGGCGTGCCCAACGCCATCGCGATCGGGGTGATGGGGTTTGCGCTGAATTTCGTGCCCTTTCTTGGTGCGGTCGCCGGTGCCTGCATTGCGGCCCTCGTCGCCTTCGTATCGCTCTCGACGGGGTGGGAGACGATTGGCGTCTTCCTGACCTACATGGCGCTCACGTCTATCGAGGGGCAGCTCGTGACGCCGCTCCTGATCTCGCGCCGTATGCAGCTGAACACGCCGATCCTGTTCCTCATCGTCGCGTTTTTCGCCTATATCTGGTCGGTCGTCGGCATGGTCGTCGCGGTGCCCGTCCTGATCGTGGTCAAGATCGTCTGCGACGAGATCGAGGGATTGCGGCCCTTGGGGCACTTCCTCGGCGATAGCTCTGAGCGTCCGCGTCGCCCGCGCCCCGGAGATACGGATGCGCGGAGCAAGGCCAGGGTGGATCGATAAACTTGTCCCCATCTTCCGCGGGAGATGGCGCCGACGGTAACGGTTTGGTTGCAGGTATCGCCCAAGACTGACGGCTCCTTGCAACGCCAGGTGCCCCGTATGCTGACCAAGCCGTCTACTGCCACCCCTCTCCTCGCTGGCGATATCGCCAGCCTGATCCCGGACGTTATAGGGGTCGTCCGCGGCAGCGGGGATGAGACGATCGATGCCGCACTTGAATTCGTGCGCGGTCATTTGGGCATGGAAATCGCCTATCTGTCCGAATTCATCGGGGACGATCTGATCTTTCGCGCGGTCAGCGCGCCGGGTCTGGAGGATTTGGCTCATGTTGGCACCACGATGCCGCTCGATCAGGTCTATTGCCGCCATATTCTGGCGGGCCGCCTGCCGGAACTCATCCCCGACACCGCGGACGAGCCGTTGTGCAAAGGCCTTTCGCTGACCCATGCCATCCCTATCAAGAGCCATGTCAGCGTGCCGATACGCCGCCGCGACGGCAGCGCCTATGGCATGTTCTGCTGCCTCAGCCGCACGGCCAAGCCCGACCTGACGCCGCGCGATCTGGAGGTCATGCGCGCCTTCGCGGGGCTCTCGGCCGAGCAGGTCAACGAGAAGATCGCGGCGCGCGTCATCCATGACGCTGTGCATGGCAGCATCAGCGACGTCCTCACGGCGCGCAGTTTTGACATCGTCTACCAGCCCATCATGGATGCCGCCGCGCGTCGGCCAAAGGGGTTTGAGGCGCTCTGCCGCTTTCGCGCGCAACCCTATCGCCCGCCGAACCTGTGGTTCGATGAGGCGGCTAGTGTAGGCCTGCAGGTGGAGTTGGAAATCTGCGTGATCGAAGACGCCCTGACCGCATTGGCGCAGCTGCCCGCCCATGTCTATGTTTCGGTCAATGCGTCGCCGGCCACTGTCGCCTCCGGGCGGCTGGGCGCAGTATTCGCCAATTGGCCAGCCGAGCGGATCGTGCTGGAAGTGACCGAACACGCGATGGTCGAAAATTATGACTGCCTGCTGCAAGAACTGGATGCGCTGCGCTTCCGGGGCGTGCGCCTTGCCATCGATGACGCGGGCGCGGGCTATTCGGGTCTGCAACATATCGTGCGCCTGCATCCCGACATCATCAAGCTGGACATGTCCCTGACAAGCGGTATCGACGCGGACATCGTGCGCCGCTCACTTGGCGCTGCCCTGGTGCGGTTCGCGGTTGAAATCAACGCCGCCATCGTCGCAGAGGGGATCGAAACGGAGGCCGAACTCGACACCCTGCATGGTCTGGGTGTCCCGCTGGCCCAAGGCTATTTCCTGGGCAAGCCCGCCGATCTGAAAACGGCCCAGGCCTGGTTCGCGCAGCCGAAAGCAAAGCAGCGCACCGCCCGGCGCATATGACACCGGACGGAGCTCAGCTCATTCCGCGGCCACCTTGCGGGGGCGCAGCATGGGCCCAAGGTAATGGCCGGTATGACTGCGCGGTTCGGCCGCGACGGACTCGGGCGTGCCAACCGCGACGACCTCACCGCCGCCATCGCCGCCTTCGGGGCCGATATCGATG
Source organism: Roseovarius roseus (assembly GCF_043355935.2). Lineage (NCBI taxonomy): Bacteria > Pseudomonadati > Pseudomonadota > Alphaproteobacteria > Rhodobacterales > Roseobacteraceae > Roseovarius > Roseovarius roseus. The sequence continues at coordinate 259,396 of NZ_JBHFPE020000004.1, read as the reverse complement.
ATCCAGTCAGCGGTTTTGATCACGTCGAGGTTATGTTCAATCACCACCACGGTATTGCCGCCATCCACCAACTCGTGCAGCACCTCCAGCAGTTTTTTCACATCCTCGAAATGCAGGCCCGTCGTCGGCTCGTCGAGGATATAGAGCGTGCGCCCCGTGCTGCGCTTGGCCAGCTCCTTGCTAAGCTTCACGCGCTGCGCCTCACCGCCTGAGAGGGTCGTCGCCTGCTGGCCGACCTTGATGTATCCAAGCCCGACGCGCACCAATGCATCCATCTTCTCGCGGATGCTCGGCACCGCCTTGAAGAACTCCTGCGCATCTTCAACCGTCATATCAAGAACGTCGGCTATACTCTTGCCTTTGAAGCGAATTTCCAAGGTTTCCCGATTGTATCGCGCGCCCTGGCAGGTCTCACAGGTGACATAGACATCAGGCAGGAAATGCATCTCGATCTTGATGACACCGTCGCCCTGACACGCTTCGCAGCGCCCGCCCTTGACGTTGAAGCTGAACCGCCCTGGCTTGTAGCCGCGCGCCTTGGCCTCGGGCAGATTGGCGAACCAGTCGCGGATCGGCGTGAAGGCGCCCGTGTAGGTGGCCGGGTTCGAGCGGGGTGTGCGCCCAATGGGACGCTGGTCGATGTCGATGACCTTGTCCAGATGCTCCAGCCCCTTGATCGTCTCGCAGGGCGCGGGCGTCTGGCGCGCGCCGTTGAGCTGCATCGAGGCGGTCTTGAACAGCGTCTCAATGGTCAGGGTGGACTTGCCCCCGCCCGACACGCCCGACACGCAGACGAACTTGCCCAAGGGGAATTCCGCGGTCACGTCTTTCAGGTTATTGCCCGTCGCCTTAACGACCTTCAGCTTCTTGCCATTGCCCTTGCGGCGCTTGGCCGGCACCGAAATCTCGCGGGTGCCCGAAAGGTATTGCCCGGTGATCGAGTTCGGATCGGCGGCCACCGCCGAGGGAATGCCGTGGCTGACCACCTGCCCGCCATGCACGCCCGCCCCGGGACCGATGTCGAAGACGTAATCCGCATCGCGGATCGCCTCTTCGTCATGTTCGACCACGATCACGGTATTGCCCTGATCGCGCAGGTTTTTCAGAGTGCCCAGCAGCCGGTCATTGTCGCGTTGATGCAGGCCGATGCTGGGCTCGTCCAGCACGTAGAGGACGCCAGTCAACCCGCTGCCGATCTGGCTGGCCAGCCGGATGCGCTGCGACTCGCCGCCCGAAAGCGTGCCGGCATTGCGGCTGAGCGTCAGGTATTCGAGGCCGACATTGTTCAGGAACCCCAGCCGCTCGCGGATCTCCTTGAAGATCGCGCGGGCGATTTCCTGCTTTTGGTTGCTGAGGCTCGCCGGCGCCTCGGTCACCCACTCCAGCGCCTCGCGGATCGACATCTGCACGACCTGGCCGATATGCAGGCCCGCGATCTTGACCGCCAGCGCCTCTTCGCGCAGGCGGTAGCCCTCGCAGGCGCCGCAGGGGCGGTTGTTCTGGTAGCGCTCGAATTCCTCGCGCACCCAGGCGCTGTCCGTCTCGCGATAGCGGCGCTCCATGTTCGGAATCACGCCCTCGAAAACGCGGCTGACATTGTAGACGCGGCCGCCCTCATCATAGCGGAACGCGATCTCGTCCTCGCCCGAGCCATGCAGGAAAACCTGCTGCACATGGGCGGGCAGGTCCTTCCACTTGGTCTTCATGTTGAATTCGTAGTGCCGCGCGATCGCCTCGATCGTCTGGAGGAAATAGGGGCTCTTGCCCTTGCGCCACGGGGCCAGCGCGCCGTCATAGATCTTGAGGTTCTGGTCGGGCACCACCAGCCGCTCGTCAAAGAAGAGCTCGACCCCGAGGCCGTCACAGACCGGGCAGGCCCCGAACGGTGCGTTGAAGGAAAAGAGGCGCGGCTCGATCTCGGGGATGGTGAACCCCGACACGGGACATGCGAATTTCTCGGAAAAGGTCACGCGCTCCGGCTCGCCCTCGCTGGGCGCGGTTTCCAAAACGGCGATGCCATCGGCGAGGTCCAAAGCGGTGCGCAGGCTATCGGCCAGCCGCGTCTCAAGGCCCTCTTTCACTACGAGGCGATCGACCACAACGTCGATATCATGGCGGAACTTCTTGTCCAGCGTGGGCGGCTCATCCAGCTCGTAGAACTCGCCATTCACCTTGACGCGCTGAAAGCCGTTCTTGCGCAGCTCAATGAATTCCTTGCGGTATTCGCCCTTGCGGTCGCGCACGATCGGGGCCAGCAGATAGGCGCGCGTGCCCTCCTCCATGCCCATGATCCGGTCGACCATGTCCTGCACCTGCTGCGCCTCGATCGGCTTGCCGGTGGCAGGCGAATAGGGTGTGCCCGCACGGGCGAATAGAAGTCGCAGGTAGTCGTAAATCTCGGTCACGGTCCCGACGGTTGAGCGGGGGTTCTTGGACGTCGTCTTCTGCTCGATACTGATCGCGGGTGACAGCCCGCTGATATGATCGACATCCGGCTTTTGCATCATGTCGAGGAATTGGCGCGCATAAGCGCTCAGCGATTCGACATAGCGGCGCTGGCCCTCGGCATAGATGGTGTCGAAGGCGAGGCTAGACTTGCCCGAGCCGGAAAGGCCCGTGATCACAACCAGTTGGTCGCGGGGGATATCGACGTCGATATTCTTCAGGTTATGCTCGCGCGCGCCGCGCACTTCGATGTTTTTCAGCTCGGCCATGGTGCCCCCAAGTTTGAGGCTACACAGATAGTGTAGCGCGCCCGCCGTTCCAACCCGTATTAACGAACATAAGTGGAACGTGAAGATTTGAAACTTTGCCTGCCTGCTGGCGTTCACGCAGAAAGGAGGCTTATCATGGATATACGCACACGCCGCGCCTATGACGAGATGGCGGAAAATGATGGTTATCGCGTGCTGGTCGACAGGATCTGGCCGCGCGGTGTCTCCAAGGAGGATTTGGCCCTCGACGATTGGTGCAAGGAGGTCGCGCCCAGCGACGCGTTGCGCAAGTGGTTCGACCACGATGCGGACAAGTGGGAGGAATTCCAGCGCCGCTATCATTCCGAGCTCAGCAACTGCAGCGCCGCCGCCGATCTGGCAGAGCGGGCCCGGAGGGGCCGCGTGACCCTGATCTACGGCGCCAAGGACGAAACGCATAACAATGCCGAGGCGCTGCGCGACTGGCTAAAGGCCAAGACGCGCTAGATCTTTTGCGCCAGCGCCCAGGCGCAGATGGGATAATCGGGATCGTTGGTCAGATCATCGATCGCGGGGTCGTAGACTGGCGGCCATTTGTCCTCGAGGTTGCGGGCCGCCGCCTGCCGGTTGCCCCACTGTCCCGCCTTGATCTGCGCCGCGTCGAACCCCGCCTCGATCAGCAGATTGGTCAGTCCGCGCGCCGTCCAGCGCGTGCAGTCGTGAGGCGCACCGTGGTAGCGCACGAAGAATGGCACGGCGAGCCAGAAATAGCCGCCCATCCGCAGCATTCGCAGCACGTTGCGCGTGGCGGCATAGGGGCGGTCCAGATGCTCCCACACCTGATTGGCCAGCACGATGTCGAATTTCTGCACCAGACCGTCCTGCGACAGGAACGGACCCTCGCAGATGTCATACTCGGGATAGCGAAAGCGCGTGTAACTGCGAAACGTGTAGCGCCGCCCGTTCTTGCCTGAAATCTCGGCCGCATCCATGGCAAGCAAAGGCAGCGCCTCCAGCCATTCGCGCGAGGTTCGCTGCATCACGATCCGGTTGAGCGACGGCATTGCCGCTTACATGTGGATGACGCGGTCGTAGGCGTCGAGGACGCTTTCGTGCATCATCTCGCTCAGCGTGGGATGCGGGAAAACGGCGTTCATCAGGTCTTCCTCGGTCGTCTCCAACTGGCGGCCAACGACATATCCCTGAATGAGTTCAGTCACTTCCGCCCCGATCATATGTGCGCCCAAGAGCTCGCCGGTCTTGGCATCAAAGATGGTTTTCACCATGCCCTCGGCCTCGCCCAGCGCGATAGCCTTGCCGTTGCCGATGAAAGGGAAGCGCCCCACCTTGATCTCATGCCCCAGCTCCTTGGCCTTCGCCTCGGTATAGCCGACAGACGCGATCTGCGGGTTGGAATAGGTGCAGCCCGCGATGCTGGCGGGTTTGACGGGATGAGGATGCTTGCCCGCGATCAGCTCGGCCACCATGACGCCCTCATGGCTGGCCTTGTGCGCCAGCCATGGCGCGCCGGCGATGTCGCCAATGGCATAGAGGCCGTCGACGCCGGTGCGGCAGTATTCATCGGTCAGCACATGGGTGCGGTCGATCTTGACGCCCAGCTCTTCCAGCCCAAGACCCTCGGTGTTGCCGACGATCCCGACAGCCGAGATCACGGTGTCGAACTCGTGTTTCTCGGTCTTGCCATTCGCCTCGATATGCGCGGTCACCTTGCCCTTGGCGCGGTCCAGCTTTTTCACGCCGGTCTTCTGCAGGATGGTCATCCCCTGCTTTTCAAACTGCTTTTTCGCGAATTTCGAGATCTCGGCATCCTCGACGGGCAGGATACGGTCCATCACTTCGACCACCGTCGTCTCGGCGCCAAGCGTGTTGTAGAAGCTGGCGAATTCGATCCCGATCGCGCCCGAGCCGATGACCAGCAATTTCTTGGGCATGCGCACGGGCTGGAGCGCGTGGCGATAGGTCCAGACCAGATCGCCATCGGCTTCCAGCCCCGGCAACTCGCGCGCGCGGGCGCCGGTGGCAAGGACGATGTTCTTTGCCGTCAGCTCCTCGTCATCGCCCTTGTCCATCTTGATCGCGACCTTGCCCTTGGCCGGCAGCGTCGCCTCGCCGCGAAAGACGGTGATCTTGTTCTTCTTCATCAAATGACCGATGCCATCCGACAACTGCTTGGCCACCCCGCGCGAGCGTTTGACGACGGCGTCGAGATCGTAATCCACCTTCTCGACCTTCAGCCCGAATTCCTTGGCGCGATGCATCAGGTGAAACACCTCGGAGGAGCGCAACATCGCCTTGGTCGGAATACAGCCCCAGTTGAGACAGATGCCGCCCATATTCTCACGCTCGACAATGGCGACGTTGAGGCCCAGCTGCGCGCCACGAATAGCGGCGACATAGCCGCCGGGACCGGCGCCGATCACGATCAGGTCAAAGGATTTGGGGGCCATGTGGGTCTCCGGAATGCTGAACTGGGATGCTATTTAGTTCAATGCTAAACCACCTTGCGCGCAGGCACAACGCAAACGCCGCACCCGAACAGGTCGGATGCGGCGGGGTAGCGGTCTGATTTCGGTTTGACCCGCTCTTAGTCAGGCGGCGTCTTTCTGCTGAAGCTGGCGGACCGTGTGCCCGTAGGCCCCCGCCTTGAGATAGGCCGTCTCGGCCGGCGTGGATCTGCGGCCCAGCGCCTCATTGCGATAGGGGAAGCGGCCGAACTGGCGGATCACCTCGCGATGCGCCCGCGCGTGCAAAAGCTGGCTGTCGTCCGTCTCGGGCATACGCTCACAAATCAGGCGGATGCAGCGCTCCTGATCGCAGAGGTTCTCGGAATGCATGAGCGGCAGGTAGAAGAACTGGCGGGCAGGCTCGTCGATCATCATGTCCCACTTGCGCCCGATTGCGGCCTTGGCGGCGGCGACCGCATGGCGATCCGTGGCAAAGGCCGTGCCCGCGCCGCGGAACATGTTGCGCGGCAACTGGTCCATGAGGATGATATAGGCCAGCGTTCCGGTGGGATAGGTCAGCCAGAGGCCATAGGCGCCGTTGCGCGCGCTTTGCAATGCAGGTTCGAAGCGGTCCCGGATCTGCGCGTCCAGCGCATCGGTGGGCGCGTACCAGCCCTTGGGCCCGACATCATCGAGCCAGAAGGCAAGGATTTCCTCTGGTGCCGTCACGGGTTCAACTCCTCAATTGCCGCGCCGCCGTATCTGTCAGATTACCGCCATGACGGCGGCCATGGACAGTAAAGTATTGCTACAAACGCGAAATTCCGCTCACGCCGCGCTTTCGCGGGCGGCCTCCTCGGCCTCTTCTTCCTGTGCGACATCAACGGCGTATTCCTGAGCATAGGTCACGGCCATTGGCGACGATGAGGGCATGACCGGCGTGTACCCTTCGACCGGATCGACGACCTGTGTCGGGCGCTGTGTCATGCGGTACGCGGCATAGATGGCCATGGCCGCGCCTAGGATCGCGATATAGAGAAAAAATCCGCGCGGCCCCATCACTGACATCATCCAGCCGGTTGTCACCGGGCCCGCGATGGCACCGAGGCCGTTGATGAAGACGAGACCACTGGCCGCCGCCGGCATATCCTCATGCTGGAGGAAGTCGTTGGTATAGGCAATCAGCAGCGAATACAGCGGGTTGGAGAGGCCGCCCACGATAAAGGCCGCGGTCAGCAGCATCGTGAAATTCGCGCCGAAGATCATGGCGAGGACCGCCCCAGCTGCCAGCCCTGCGCTGGCGATCATGATCAACAGACGGCGATCCATCCAGTCGGAAAGCCAGCCGAGCGGATATTGGATCAGCATCGCGCCGACATAGAAAGCCGAGACGAAGGCCGAGATTTCGCCCACGCTCAGCCCCGCCTTGCCGCCATAGACCGCGCCCATACCGAACTGCGCCGAGAAGATGCCGCCCAGCAGGAACATGCCCACGCAGCCCAGCGGCGAGGTGTGATAGATCTGCAGCAGCGTCATCGGCTTGGTCGCCTCGAAGGCCGGAGTCGGGCTGATCGACAGCAGAACCGGCGCGAAGGAGATCGAAATCAGGACCGACGGGATGATGAACAGGATAAAGCCGCCCGGATCGGCGACGATCATCAGGCCCTGCGCCGAGACGATTCCGATCATCTGCACGATCATGTAAAGCGACAGCGCCTTGCCGCGGTTCTCATTGCTGGCCGAATTGTTCAGCCACGACTCGGCGGTCACATAGACGCCCGAAAAGCAAAACCCGATCAGCACGCGCGCGAGGCCCCAGGCCCAGGGGTCCGTCCAGGTGGGATAAAGCAGCATCACCGACGAGATCAGTGAGCCGAGCGCCGCATACACGCGCACATGGCCCACACGCCGGATCATCTCGGGCGCAAGCCGCGAGCCAAAGAGGAAGCCGACGAAATACCCGGACATGACCAGCGACATCGCGAAGGTTGAAAACCCTTCGATCTCACCGCGGATACCCAGAAGGGTGCCCTGCATGCCGTTGCCGACCTGCAGCAGCATCATGCCAAAGAGAAGCGCCCATGCGCCTGATAGAACCTTGAACATGTCGTCTCTCCCGGGGTCATGCGCCGGGCAATCTGGCCCGGAGATGCGCGGTGTGTCTGCCTTGAATGCGACTCAAGGACGGTCGTGTCGCCCTCGCCCTTGGCAGCGTTTCAGCGCGGGATCAACAAGGATGCATCGCCGTAGGAGAAAAACCTGTATCTCTGAGCGACCGCATGAGCGTAGATCCGGCGCAGCTCGTCTTGCCCCATCAGCGCCGAGACGAGCATCATCAGCGTCGATTTGGGCAGGTGGAAATTGGTCATCAGCGCATCGGTGACTTTGAAATCGAAGCCGGGATAGATGAAGATATCCGTCTCGCCCGTCCAGGGCGCGATGGCGCCGCTGGCGCGCGCCGCGCTTTCGATCAGGCGCAGGGCGGTGGTGCCCACCGGGATGACGCGCCCGCCCTCGGCCTTGGTCGCGGCGATCTCGGCGGCGGCGGTCTCGGTCACCTCGCCCCATTCGGCATGCATCTTGTGGGTGGTCACGTCCTCGACCTTGACGGGCAGGAAGGTGCCGGCGCCCACATGCAGCGTCACATGTGTCATGGCAACGCCGCGCGCGGCCAGCGCCTCCAGCAGCGGCGCGTCGAAATGCAGTGATGCGGTAGGCGCGGCAACGGCGCCCGCGTGGCGCGCCCAGACGGTCTGGTAGTCGTCCTTGTCCGCCGCGTCCGCAGCGCGGCGCGCAGCGATGTAAGGCGGCAGGGGCATCGCGCCCGCCTCGGCCAGCGCGGCGTCGAAATCGTCGCCGCTCAGGTTGAAGGTCAGCGCGCCCTGCCCGTCCTCCTTGGCGACCAGCGTGGCGCTCAGCCGGTCCGAGAAAACCACCACCTCGCCCTCGCGCAACTTCTTCAGCGGCCTGATCAGCGCGCTCCACCCGCCATCGGGGCGCGGTTGCAGTAGCGTCACCTCGATCCGGGCCTCGGTGCGGCCCTGCGCGCCGTCGCGGGTGCGCAGCCCCGACAGGCGCGCCGGAATGACGCGTGTGTCGTTCAGCACCAAGCGATCACCCGGACGCAACCAGTCCGGCAGATCGCCGACATGCGCATCGGTCAGATCCGGGCCATCGGCCACCAGCAGGCGGGCCGCACTGCGCGGACGGACGGGGCGCACGGCGATCAGATCGTCCGGCAGATCATAATCGAAGTCGCTCAGCTGCATCGCGCGGCCTCTACTAATTGCGGCCGAGACTACCGGCTGTTGATACCGCCCTGGCCGCCCAGGTCCTGTCGGCGCGGGGGCGATGGTGCTGGCGCGCTGGCCTCCGGCTCGGACCCTGCGGTTCCAGGCGGGCGGGCATCGGGCGGGCTGGGCGCCTGGCGGCGGAAAATCTCGCGGAACATGCCGGGTGTCAACAGCGACAAGGGATTGACCGACACCTTCGGCGCCGCCGCCCCGCCCCTCAGCGTATAATTCACGCCCACCAGCCCCTCGCCCTGCCGGGTGAACATGCCGCCGATGGCGTTCACGATATAAAGGGGCGACACCACCCCCTGCATGTCCATCTGCTTGTTCGCGAGATAGTAATAGCCGTCCATCGAAATGCCCATCGATGCGCCCACCGCACTGCCGGAGTAAAGCGTCAGCCGCTCCGGCCCCAACCGAAAACGTGCGTCGACATCGCTGAAATGGATGCCGCTGCCCGCCATTTGCTCCAGCAGCCCGACCACGCTGATCGCGCTTAGGAGTTCAGCCAGCGCGGGGGCATCGGTCAGCCAGATGTCGCCGCCGGTCAGTTGCCCCTCATAGGTGCCGGGCGCCCCGGCAGGCGTCAGGATCAGCTCCATCTCGCCGCCGCGCGCCTGCTTGAGCACACCAGCCGAGCCCAGAACGCCGCCCGCATCTTCGGTGACGATGCGAAAGGCGCTGCGCCCGTCCTGCGGCACGACCCGCCCGCGGACCTGTGCACCGCCATTGAGGCGCCCGGTAAAGGTGCCGTCCGCGCCATTGGCCGTGTCCAGCTGCGCGCGAAAGTCGCTGAGCGCGATACCATCCGAGACGATCAGGCGGCTCAGCGCCAGCGAGACAGGCCCGCCCTGACCCGTGCCGCCGCCCGATCCGGCCAGATCGGCGCGCCGCAGATCCACCTCGCCGCCCGTTACCTCGACGCCGGGCGCCGCGCCCTTGCCCCGCCCGACCAGCGTCACCGGCGCATCCAGCCAGCCGCCGACCGAGACGCGCGAGAAGGTCGCGCGATCCAACTGGCCCGCATCCGTCAGGCTGACGCTCCCCGCCGCGCTCAGGCCCGGCGCGTCCAGCGACAGCGCCTCGATCTGAAGCGGCGTGCCCAGACGGCCCCGCACCTCCAGCGCGCCGCGCGACGCGCGCGTCAGGCTCCAGTTGAGTTGCGACAGGGACAGGCCCAGCCCCGCCAGATCGGAGGTCAGCACGAAGCTGCCCGTGCCATCCTTGGCCAGATCCACGGTTACATCGCCCTTGGCGCTGCCCCCGAGGCTGCCCGGCGGCAGGCCGATCCCGAACTCATCCGCAAAGGCCTGATCGAGCGTGACGGTCCCCTTGACCTGGCTGCCGGTCGAGTCCGGCCCCAGCGCGGCGGTATAGGCACCGGTGAATGGCGCCTCGCCCAAGCGACCATCGCCGGCCACCCGCAAACCGTCCTCATTGATCCTGACGGTTAGCGCCTCGGCGCTCAGCACCCGGTTCGGGACCAGAACATCGCTGCTGACATCGCTCAGCCTGCCCTGCACATCGAAATCGACCTCGTGTGTCTTGAGCTCTTTTTTCAGCGGAAAGCCCAACTGCGCCGCGACCTGTGCGCTGCCCTCGGCCAGCGCGGCAGGCCTGCCCTGCTTGCTCAGAAACTCGAATGGCTTGTTGTCCATCAGGGACAGCGCGGCGGTGATGCTGCTGTTGGTGCGCACCTGAACCTCGGCGGGCGCTTCGTGCACTTCGACATCGGGAACGGCGAAACTGGTGCCGGATATGTCGATGCGCCCGCCCTCGTCCGGCTGGATCCAACCGCTATCGGCAGTAATGGCAAAGCGCCCGTCCAGCAGCCGCGCCGTGCCAGAGAGCTCCTGAAGGGGCGGCATCTCCTTCATGAAGCGGGTAGAGAGCCCTTCGAAATCGAACCCGAGAAAAACATCCGCCCGATTCTTTGGGGGTGAGCGAACGGCCAGTTGCACGTTGCGCAATTGCGCCTCGGACACGTTCTGCGACACCCATGTACGCGTCTTGGGAACGGCCGCCTCGGGCCACAGCTCCATCAGGCGGTCGCGGTCGATCTGGTCCATCCGCCCGTCCAGCGCCAGATCCCAGCCCGCCTCGCCGCCGCGCAGGTCGCCCTCCAGCACCAGGTGCCGCCCCTGGTCCGAAAGGCTCAGCTGGCCGATCGTAAGATGAAACGGCGCCAGCCGCAGCCGCATGTCCAGCGTCGCGCCGTCCAACGCGACGGGCGCATCATAGAGGTCGGCCGGATCGGCGGTGATGTCGGTCACCCGGAGCTGGGTCAAGAATTCATCGGGCCAGCCGCTTTGCCCACCAATCATGTGGGCGATGCCTTCGGCGCGCGCCGAGACCCATTTGCTCTCGATCGAAACCGCCTCGAAGGTGATCGTCTGCGCCTTGGGATCATATGTGAAATAGCTGCCCGCCGCATCGAATTCGATGGGCGTCGTGCCTGCGGTGGGGCGCAGCGCGCCCTTGCCGATCTGCAAGCTGGCATTGAGCGGGCCAAGCTGACCTTCGGCATCCAGCCGGGCACGCAGCGCGCCCGAGATCGGCGCATCCAGCGCATCGAGCCATGTCAGCGCCGGTGATTGCATCGCCAGATCGCCCGCCGGCAGGTCCGAGAAGTTCAGCCCCAGCTGCGCCGCACTGCTGCCGATCCGGCTGGAGAAACTCATCTCGAGCGTGCTGGGATAGGCGCGCGCGCCCAGTACGGTGAAATCCCCGCGCATGCGCAGCGTGCCGCCCTCGCGCGTCGCGGCCAGTTTGCCCCCGTCGATGGTCCAGGCCCGGCCAGTGCGCGCATCCTCGTAGCGCAGGGTCATGTTGTCCGCATGCACCCGGCGCAAAGAGGCCATGGCGGGGCGTGTCAGCGCCTCGTCCACCTGCGCGATGAGGCCGCTGACATCGCGCGGTGCGGCCGGGCCGACCGCCCCGTTCGCAGGGGCGGCGCCGCCCAGCTTGAGACCGACATCGCCCTCATCATTACGCCGCAGGCTCACCTGCAAACCCGACAGACGGATTTGCGAAGGCTGAACCTGTCCCTGCAGCAGCGGGCGCAGCGCCACAGTGCCGCCCAGTTCGGCCAGGGTGGCGATGACGCGGCGATCCGGGCCGCGCAGCGTGACGTCATGCAAGGCAAGGCGGGGGGTCCAGCCCTCGTCGACCACGACGACCATCTCGCGCAGATCCACGTTCAGGCCGCCCGCCTCCGCGTTGATCCGCTCGACAATGCGGCTGCGCAGCCAGTCGGGCACAACCACAGGCGCACCAAGATAGGACAGTGCAAAGACCGCGACCGCCGCCGCCAGCACGGCCATGCTCAGCAGCGACCACAGCCCGGCCTTGCGCCGCCGCCTGCGGCGCGCGTGGCGCGACTTGTGCGCAGCCTGTGCATCCGGTGCGCGAGGCTCGGCCGGAGGATGAGAGGGAGGATACTTGCTCATTTGCTCCTTCGGGGGCGATGGCGGTGACAGCGGAGCGCCTGATAGCTCGTGCGTGCTGCCTTTTGCATTCGGCCAGCACCACACTAATATATCACGAACACAAGTAGACCCAAGGATCACAGATGCCCGATATTTCAGACATGGCGCCCGATTTCACGCTTCCTTTGGGCGGCGGCGGCGAAATTCAGCTTACGGAGCTTTCGGGCGCGCCCGTGGTCCTCTTTTTCTACCCGCGCGACGACACGCCCGGCTGCACCAACGAGGCGCGCGACTTCTCGGCGCTTCTGCCGGAATTCGAGGCTTCGGGCGTCAAGGTGGTCGGCATTTCCAAGGATACCGTGACCAAGCACGAGAAATTCGCCGCCAAGCACGACCTGACCGTGCCGCTGGCCTCCGATGCCGAGGGCACAGCCTGCGAGGATTATGGCGTCTGGAAGCAAAAGCAGATGTACGGCAAGACATTTCTCGGGATCGAGCGCAGCACCTTCCTGATCGGCGCGGATGGCCGGGTTGCGCGAATCTGGCCCAAAGTGAAGGTGCCCGGACATGCGAGCGAGGTGCTGGACGCCGTGCGCGCACTTTGATCCGCGCGGTGCCTGACCGCCTCACAAAAGGCCGGCAGACGGCTTCGCCTGCCCGTGTTTTTTCTTGGTGAAAATACCCATCCCCTTTGCCGAGGGGGTTGCCACTAGCCCCCCGTGTCGCGGCGCGTCCAGCGCAAGGGGGCGGCGCCCTCTGCGGCATCGGGGCGCAGCCAAAGCCTGCAAATCCTCGCTCAAGCCGTTGCAGATCGGCAATAATCTGCCATTTATCGGCCCCCCGCCGCCGTTTGGCCGCGATTGGCTGCAAAAGAGTTGCCCATCTTGCCTGTGCTGGCTAAGCAAAAGCCCAAGGTGCTGCGCAGCCTACCCAACGACGCGCGCCAGCGACGGGACGTAACGGAATAATCGGGGACGGACATTTGCGTACACGTATCGCAATCGCAACTCATGCATTTCTTGAGCGCCATTTTCCAGAACGCCGGATCTTCCTGCGCTCGGACACCGACACGCGCTTCATGCGGCTGCGGCCCGCGACACAGCTGATCGCCTTCACCGGCGTATCGCTGATCGTTGGCTGGGCCATCATCGCCACTGCCATTCTGCTGATGGACAGCATCGGGTCGGGCAATTTTCGTGAGCAGGCCAAGCGCGACCAGCGCACCTACGAGCGGCGCCTGAACGATCTGAGCGCCGAGCGGGACAAGCGCGCCGCCGAGGCCCGCGACGCGCAGGAGCGTTTCAACTCGGCGCTCGAGCAGATCTCGGTGATGCAATCCGAACTTCTGGCGTCTGAAACGCGCCGCCGCGAGATGGAGACCGGCATCGGGGTCATCCAGGCCACCCTGCGCCGCACAATGCAGGAGCGGGACACCGCCCGCGACAAGACCGAGACATTGACCGCGCAGCTTGAGACTTCCGGCGCCGACAGCCCGCTGGCGCAGGATAGCGAGACCGGCTCCAGCCCCGTCGATTTTCTGACGGCCGCGCTGGCCGATACCGCCGCCGAGCGTGATCAGATCACCGCCGACGCGCAGGATGCGCTTCTCCAGGCCGACGAGATGCAGGCGCAGATCCGCCTGATGCAGGATCAGAACGATCAGATCTTCCGCCAGCTCGAGGATGCGATGACCATTTCGGTCGAGCCGCTGGACAAGATGTTCCGTGCCGCCGGCATGAACACCGACACGATGCTCGATACCGTGCGCAAGGGCTATTCCGGTCAGGGCGGCCCGCTCATGCCGCTCAGCTTTTCGACCCGCGGCGAGGAGCCTTCGCCCGACGCCGCGCGCGCCAATGGCATCCTCAACCAGATGGATCGCCTGAACCTCTACCGAATCGCCGCCGAAAAGGCGCCCTTCGCCCTGCCCCTCAAAAGCGCGTTCCGCTACACGTCTGGCTTTGGCAAGCGCTGGGGCCGGATGCATGCGGGCACTGACATGGCCGGGCCCACGGGCACGCCGATCTACGCGACCGCCGATGGCGTCGTAACCCATGCAGGTTGGCTTTCGGGCTATGGACGGCTGGTCAAGATCAAGCACGCCTTCGGTATCGAAACCCGCTATGCGCACCAATCTAAAATCCGCGTGACGAAGGGACAAAGAGTCTCGCGTGGAGACCATATCGGTGATATGGGAAACTCTGGACGGTCAACCGGCACCCATTTACACTATGAGGTTCGCGTTAACGGCAATGCCGTCAACCCAATGACATATATCAAGGCTGCGAGAGATGTTTTCTAAAAGCAAAATCAACGACCCGAGCCCGCAAAAGGCCGACGCGCCCAAGCCGGCAGGCCATGACAAGCCGCAGGACGCGTCGAAGCCCGCAGCGCCCCAAGGCGACTACAAGGCGCAGGCCCCCAAGGCCAAGCCGCCCGCATCGGTCCTGTCCTCGGACCTGCACGTGACCGGCAACATGAAGACGACCGGCGACATCCAGGTCGAAGGTACCGTCGAGGGCGACATCCGCGCGCACCTGCTGACCATCGGCGAGACCGCGACGATCAAGGGCGAAGTCATCGCCGATGACGTCGTGATCAATGGCCGCATCGTGGGGCGCGTGCGCGGCCTGAAGGTGCGCCTGACCTCGACCGCCCGCGTCGAAGGCGACATCATCCACAAGACGATCGCCATTGAGTCCGGCGCCCATTTCGAGGGTTCGGTTCAGCGTCAGGACGATCCGCTCAACCCCAAGGCCAAGATCGCAGAGCCTTCTGGGGCCAAGCCCGCCGAAGCCAAGCAGCACGGCTGATCCACCACCACGCCTGACGGCGCCTCGTTGAATTCCGCCGCCTCCGTGCCCTTCGGTTCGGGGGCGGTTCTCATTCGGAGGCTTGCCCCACAATTAAAAGGGGCGCGCATGACAGCACGCCCCGACAGTTCCGAACACATCTACGACATGGACAGACGCGGGTCTGTCAAATCTTTTGGCCCTTGCGCAGATGCATGATCTGCCGCGCAACATACCACGTCACGGGAAGACTGATGACAAAGCCGACAACGGCGGCGACGATCACGCCATTCATGTCATCATAGCCCGCGACCAGCGCGACGATGACGGCGATCCCTGCCAGGGTGGTGCCGATGATTATATTCAGAAAACTGGCGAGCATCCACATGACAAGGCTCCTTCATGGACGGTGTTCAGATAGGCGCACCCTAACGCGCAAGGTATGCCGCCGCTTTGATCCATGTCATGTCGTCAGGCGGGAACCGTTGGCTTCGCGGCTGCGTTGTCGCGTTGATACCCCAACAGGAGATATGACATGCCTAAATTCGTAATCGCCCTGATCGCAATCGCTGGCCTTGCCGCGTGCAACACCGTCGAAGGCTTTGGCCAAGATGTTCAAAACACGGGCCAAGCAATCGAAGACGAGGCGGATTGAACGCCGCCGACGACATCGAACAAGGGGGTGGCGGTTTGGGCTGCCCCTTTTTTGCGCGCTTTGCCGCGTGATCAGTCCGGCTCAATGATACCTTAAGACATAGACGGCAGATTGGCGGCATGAGCCATACATCCATCGATTCGACCTACAGCTACTCCGTAACAGCCCCGCTTCCCGATGGGGCGCATAGCATGCAATTGGCGCAATCCGCGTTACGCACGGCCATCACGGCCCTGACGGGAGATCGGGCACCTCGGGTCGATGCGATGGTCTGTGTCGGAAACCGTATTTGCTCGGTTGTCACGGCCAGCGCCCCCATCGCGACGAATACGCGTCCGCGTGCCATACTGCGCTGCTTGACCCGTGGCATCGAAGGGCGGGCTGACAGCCACATACCGCCATCCAATGATATCTGGCCGAACCAGGTCACCGCGCGCCGCCTGCGCGGCACCGCTGCGCTGCGAAAGCAGATCGACATCTGCCACTTCACGCCCGTCCTGCGCGGATTGGTCCACCACCCCGAAGATTGGCCGATGTCCACTATCCGGGCGCGGCCCGCATCCCAGATGCTGGTTGCCTGACCGGGTCAGTTATCCATCTTGAGCGCCGAGATGAACGCCTCTTGCGGGATATCCACCTTGCCGAACTGGCGCATCTTCTTCTTGCCCGCCTTCTGCTTTTCCAGCAGCTTCTTCTTGCGGCTGGCATCGCCGCCATAGCATTTGGCCGTCACGTCCTTGCGCATCGCAGACAGCGTCTCGCGCGCGATGACCTTGCCGCCGATGGCCGCCTGGATCGGGATCTTGAACATGTGGCGCGGGATCAGGTCCTTGAGCTTTTCGACCATTGCACGCCCGCGCATTTCGGCGCGGTCGCGGTGCACCATCATGCTCAGCGCATCGACCGGCTCGTCATTCACGAGGATCGACATCTTGACCAGATTGTCGGTGCGATAGCCGGTCATCTGGTAGTCGAAGCTGGCATAGCCCTTGGTCACCGATTTCAGCCGGTCGTAGAAGTCGAAGACAACCTCGTTCAGCGGCAGATCATATACCACCATGGCGCGCGCGCCGGCATAGGTCAGATCCTCCTGAATGCCGCGCCGGTCCTGGCAGAGCTTCAGCACATCGCCCAGATATTCATCCGGCACGAGGATGGTCGCCTTGATGCGCGGCTCCTCGACATGATCGACCGTGCTCAGATCCGGCATGTCCGCCGGGTTGTGCAGCGGCAAAAGCGTGCCGTCCTTCATGTAGACGTTGTAGATGACCGACGGCGCGGTCGTGATCAGCTCGATGTTGTACTCGCGTTCCACCCGGTCGCGAATGACCTCAAGATGCAAGAGCCCCAGGAATCCGCAGCGAAAACCGAAGCCAAGCGCCGCGGAGGTCTCCATCTCGTAGCTGAAGGAGGCATCGTTCAGCGCCAGCTTCTCGATGGCATCGCGCAGGTCCTCGAACTCGGCGGAATCGACAGGAAAGAGGCCGCAGAACACCACCGGCACCGACGGTTTGAAACCCGGCAGAGGCGTGGCGCAAGGCGCCTTGTCATGGGTGATGGTGTCGCCGACCTTGGTGTCGCGCACCTGCTTGATCGACGCGGTGATAAAGCCGATCTCGCCCGGCTCCAGCTTGTCGACAACGGTCATCGCGGGGCGAAAGACGCCGATACGCTCGACTTGGTGGACACTGCCGTTTTGCATCATGCGCACCCGGTCGCCCTTTTTCAGAACGCCGTCCATAATGCGCACCAGCACAACAACGCCCAGGTAGAGGTCATACCAGCTGTCGACCAGCATCGCCTTGAGCGGTGCGTTGACGTCCCCGGTCGGCGGCGGCAGATGCTCGATGATCGCCTCCAGCGTCTCGATGATGCCCTGCCCGGTCTTGGCACTGACCCGGATCGCGCCCGAGGCGTCGATGCCGATCACATCCTCGATCTGCTCGGCCACACGCTCGCAATCGGTGGCGGGCAGGTCGATCTTGTTGAGGACCGGCACGATCTCGTGATTGGCGTCGATGGCGTGATAGACATTGGCCAGCGTCTGCGCCTCCACGCCTTGCGTCGAGTCCACCACCAGAAGCGATCCCTCGACCGCGCGCATCGAGCGGCTGACCTCATAAGCGAAATCGACATGGCCGGGCGTGTCGATCAGGTTCAGGATGTATTCCTCGCCATTCTTGGCGGTATAGTTGATCCGGACGGTCTGCGCCTTGATGGTGATACCGCGCTCGCGCTCGATATCCATGCTGTCCAGCATCTGTTCCTTCATGTCCCGTTCCGCGACCGTGTTGGTCTGCTGAATCAGGCGATCGGCCAGCGTGGATTTACCGTGGTCGATATGCGCCACGATGGAAAAATTGCGGATATGTGCAAGGTCTGTCATGCAACGGGATATGTATGGGATTGCATGTCTGGTCAAGGTGGATCGGCAGCGCCCGTGCCCCCTGTCCGCACCGCTATGCGCATGAGGCAGCCCACCGCATCTTCCGAATTGAAAACCGGGCGCGGATCGGGCAAACAGGCACGGGCAGGCCCGCCCTGCAACGGGCAGAAAAAACGGCACGAATTGAGGCACACGGATGAGAAATACCCTGATCGTCGGACTGATGCTGAGCCTTGCAGCCTGCGGCGGCGTGAATCGTTTTGAAAGGGCTGGCAACGCGCGCGCGCCGGCTCCCATCTATGCCCCGACTGCAAGCGGCCCGATCCGGTCAGCCTGTCTTGCTTCGGATCGCAGGGCGCGCACGAACCAGCTTTGCGGCTGCATTCAGGCGGTGGCGGACCAGAGCCTGAGCCGCTCGGACCAGTTGCGCGCAGTGAAATTCTATGGTGATCCGCAGGCGGCCCAAGATGTTCGCCAGTCGGACCGCGCCAGTGATGAGCGATTCTGGGATGCCTATTCTGAATACGGCAAGCGCGCCACGCAGATCTGCAGCTAGGGCACGAACCCGGCACCTGATATGGGCGCCGGGCGGGCCGATCCCGCTTCCGCGCGACCCTTAGCTGCAGACCGGAAAATGGCAGGTATAGCTGTGATCGTCGCCCATCTGCGTGCGGCCCGGCGCCTCGCTGCGGCACAGATCACGCGCCTTGGGGCAGCGGCCATGAAATTCGCAGCCCGTGGGCCGCTGCCTTGGGCTGGGCATCTCGCCGGTCAGGGTGATACGCGCATGAGCGGCATCGGGGTCAGGCTCGGGATTGGCGGAGAGTAGGGCCTCGGTGTAGGGGTGGCGCGGCGTGCTGAATATCTCGCCGGTCGGCCCCTGTTCGACAAAGCGGCCCAGATACATGATGGCCATCCGGTCAGTGATATGCCGCACGACGTTCAGGTTGTGCGTGATCACCAGGATCGCGATGCCCAGCCGCTCCTGCATCTCAGCCAGGAGGTTCAGCACCTCGGCCTGCACTGACATATCCAGGCCTGCCGTCGGCTCGTCCGCGATGACAAGGCGCGGGTCCAGTGCCAGCGCGCGCGCCACGCCCACACGCCGCGCCTGCCCGCCCGAGAGCTGATGGGGAAACCGCCCCGCGAAATGCGCAGGCAGCCCCACCATTTCCAGAAGGCGCGCGGCCTCGCGGCCCATATCGGCGCTCTTGCCGTGAATTTTCAGCGGCTCGGTCACAAGACTGCCCACCGTCAGCCGCGGCGAGAGGGAGCCGACAGGATCCTGCCACATCATCGCAATTTCGCGCCGAAGCCGCGCGTATTCCGCGGCGCCCGCGGCGGTGATGTCGCGCCCGTCAAAGCGAACGGTGCCGGAATGCGCCCGCTTGAGGCCCATGAGGCTGCGCGCGATGGTGGATTTACCAGATCCGCTTTCGCCGACAAGGCCCAGCGTCTCGCCCTTGCCAAGTGTGAACGAGACACCGGCGACGGCGTCGAACTCGGCCTCCGCGCCGGTGAGGGCGGCGCGGACACGGCCCATCGCGGGGTAGCGGATGAAAAGGTTTTCGACCTCCAGAAGCGCGCTCATGCCGGGCCCTCCCTGTCCAGAAGATGGCATTTCGCGCGATGCCCTGCGCTGTCGGCGCTATAGGGGCCGGGATGTTCGGTTCGGCACCGATCCCACGCATGGGTGCAGCGCCCGGCAAAGATGCAGCCCGGCGGCACGTCCACCAGATCGGGCAGCGTGCCGGCAATCGTCGGCAGGTGACGCGTCGCCACCTTGATCCGGGCCGGATCGCATTCCAACAGCGCCTGCGTATAGGGATGCGCCGCGCGGTGGAACACATCGCCGACGCTGCCCTGCTCGACGACCTCGCCCGCATACATGACGGTCACATCGTCGCACAGCTCGGCCACCGTCCCGAGGTGATGCGAGACAAAGACGATAGCGCAGCCGATCTCCTGTTGCAGCTCTTTCAGCAGTTCGATGATCTGCACCTCCAGCGTGGCATCCAGCGCCGTTGTCGGCTCGTCCGCGATCAGAAGGTCAGGCCTGGTTAACAGGGCCATCGCGATGCAGACCCGCTGGCGCATCCCGCCCGAAAACTGGTGCGGGTAGGCGCCCAGCTGCGCGGCGGCGTCGGGGATTCCGACCCGGTCCAGCATATCGGCGGCGCGCTGGCGCTTTTGCGATTTGGAGCCCGCGTCGCGATACTGGATATCCAGCATCTGCCGCCCGATGGTGATGACCGGGTTGAGTGCCGTCATCGGGTCCTGAAAGATCATCGACACGCGCTGCCCGCGAATATCGCGCAGCTGCCGCTCGGACATCTTGGTGACGTCCGCGCCGTTCAGCAGGATTTGCCCGCCCGTCACCTCTCCATTGGCCGAGAGGAGCCCCGCAAGGCTGTAGGCCAGCGTGGACTTGCCGCAACCGCTCTCACCTACCAGCCCCATGATGCGGCCCTTGGGTACGGTCAGGTCAATATCGCGCAGTGCCCGCAGGCGCCCGCGCGGGGTGGCGAACTCGATCGAGAGGCCCCGCACATCCAGAAGGGTCCCTGCGCTCATGGATCACGCCTCAGCTTGGGGTCAAAGATGTCGCGCAGCGCTTCGCCAAGGAAGGTAAAGCCCAGCGTGACGAGGATGATCGGCACCGATCCGGCGATCACCGGCCAGGGCGAATTGCGGATGAAATTGTAGCCGTCGTTCAATATCGTCCCCCAGCTGGGCGCAGGCGGGCGCACGCCCATCCCGAGAAAGCTGAGCCCCGCCTCGGTCGCGATGACCATGGGCACGTCCATCGAGGCCAGGATCAGGAGCGGGCCCAGCACGTTGGGCAGCACGTGAAGCCCGAGGATGCGGAAGGTGCTGGCGCCCATCGCCTTTTCGGCCAGGATGAATTCGGCATTGCGCAGCGCCATCGTCTGGGTGCGCACGATGCGCGCATAGATCGGGATCGACGTGATCGCCACGACCAGGATCACGGTATAGAGCGATGGGCCGATCAGCGTGACGACCGCAAGGCCGAAGACGATCACCGGAAAGGACCGGATCGCGTCGAAGACCAGCAAGAGGATGTTGTCCAGCCATTTCGGCCCGTATCCCGCGATCAACCCCAGCGCGAGGCCGATGGTCATCGCCGCGCCCAGCGTGGCGATGGCGACCAGCATGGCGATGCGCCCGCCCGCGATCACCCGGCTCAGAAGGTCCCGGCCCAGATGATCCGTGCCCAGCCAATGCGCCCATGAGGGCGGGCCCATGCGCGGGCCGATCATGATCTGGTTGGGATCGTATGGGGCCAGCCAAGGCGCGAAAATGGCGGTGCCGACGATGATCAGCACAAGGATCAGCCCCATCAGGCCCATCGGGTTCTGCGCCAGCTGGCCCAGATAGATGCGCAAGGCCGAGGGCTGGCTGTAGGATGCGGTCTCGCTCATGTCACAGCCCCTCGCGCTGGCGCGGATCCAGCCACGCGATGATGAGATCCGAGATCAGCGTCGCCAGAACGATGATCGCCGTGGTGATCAGCACGGCGCCCAGAACGATGGGATAATTCCGCTCGTTCACCGCCGAGACGATCAGCGCGCCGATGCCGGGGCGGGCAAAGATCACCTCGACGAAAACCGCCGCCGAGAAGAGATGCGCGACCCCTGCCCCGATCAGTGTGACGGCGGGCAGCACGGCGATGCGCAGCACATAGGCGCGGGTGATGCGCTGCTCGGTCAGACCAAAGGCGCGGGCCATGCGCACATGGTTCTCGCCCATGACCTCCAGCATCGCGGCGCGCACGATGCGCGCGATATAGCCGACCCAGCTGACGCCGACGGCGAAGGCAGGCAGGATAAGGTGGATGATCTGATCGCCAAACCCCTCGCCCGCACCGATGGCCGGCAGCCAGCCCAGCCAGACCGCGAAGATCAGCACGCCGTAAAGGGCCATGACAAAGGACGGGATCGAAATCGTGCCAACCGACAGGATACCCGTGATCCGGTCGATCGAGGTGTTGCGCCGGATCGACGAATAAGCGCCCAGCGGAATCCCGATGGCTGCGGCCCAGAGGATCGACACGCTGATCAGGGCCAGCGTGTAAGGCAACGCCTCCAACACAATGGTCGTGACCGAGCGGCCGGTGAATACGTCGATGCCCATATCGCCGCGCAGGAGATTGCCGAAGAAGGTCATCATCTGAACGGCAAAGGGTCGATCAAGGCCCATCGCCTGCCGCGTCTGCTCGATCAGTTCAGGCGTGGCGCGCGGCCCGAGGACCATCACCGCCGGATCGCCCGGCACGAGGTGCAGCATCACGTTGAGCAGCGTCACCGCGACCACGATGATCAGCGCAGACAGCAGGGCCCTCTGGAATGCGTAGAGTGCCATGAAATTCGCGGCCTTTCTTTTGCGCCGCGCGCGGACGCGGCAAGGGGGTCATCAACATGGCGTGGCCCGGCCCCTGTCATGCGGTCAGGGGCCGGGCCGCCGAGGTCAGGCGCGGCTCAGGCTGGCTTGAAGCCCAGGTAAAGCGGGCGGGCATCAGGCCGCAACGCGGGTTCCACATCATCGCGGAACATCACCGGGCTGCCCTCATGCGTGAGGAAGCGGTAGGCGCCCGACTCCTCCATCATGTCCTGCATCCGGCGATACATCTCGGCGCGCTTCTCGCTATCCTCTTCGCTCAGCGCGGCCTCGTGCAGCTTGTCGAATTCGGGATTCGAGAACCGCTCCCAGTTCCAGACGCCGACCTGCTCGGTGGTGAACCACGAGGTCGCATAGAACGGATCCGGCAGCATCGAGAAGCGGTTGATGACCAACTGCATGTCCTTCCAGCGCTCGCCCTCGCTCTCCATGCCCAGCGTCCAGAACGAGCCGCTATCCTGCACATTGACCTGCACCTGGATACCGATCTGGCCCAACTGCGCCTGGATGACCTCGGCGATGGTCTTCCATGTCGTCGCGTTCAGCGTGTCGATCGTGATGGGCTGCGACGGGGCGCCGCCCGCCTTCTCCAGATACGCGCGCGCCTTGTCCAGATCGCCCTCGGGCGGCACGATGGACTGCTCGCGGTGGCCGGTGAGACCGGGCGCGATGAGGCCGGTCGAGGGCGCGGCCTCGCCGAAATAGGCGGCATCCATGATCTGCGGCACGTTGATCGCGTATTGGATCGCCTTGCGCAGATTCTCGTCCTTCAGCACGTCGTTTTCGAGGTTCATGCCCACCCAGACATAGTAGAGAGACGGGTATTCCTCGATCGTCGTGTTAGCGGGCGGGTTCGCCTTGTAGTTCGCGAGGCTCGACAGGGTGATCGCGGTATAGTCCAGATCGCCCGCCTCATAGGCGCGCTCGGCCACCTTCTCGTCGTCCATCGGGATGATGCGGATTTCGTCATAACCGGGCTTGAGATCGCCGGAATAGTCGGGATTGCGCACCATCTTGACGTATTGGTTCGGCTTCCATTCATCGAGCATGTAGGGCCCCGAGAAGGCCGGCGGGGTCATGTTGAAATCGCTGCCATCGCCGGTGGCTTCCATCACGGCCTTTTTCGACACGATATGGCCGACGCCGTAGGGGATGGTGATGGTCCATAGCGGCTGGAACGCCTTTTCCAGCACGATGGTACCGGCGTATTTGTCCTCGGGGTCCAGTTCGACCGATTGCAGCGGGCCCCAATCGCCCTTGACCGGGCTGTCATGCTCCAGCACACGCTCGAACGAGAATTTCACGTCCTCGGCCGTCATCTCGCCATAGCCGCCCGAGAACATGATGCCGGGCTTCAGCTTGAACCGGATATGCGTGTCGTCGATCTGCTCCAGCTCCTCGGCGGCCTCCAGTTCGATCTCCCATTCGCGGCCCGGCTTGTAGCGCGCCAGCTTGGAATAGATGCAGTTCATCACGTCGACATTGTAGCCGTTCTGGTAGAAACCGGGGTCCAGCTTGTCGATATCGGCATAGGAAAAGGCGCGCAGCACGCTGCCCGACTGGGCATAGAGCGCATTGGACAGCGGCATGGTGCCGGCCGCAAGGCCCGCTGCGGCGGCGCCTTGCAGGAAGCCGCGCCGGCCGAGGGTGATGGTGTGTGTGGTCTTGGACATTCTATCCTCCTTGGGGTTTCGCGGTGCGCCTCGCTGGACGCCCGTCATTCATTTTGCGGTGCGCGCGCCCTAGACGTGGTCGCGCGCTATGCTCTCGTTCCATTCTTCTTCATGGGCCAGCGTTTCGCCCTCCCATGCACGTAGCTTGGCACGGATCAGCCAGTGGGTGTGCGTCGTCGTCACATGCGTCTCGGTCTCGGAGCGCGTGGCCCAGTCGCCGCGCCTCGAGCTGTGCTTCCATATGATATGTGCAGTCGGGGCATGGTCATGGGGGCTGGCAAGCTCGTAGGTCTCGACGCATTTCGTGCTGACGGTCAGGTCATTATCCACGATGCGGAAGGTGCCGTCATCATCCGTGATGATGACACGCGCGCCGCCGCTTTCCAGCCGCTCGACCTTCCAGTCGAAACCGCCCTTTTCCAGCGTGTCGGTCTGGAGGGGCGGCGCCGCGACGGGCGTACCCAGATCGCGCAGCTCGCCATCGGGGCCGCTCCGCTCGGGCAGGGTCAGGGTGCAATGGGCCAGATCGAGCGTCAGAACCGCAGGCTCGGGCGCGGGCCAGGCCATCGGGAAATAGGTGTTCGAGAGCGCAAGGCGCAGCTTGTGCCCCTTGCGCAGCGTCTGGGCCACATGTTTCAGCGGAACATGGGCAGTGTAGCCCTGACCCGGCACGAGATCCTCGGGATGCTCGTGGCTATCGCGATGCGTGAGATTCAGCATTCCGTAGCTGATGCGCGTGGCACTGCCATTTGGGGCCACGTCCACAAGCCGCGCGGCGATCAGCGCCACGGGCTTGTCGCAGGTGAAGGTGATGTCGAGCGTCGCATCGCCCGCAATCTCGAAATCAGCCTCCAGCGGCGCGGTCTCAAACGTCACGCTCGCGTCGTCATCCGGCCCCTGATCGACCGGCTGATCGCCATGGTTGGCGTAAGAGCACCACTTCCCCGCCTGCAGGCCCACCGTCGCGGGGGTCGACACATGCGCCGTCCCCTGCCCCGCGTCGTCCCGCGCCAGAGAGCCATCCTCGGCCATTGACCACGCCACGCGGGAGACATTCGGCGAGGGCCAGGACGGCTCGCTGACCCAGCGGCCCTCGCGCGCCGCGTAGCTGCCTTGCGGCGCTGCGTGATCCTGCATGAAGAGCCGCATCTGCGGCTCGTCCATGACGCCGGTCTCGCGACCCTTCAGCCATTGATCCCACCAGCGCAGCTCCTCGCTCAGCCAGTCGATGGCGGGGCCCGGCGCGCCGATATGGGGGTATTTATGCGCCCAAGGGCCAACCAGCGCTTTGCGGGGGCAGGTCAGGTTCTCCATCAGGCGAAACACCGTGCGCGGATAGCCATCGGCCCAGCCCGAGGCGGCATAGACCGGCACCTGCACGGCGAAATAATCCTCGCAGATCGAGCCGTGTTTCCAGAACGCATCGCGCGTCTGATGCCCGAGCCAGTTCTTGAGCCAGAGGCCGCTGCCCTTCAGCCGGTCCATCCACATCTCGCGCCAGCGCTCGCCCACATGGCGCGGATCGGGGGCGACGGTGTTGAAGCAGAACATCGTCGCCGCCCAGCTGATCTGCTCGCAGAGCATCGTCCCGCCCATGTAGTGAATGTCGTCCGCATAGCGATCATCGGTCGAGCAGAGCGTGACCACCGCCTTCAACGCTGGAGGTTGCAATGCAGCGATCTGAAGCCCGTTGAAGCCGCCCCAGGAGATGCCGACGATGCCGACATTGCCATCGCACCAGGTCTGCTCGGCCATCCAGGCGATGATGTCGCAGCCATCCTGAAGCTCGGATGCGGTGTATTCATCCTTCATCACCGCTTCGGATTCGCCGCAGCCGCGGATATCGACCCGCACATAGGCATAGCCATGCCCCGCGATATAGGGCGCGCGGGCGATGTCGCGCGCGAGCGTTCCGTCATTCTTGCGGTAGGGTAGGTATTCGAGGATCGCGGGCACCGGCGCGCCCTCTGCATCCTCCGGCATCCATATCCGCGCGGCGAGGCGCGTGCCGTCCGGCATCGTGATTTCGGTATGCTCGATCTCGCGCACCGGGTGGGGAAATTCAGTGACTGTCTGCATGTGGCGCACCCATGTCTTGAGG
The DNA here is from genome assembly GCF_043355935.2 of Roseovarius roseus. Lineage (NCBI taxonomy): Bacteria > Pseudomonadati > Pseudomonadota > Alphaproteobacteria > Rhodobacterales > Roseobacteraceae > Roseovarius > Roseovarius roseus. The sequence goes on along the minus strand of NZ_JBHFPE020000004.1, from coordinate 233,491 downwards.
TGTGATTTCGGGTCAAGTAAACGCTTCTGCCGCCGCTCCCGCAATTTCGCAAATACGCGGCACTTGACACTATTTGTGCGTCACTATGCGATAGGCACATGACCCATGATCCTTTCGCTAGCAATCTCGCCTATGCCTGCAGCCTGCTGCCCTCGATTGCCGAGGTTTGCAGGCGGCTGGGCATCAATCGGCAGCAATTCAACAAGTATCTGGCCGGAACCGTGCGGCCCTCGCGGCATAACATGCAGCGGATCTGCGACTTCTTCGGCGTGACCGAATCGGAGTTGCTGATGGACCCGCCCCGTTTCGCCAGCCTGATCTCGCTCCGCAAACCCACACCGCGCAGCCCCGCCGCGCCTCAGTATTACGATGCGCTGGAGCGGCTCCATCGCCTCTCGGGCGAGATGGCACGCTATACCGGCTGGTATTTCCGCTATTTCTATACCTTCGGGTATCCCGGAAAGATCACCCGCTCGCTTGCCGTCATATCGGAAGAAGATGGACGCTATCTGTGGAAGAATATCGAGACCGGGATCGACCCCGACCGCGACCATGAAAGGTTCGTGGGCAAATATGAAGGGCTCGCCTTTCACCTTGGCCACCGGATTCACATCATCGAGCATGACGTGCTGGCCGCCAGTTCGATCACGCAGCTGATGCTCTACCCATCCTACACACCGCGCCCGGGTCATCTGCGCGGCGTCCAGACGGGCGGCTCGATGCGCCGGGGGCGCAAGCCTGCGGCCTCGGCGGTGATGCTGGAATATCTGGGCGACGCGATCGACCACCGCCGCGCGCTGTCGCGCTGCGGCCTCTTCGCGCCCGAAGAGATCGACGACTGGATCAAGCGCCAGATCGAGAACCGCATCGCGCCGGGCGAATGGGTGTTCGAGATCGACGAGATTTGACGCATACCGCCGCAGCTGCGCGACCTCAAACCTCTCGATCCGTGCGGTGCCATCCGCATATCAGTTGGGGTGACGCGACCTGTCCCTACCCGAGCCGCTTCTCCCAAGGGTCTCGAAATACCCCCGGGGCCTTGCCGCGCGTTGCCCTGCGTGCCAAATCAGCCGCAACATGACCAGCGCAAGGGCCAATGACATGCAGACCGACGTGGCGATCATCGGTGGCGGCCTCTCCGGTCTGGCACTGGCGCGGCAGCTTCAGAATGACGGAATCGATTTTCAACTGTTCGAGGCGCGCAACCGCTTGGGCGGGCGCATCGACGCGCTGAAGCTGCCCGGCGGGGCGGTCGAGCTGGGCCCCTCATGGCTCTGGCCCGGTCAGCCCCGCATGGCGGCGTTGCTGAAGGATCTGGGTCTGCGCAGCTTTGCCCAGTATTCCCAAGGACTGTCCCTGGCTGAGGATGCGGCTGGCCGAGTTCACAAGGGCGCGGGCTATGCCTCGATGGCGGGCGCGCTGCGGATCGAGGGCGGCGCGGCGCGCTTGATCGACGCGCTGGCCCGCACCCTGCCGCAGGAGCGGCTGCACCTCTCGGCGCCCGCGCAGGCACTGTCCGAGGCGGGTCAGGTCACGCTGGAGGATGGCCGTATCTGCCGTGCGGGGACGACCGTTCTGGCCCTACCGCCCCGGATTGCGGCGCGCCTCACCACATCGCCCGCGCTGCCGGAACCCGCGATGCGCGCCCTCACCGCGATCCCCACATGGATGGCCGGCCATGCCAAGTTCGTCGCAGCCTATGACGCGCCCTTCTGGCGGGACGCGGCACTCTCGGGCGACGCGGTCAGCGCGATCGGACCGCTCGCCGAAATCCACGACGCGTCGGGGCCGAATGGCGCCCCCGCCGCGCTCTTTGGCTTTGTCGGCGTGCCCGCAGATCAGCGCAGGGATCATGCCCAAGCGCTCAAGGACGCCGCAATCGACCAGTTGGCGCGCCTCTTTGGCCCTGCAGCGCGGGCGCCGATTGCCACCGCACTCATGGACTGGGCCACCGCGCCCGAGACGGCGACCGAGGCGGACCGCCATCCCCCGCGCATGCATCCAGCCTATGGCCTGCCGCGCGCGGTCGCCGGCCTCTGGGACGGGAGGCTGCTCTTTGCCGGGGCCGAAATGGCCGATGACATGGGCGGCCTGATGGAAGGCGCGCTGGCCTCAGCCAATGCGGTCGCGGCGCGGATCGGTGGGGCCTAGCGCGGCGTCAGAAGCGGTGCCAGCAGCGGGTTGGGAAGCTGCCGCCGCACCGTCAAGGCGTGAAACTTCTCGGACAGGCCGATATCCTGCGCCGCCTCGCGCAAAAGGCCCGACGCCAGTTCGTTCTTGACCACGATGGGCGGCAGCACGGCCAGCCCGATATCCTCGCACGCCAGAGGCCGCATCATCGCCATCTCATCGACCTCGGCAGCCAGCACCGGCTCGACCCGAAGCCGCGTGCAGAGTATGTCGAACCCCGCGCGCAGCGGGCTTTCGGAGGCAGGCACGATCACCGGATGCGCCACCAATAGCGCGCTGCGATCGCCAGGGGCGCCCTCTCGCGCGGGGGTGCCGACGACGCTGACCGGCTACTCGGACAGGGTGTGGGCCATGAAACGGCTCATCGCATTGGGCGCCGGTGAGGGCGGCACGGCTGCCGTGCTGGCCGGGCTGGTGCTGATCGGCGGCTTTACCGCGCTTTTCGGCGGGCTGGTGATGCTGACCCAGCCGACGGTCAAGGCATCCCTGGCGTGGTCGACTGTAGCCCAGATGGGCTTCATGATCCTGCAATGCGGCATCGCACTTTTCCCGCTGACCTTGCTGCATATCGTGGCGCATTCACTCTACAGGGCGCATGCGTTCCTGTCCTCGGGTGGTGCGGTCACGCTGGTCGCGTCGACCCGGCGTTCCGGCCCAGTGGCGGTGCCCAGCCTGTCCAATGGCGCGCGCGCCTTTGCGCCGGCCATCGCGATCTATGTCTGCGTCTACGTCGCCACGGATCTTGCCTTGAGCTTTGGCGCGAAATCGCCGCAGGCGCGGGCGCTGGGGGCGATCCTGATCTTCGGTGTCGCCTATCTGCTGGCGCAGGGACTTGCCGATGCGGCACCCCGCGCGCCGACGCAGCGCACAGCGCTTTTGTCGGGCATCGCGGTGGCCAGCTATGTGGTACTCCAGCGGCTGGCCGATTGGATAACCTCGGGCACCCTGCCCATGACGCCGCCGCCGGGCGATCTGGAATGGACGCTGATCCTGCTGGCGCTGCTCAGCTTCGGCCTTGTCGCGCTGGCGCAGGCGGCGCTGCCGCTCTGGTCGCACCGCCCGGCAGCGAAGGGCCTGCGCATCCATCTTTCGAACGGACTTTACATCAACGCGGTCGAGGACCGGCTGCTGCGCGGCTGGGCCTAGCCCACACCCGCCACCACATGAAGGCCTATACCTATGCCGGCTACTTCTGCCCGCGTCTGGATCTGATCGCCATGTCCGAGGGGGGGGGCCGTCCGCGCGATCCCGCCGCTCTGGCCGCTCTCCTCTTCGGTCGCGGTCAACCCCTATATTGGCCAGTCGAGCATGCCTTTGGATGACGTGTCTGCCTTGCTGACCCGCGTCGCCGGGGCCCGCGCCACGATGGTGCCCGAGGCGTCTGCGGCCAAAATCGCGGATGGCACTGTCATCGACGCAGACATTGCCGCCGCGCTGAAAACCTCCCCGAAGGGCGCGCCCGGCGATATCGCCGCGCTCAAACGGGCAGCGCTCGCGCCGGACATCCCGCCGCGCGCCCTGCCCACCGTTGCCAAGCTGGCCGCCGACGCCTCGGGCATCGACTGGCCCGCCCAGCTTTGCCGGCGATGGAGGCGGCGCAGACTTGTTTTCACCAACTGTTGCAGGGCCTTGGCGGCTGGGCACATTTGGCGCGCCAGCGCCTCTGGCAGGCCGAACTTTCGAGCGGGGTGGATCCCATCACCACCGACATGCTCACCATCCGCATCCTGTGGGCGCAGGCGTTGCTGACCCGTTATGCGCCCAAGATCGCCGATGAATGGGCTCAGATCGCCCTTGCCGTGCTGCAGGAGGCCGCCAAGCGCGCGGCGCAACGCGCACTGGCCCCGCAGTTGTCAGGCGCGGCGGTAAAACTGCAGCATGCGCGCCCCAGCCTGCAGACAGCCTTTTGCATCGACGTGCGCTCCGAAGTGTTTCGCCGCGCGCTGGAGGGGTTGGCCCGTCAATCCAGACGCTCGGCTTTGCCGGATTTTTCGGCCTGACCACTTTGCACCGCGCCTTTGCGCCGGACGTGGACGACCCGCGGCGGCCGGTTCTCCTGACCCAAAGCCCGACCAGCAGCGCCACCGGCCCCGACGAGGTCAGCGCCGCCCTCTCGGCGCGCCTTGCCGCGCGCGCGGCGAGTGCCTGGGGCCGGTTCAACCTGACCGCCGAATCCTTGTTTGCCTTTGTCGAGGCGACCGGGCCGGTCTATGCGGGCAAGCTTTTACGCGATGCGCTAGGAAATTTGCATGCGCATGGGCCGGATGCCCAAACGCTGCGCCTGAGCCGCGAGCTGGCCCTGAAAGAGCGGGTTGATACCGCTGAAATCCTGCACGCCGACGAGGCCTTTGGCGTGCTAGAGTTGATCCTGACTGCGCCTGTGGTCGTCGCAAGCTGGATCAGCCTGCAATGTTACGGCTCGGTCACCCCGCCGCATCTCTTCGGCGCGGGCAGCAAGCTGCTCCATAACGTCACCGGTGGCGTTGGTGTGGTTGAGGGCAATGGCGGCGCGCTGCGCGCCGGATTGCCGTGGCAATCGGTGCACGACCGGCGCACTTTGGCGCATGATCCGTTGCGCCTGACCGTCTGCATCGAGGCCCCGCAGGAGGCGATCACCGACATCCTGCGGCGGCACGACGGGGCCCCCGCGCTCTTTGACAATCGCTGACTGCACCTTATAGCGATAGATGAGGAGAGGCGCCCAAGCGCCCGTTATACCAAGGGTTTGTCGCGACAATCCGCCTGACGCTCAGATCGCTGTCCGGTCCCCGCCCTTGAGCCCAAGCATTGCGCGCGCCTCATCAGGTGCGGCGACGGTGCGGCCAAGGTCTTCGACAATGCGGCGGATCTTGGAAACCTGCTCGGCATTGTTTTTCGCCAGCGTGCCGCGCGAGATCATCAGCGAATCCTCAAGCCCGACGCGCACATGGCCGCCGAGAATCGCTGACATGGTGATCAGCGGCATCTGGTGGCGGCCCGCCGCCAGCACGGAAAAGGTGTAATCGTCGCCAAAAAGCTTGTCGGCGATCGCCTTCATATGCGTCAGGTTCTCGGGGTCCGGCCCGATCCCGCCCAGCACGCCAAAGACGAACTGGATGAAGAGCGGCCCCTTGACCAGCCCGCGATCCACGAAATGCTTCAGCATATAAAGATGCCCCACCTCGTAGCACTCGAACTCGAACCGCGCGCCGCGCTTTTCGCCCATCTCGGTCAGGATGTGGGCCATGTCGCGCGGCGTGTTCTTGAAGATCAGATCGTCAGAATTCTCGAGAAAGGGCTTCTCCCAATCGTATTTCCACTCGGTGATCTTCTCGGCCGCCGGGTAGAGCGCGAAATTCATCGAGCCCATATTGAGGCTGCACATCTCCGGCTCGGCCACCAGCGGGGCGGCAAGCCGCTGATCCAGCGTCATGGTCGCGCTGCCCCCTGTCGTCAGGTTCAGCACGGCATCGCAGCTTTGCTTGATGCGCGGCAGGAAGGCATTGAAATGCGCGGGCGCGGCCGAGGGGCGGCCATCCTCGGGATCGCGCGCATGCAGGTGCAGGATCGCCGCCCCCGCCTCGGCGGCGCCGATGGAATGCTCGGTGATCTCGTCCGCCGTGATCGGCAGGTAGGGCGACATCGAGGGCGTGTGGATCGAGCCGGTGATCGCGCAGGTGATGATGATCCTGGACATCTATTCCGCCGCTTCCTTGGGCATTTCGGCCATGAACTGCGCCAGTGAGCGGTCGAGCATATCCGTCATCTCGTCCAGTTGATCCTCGGTCACGATCATCGGTGGGCAGACAAGGAAATGATCCCCCGACGTCCCGCCCCGCGTGCGGCGCGAATAGATGATGAGCCCGTTGTCGTAGGCGATATCGACGAGGCGGCTATGCGCATTGAGGCCCTTCGGCAGCGGCTCTTTGGTGGCGCGATCCGCCATCAGCTCGAACGCCGTCAGAAGGCCCTTGCCGCGCACGTCGCCGATCAGGGGATAGCGCTGCATCAGGCCGCGCAGACGCTCGGCCAGCTTGTCGCCCATCGCGGCGGAATTGGCGACGAGGCCCTCCTTCTCGATCACGTCCAGAACGGCCGAGCCTGCCGCGCAGGAGAGCGGATTCCCTGCATAGGTGAAGCCGTGGATGAAGCCGCCCGCCTCCATCACCGCCTCGACCATATCCTCGCGCGCGATCATCGCACCCAAGGGCGCATAGCCCGCGCCGAAGCCTTTCGAGAGGCAGATGAGATCGGGCGCGGTGCCCCAATGCTCGGCGCCAAAGAAGGCGCCGGTGCGCCCGCCCCCGGTCATCACCTCGTCATGGATCAGCAGCACGCCATACTGGTCGCAGATCTCGCGGATGCGCTGCATATAGCCCGCGGGTGGGACCAGCGCGCCGGTCGACGCGCCGCCGACGGGCTCCACAATGAAGGCCATGACGGTCTCGGGGCCCTCGTCGAGGATCTTCTGTTCCAGCATATTCGCGTAGTGCAGGCCGGTCGCGGGATCTTCGGGGTCGAGTCCGTCCAGATAAGCGCGCGGCGCCGGGATCTTGGGCATGCGGGCCATCATCGGATCGAAGGGCGATGTCATGGTCGACATGCCGGTGATGCTCAGCGCCCCCAGCGTGCAGCCATGATAGCTGGGATAGCGCGAGATGACCTTGTAGCGCTGCGCCTCTCCTCGGGTCAGCACATATTGCCGCGCCATTTTCAGGCAGCTTTCCACCGCCTCGGAGCCGCCCGAGACAAAGAACACCTTGTCGAGACCTGCGGGCGTCAGCCGGGTGATCTTCTCTGCCAGCTCCTCGGAGGCCTCGGTCTGGAAATGCAGGCGATAGCCGAAGGTGGATTTCTCCATCTGGGCGCGCATCGCGTCCAGCACTGCGGGGTTGGAATGGCCGATATTCGACACCATCGCACCTGACGAGCCGTCGATATAACGCTTGCCGTCCTCGGCATACATGTAGATGCCCTCGGCGCGGTCCAGCACCGGGCGGGGCGATTTTGTCTGGTAGAAAAGATGTGACATTTGAGGGCCCTAGCGGCTGAGATGCTTGCGCAGGAAATTCTTGGTGCGCTCTTCGCGGGGGTTCTTGAAGATCACATCGGGCGGGCCTTCCTCGACCACCACGCCCTGATCCATGAAAAGGACGCGGTCGCAGACGCTGGCCGCGAAATCCATCTCGTGGGTGACGATGATCATCGTCATGTGCTCTTCGGCGAGCGTCTTCATCACCTGGTTGACCTCCTCGACCAACTCGGGATCGAGCGCCGATGTCGCCTCGTCGAAGAGCATGACCTTGGGTTTCATCGCCAGTGCGCGGGCGATGGCGACGCGCTGCTTCTGCCCACCCGAAAGGCGGGAGGGAAAGACGTCGATCTTCTCCGACAGGCCCACATGCGCCAGCTGTTCCTCGGCCAGCTTGTTGGCCTCTTCGGTGCTGAGGCCCTTCAGCATCTTGGGCGCCAGCGTGATATTGTCGCGCACGTTCAGATGCGGGAAGAGGTTGAAGTGCTGGAACACCATTCCGATGTCCTGGCGCACCTGGTTCACGTGCTTTTCATACTGGCGATGGGGCAGCTTCTTGTTGATCTGCACGCCCTCCAGCCAGACCTCGCCTGAGCTGAGCGGATCCAGCTCGTTGATGGCGCGCAGGAGGGTCGATTTGCCCGAACCCGAGGGGCCGATGATGGCCACGATCTGGCCGCGCTCGACCGTCAGGTTGATATCCTTGAGGACCTCCAGCGCGCCAAAGCTTTTGGCGGCGTGGCGGATCTGGATGAAGGGGGTATCTGTCATGGGGGGCTCCTTAGCGCGAGGCCGCGATGCGGCGCTCGAGGCGGCGCAATCCGGCCTCAAGGCACAGGTTGACGACGTAATAGCAGGCGGCGGCGGCGATATAGAATTCGAAGGGGCGATAGGTACGGCTGATCGCCTGCTGCGCGGCCAGCGTCAGTTCGGCCACGCCGATCACCGACACCAGAGCGCTGTCCTTGAGAAGCGCGATCATGTTGTTACCCATGGGCGGGATCACCGCGCGGACCGCCTGCGGGATCACGATCCGGCGCAGCGTCTGCCCGCGCGACAGGCCCAGCGTGCGCGCACCCTCGTACTGCCCCTTGTCCACGGCCAGGATCGACGCCTGGATCAGCTCGGAATTATAGACCGCGAAATGAAGACCCAGGCCGATCACACCGGCAACGAAGGCCGGCAGGTCGATACCGATCTCGATCAGGCCGAAATAGATGAGGAAGAGCTGCAAGAGGAGCGGCGTGCCCATGAAAAGCCAGGCAAAGAGACGGAATGGCAGCCGAATGATCCAGTGGCCATAAAGCGCGATCACGGCGAATATGATGCCGCCAAAAAAGCTGAGCAGTCCCGCGCCGATGGTGATGGCGACGGTCCAGGCCATGCCCAACAAAAGCACGTCGAAATATTCGGGGACGACTGTGAAATCAAGACCCATGGCGGCCTCCTGTCAATGCGGCGCGGCTCATACGATCTGTGCCCGGCGGTCGAGCCATTTGATGCCATGGCCCACCACATAGATGATTGCCATGTAGAGAATGCCCGCCAGCAGGAACATCTCGAACGGCTTGTAGGTGGAGCCGATGAAGCGCTGCGCGGTGTAGGTCAGCTCGATCACCGAAATCGGCGCGACGAGGGCCGTGCCCTTGATCAGTGCGTTGATATTGACGCCAAGGGGCCGGATCATCATGCGCGCGGCCTGCGGCAAGACCACCTTGCGCATGGTCTGCGCCCGGCTCATGCCCAACGTGCGCGACGCCTCGGTCTGGCCGCGGTCGACGGATATGATGGCGCCGCGGATCGTCTCGGTCATGTAGGCGCCGATATTGACGCCCAGCGCGATGGTGCCCGCCGCGAAGCTATCGAGGTTGATGCCGATCTGCGGGCCGCCGAAATAGAGGATGAAGATCTGGATCAGCGCCGGTGTGCCACGAAAGAGGCTGACATAGGTAGCTGCGATCCACCGGATCGGCGCCAGCCGTGACAGCCGCGCCGCCGCTCCGACGGCTCCGCATGCAAGGCCCAGCAAGCAGGTCAGCACCGAGAGCTGCACCGTGACCCAGGCAGCCTCGAGGAAAAAGGGGTAAACGCGCAGGATCAGGTCGATGTCCAAGGGCGGTCTCCAGGTGTCAGGGGCGTGCGCCCTCAGTGATGGTCCGTGCGCTCCAGAATGGGCAGCGCGCGGATTTCGCGGATGAGTGCGGTCGTCTCTTCGATGGCCGCCTCCAGGAATTTCTTGCCGTTATCGGGCGTGGCGACGGTGGGATCGCCCATCGTGCCATCGGGCGACACTTCGGACCACCAGCGCATCAGCATCGCGCCGCCGCCCTTGCCCGCCAGGTCGAGATTGAAGAATTTCGACTTCGGATCGTGCAGGTTCTGCGTAGCGGCCTTTGACAGGTCCACGCGCTCGGGGTGCAGGTGCGTATACATGGCTGCCTCGAATTCACCCGCATGGGCGATCCCGCCCAGATCCGACGCGCGGATCTCGTTGATGCGATCCGACATGAGGTTCCAGTAGGAGGCAGAAACGCAGATGATCCCCGTCTCGATCACCGTCTTGCGCGCAGCAAGGTCCAGTACCGGATGGTTCGAACCATGAGAGTTCAGCAGCAGGATCCGGCGAAAGCCATGATGCGCCAGGGACTTGGTGACGTCCGTCACGAATGCGATCAGCGTTTCGGGCTGGATCCAGATGACGCCGGGAAAATCCTTGTGATGCTCGTTGAAGCCATATGGGATGGGCGGCATGACGAACACCTCGCCCGGTGCGGCCGTCGCCACGCCCTCGGCCACGGCCATGCCCAGAACGGTATCCGTATCCAGCGGCATGTGCGGGCCGTGGTCCTCTGTCGCCGAGACCGAGAGGATCACGACGCGATCCTTGTCGGCATCGCGCACGTCCTCCCATGTCAGATGTCCGTAAGTGGTGGTCATGGTCGTCTCGCGCCTCAACGATAGTTCAGGCCCGCCAAAGCGTCCGGCGGGCCTGAAAGTCAGTGCCTATCAGCGGATGTCGCCACCAACCCACTCGTTCGCGATTTCCATGTAGGTGCCGTCCTCCATCATCGCGTCCAGCGCCTCCTGCATGGCCGCGGCCAGTTCGGGGTTGTTCTCGCGGATGGCGATACCGGCGCCGACCTTTTCGGCCGACGGATCCTCGATCACGGCAAGGTCATACTGACCGCTCTTCATGGCAAGCATGACCGGGATCGAATCGTTCACGATGGCATCGACGCGGCCATTCGTCAGCTCCAGCAGCAGTTCCGGCAGGCCCTTGTAGGTCTTGACGTTATAGCCCTGCTCGCGCGCCCATTCCTCGTGCGTCTCGCCCAGGGTGACGCCGACGACCGCATCATCCAGACCCTCGACCGTGGTCAGGTCCGAGCCGGCATTGGTAAAGATCGCGCGGCTGGTGGTATAGTAGGGGCCGACGAAGTCGATGACCTTGTCGCGCTCTTCGGTGATCGACATCGAGCCGACGACAGCGTCATATTTATTGGCGATCAGGCCGCCGATGATGCCGTCCCAGGCGGTGGTGACGATCTCGGTCTCGAGGCCCATGCGCTTGGCGATCTCGGTGCCGATGGCCGGATCGAAGCCGACGACCTCGTTGGATTCGTTGACGAAGTTGAAGGGCGGGTACTGGCCCGTCATGGCAATCTTCAGAACGCCGCGCTCCTTGATGCCTTCCAGCTCGTCCGCGGCGACGGGGCCTGCGATCAGGGCCGCGGCGGCGAGGGCGGTGGTCGCCAGAAAGGTGCGGCGGATCATGGATGTAGGTGTGGTCATATGTTGGTCTCTCCCCTTGGGTTTTCTTTTTTGGCAGGCACAGATCACCCGGCCAAGCGCCGCGCATCGCGCCGCGCCCGCCCCGGCGGTCTGGTCTGACAAGATGTTTGCACAGGGGCCAAACATCGTGCAAATAAATAAAAGAAATGCGTTGGATTGATGAAACCTATGACGCCGCTTTATGAGCATCGCTTTGCGTGGAATCTGGATTGGAACCTGCTGCGCACGTTCATGGTGCTGGTGGATGAGGGCGGCATCACGCCCGCGGCCACGTTTCTCGGCCTCAAACAGCCCACGATTTCCTCGGCGCTCAAGCGGCTGGAGGATCAGGTAGGGCGCCGGTTGATCAACCGCTCATCGACGCACTTCAGTGTGACCCCGGCGGGCGAGACGCTTTATCGCGAGGCCTGCACGATGTTCGGCGCCGTCACGCAGCTGCCCACCCTTCTGGGCGCGGCCGAGGATAAGGTGACCGGCCATGTCTCGATCGCGCTGGCCAGCCACGTCATCAGCCCGCATCTGGATGCCGTGCTGGAGCGGTTCAACGCCGCGCATCCCGATGTCACCTACACGCTGTCGATCGCCGAAAGCGAGGAAGTCATCGCGCGCGTGCTGCACAATCGCGTGGCGTTCGGCCTCTGCCTCGTGTCGCATCCGGCGCATGGGCTGGACTACCGCGTGCTTTACCGCGAATATTTCGGCCATTACTGCGGGCCAGGCCATCATCTCTTTGGCAAGACCGGCCTCAAGCTGCGCGATCTGCGCGGCGAGCAGGCGGTGTCATTCCAGACCGATTCCGCCGCTGGTCCCCTTTACGAGCTCGCGCGCCTGCGCCAGCAGGCCGGGATGCGGCCCGATCTCAAGGGCGTGTCGTCCAGCCTTTCCGAGGTGCGGCGCATGATCATGACGAATGTCGGCATCGGCGCCCTGCCCGTCCACGTTGCCGCGCGCGACGTGGCGGCGGGACGGCTCTGGCAACTGCCGCCCGAGACGAATCTGCCCGCCATCGACATTCACATGGTCAGCAATCCGGGGCGCACCCTCAACCGCGCCGAGGACGTGTTGACCGGTATGCTGATCCGCGAGATTGCGGATGTGCCCCTGAGCGAACGGTCATACATCTAGACGCGGGCGCCGCTGCGCGCCGGGTCAGCCGTTGACATGGGCCGCACCGGGTCTACTACTCCTGCGCGGGCCGCATAATGCAGGCCATGATCCAGGGGACCCCTTATGAGCACGAAAACCCTGCTTCTGACAGGCGCAAGCCGCGGTATTGGTCACGCGACCGTCAAGTCGTTCCAGGCCGCCGGGTGGCGGGTGATGACCGTCTCGCGTACCGCCTTCGACAATCGCTGCCCCTGGCATGCGGGCGCCACCGATCATTTCCAGGGCGATCTGTCCGACGCCGAGGCGCGCGCCGACCTGGTCGCCCGCGTCCGCGAAACGCTGGGTCCCGAAGGCCTTGGCGCCATCGTCAACAATGCCGGCATCTCGCCCAAGGGTGAGGCTGGCGCGCGGCTGGGCATCGCGGGCACGGATGACGCAACGTGGCACCACGTTATGAACGTCAACCTGATCGGCCCAGCCGCCCTGATGCGCGATCTTCTGCCCGAGCTTGAGGTGGCGCAAGGCTGCGTCGTCAATGTCGGCTCCATCGTGGGCAGCCGCGTGCACCCCTTCGCCGGGGCGGCCTATGCCTGCTCCAAGGCGGCCCTCGCCGCGCTGACGCGCGAGGCGGCGGCCGAGTTCGGGCCGCGCGGCATCCGCACCAATATGGTCACCCCCGGCGAGATCGAGACCGAGATCCTGTCGCCCGGCACCGAAGAAATCACCCGCACCATCCCGCTGCGCCGCCTTGGCCAGTCCGAAGAGGTGGCGCGCGTCGTGCTCTTCCTCTGCTCGGGGCAGTCCTCATACGTCAACGGCGCGTCCATCGACGTGAATGGCGGCCAGCACGTCTAGCGTTTCAGGGCGGCCAGCATGTCGTCCAGATCCTTGCACGGATGCGCCCCGGTGGCGCGGATCTGGACAGTGACATCCACCGGCAGGCTGGAATTGCTGTCCTGCGGAATCTCGTTCAGCTTGCCGCCCATCAGAACGGGGATATCCACGCCCCGCGCTTTCAATCCGGCGATAAGTCGGCGCGCATAATCCAGCCCGATGCCGTTATAGGTGCTGACCGCGATGGCATCGGCGCCCGCATCAATCGCGCGCGACACCATCACCTCCGCATCGATGGCAACACCTGCCTCGATCACCTCGGCCCCGAGGCCGATCAGCGCTCGGCGCACAAGGTAGGCGCCATGTTCGTGCACATCAGTCGTGCCCAGCACCACGCGCCGGCGCGCCAAGGCCGCGCCCTGCTGCCGCTGCACCCATGCGGCGGCCATCTCGTCCAGTTCCTCGGCCCAGTCGGCGGCGACCAAGGGCGCGCGCGCGGCCCCCTCCATTGGGCCCGCGCCGAACATCGCCTCCATCCGCCGCGCGCCCAGCCGCCGGATCGCCAGCATCAGCGAGCCTGGATCGGCGGTATCGACGCCCCGCTCGGCCAGCCCCCTCAGCGCATTCTCGGCAAAGACGCGCCCGCCCGCGATCAGGCGCCCGGCCATCGCGTCGATGAGCGCGCTATCGTGCAGCCTGGCATGGCCCGGCGCATGATCCGCCAGCCGCGCCGCGAAAAGCTGCGCATCAAGGATCTCGTCCACGTCGGGAATGCGCAGGTTTTCCGTAACCGGTACGGGATTGACCGCATGGCCCGAGTGATGTTCATGCAACGCACAAAGATCGGCCAGCAAATAGCTGGAAAGACTTGCGTAGTTTTGTGCAGCGCCACCCTGATAAGCCACCGTATTGCCGAAAATCATCGTGCCAGGCGTGTCCGTTTCCCGCGCCAGCGCAGCCTGAAACGCCGCCCGCGTCAGCGGCGCCGAAAAGTGATGTCCGAAACAGAAGGACAGCGGCGCGCCAATCAGATCCTCGACGATATGTTTCTCGATCAGCGCCATGCCAAAGGCCGATGTCATGTCGAGGAAAAGCCCCGCGAACCCGTCATCAAGGTTGGAATGCACGAGGATCTCAGCCTCCTGCGCCGCGATCAGGCCGAGCGCGCGGAGCGTCGCCTCCGTCGTTGCCACGTCATCGTCCCAGTAAGGCAGCCGAAAGGTGAAATATTGCCCCAGATTGCCAATGGCCGTCGCCCCCGCCGCGATCGCCGCGCAGGTATTGTCCAGCGCGCCGGGCAGGCCCAGCATGAAATCCCCGAAATGTGCCGCCGCCGGGCTGGCCTGCGTGATGCGGGCGAAATCCTCGGGGCCGGTCAGGACGATGCCGGTCCCGCGTGCCCGATCCGCGCGGCTGTTCTGCGGATAGCCCATCGTCCAGTCCAACGTGACGCCGAACCGGTCGATGCGCACACCCTGCGCCGCAGCGCGCCCATGCAACTCACCCATCGCCTCCACCGTGCGGTCGATGCTGCGAAAGCCGATATGGGCGTGCTGCATCATGCGCCCGTCCGTCATGGCGCGGCGCTTGTAGTCGGCCTCCGACGCCACCCCCTCGGCCTCCATGAAGGCCGAGCGACCGAGCTGCCAATACCGCGCCATCGCACGCCCTTCGGCCAGCAAGGCACGCCCCGGCGTCAAGGCCGGATCGGTCAAATCAGGCATTGGTACAGCTGTGCCCCCGAACTTTGGTGTCGTCATCCCACTTTCCTTTCACCGCCAGCGTAGGTGCCTGAGCCAACGCGGGGCGCTGCGGACTTGTCATCCGGTGCCTCTGTGACAGTATGCGCGGACCTTAAATGGAAACGGGGCCGCATCACATGAAACTGGGCGTTATCGGAGTTGGTCATCTGGCGGTCTCCATGCTGGACGGGCTGCTGCGGGCGGGCCATGCACCCGCAGGCATCATGCTCTCGCCGCGGGGGCGCGGCCCTGATCTGGCGCAAAAGCAGGGCTTTGCATTGGCCGAGGGCAACGCGCAGATCGTGGCCGAGTGCGATCTGGTTCTGCTGGCCGTCCGCCCGGATGATGCGCGAGAAGCCATAAGCGGACTGTACTGGCGCGCGGGGCAGACCCTGCTCAGCGCCTGCGCGGGCGTGACGCTGGGCGCGCTGGACGCGGGGCCTGCCGATGTCATGCGCATCATGCCCATCACCGCCTCCAGGCTGGGGGCCAGCCCCACCCTCGCCTATCCCGACCTGCCCGCCGCGCGCCCGCTGCTGGACGCGATCGGCAGCATCATTGCGCTGCGCAGCGAGGACGAGTTTGAGGCGGCCACCGTCTCGGCGGCGATGTATGGCTGGGCGCAGGCGCTGATCCGCACCGGCGCCGACTGGACGGCGGCACAGGGCATGGACCCGGTCAATGCGCGCCAACTGGTCGCGCGCACCTTCACCGCCGCGGGCCGCATGATCGCCGAAGAAGACGCGCCAATGGACCAGATCCTCGCCAGCCTCTGCACCCCCGGCGGAATCACACGGCAGGGCCTCGACCATCTGGAGGAAAAGGGCGTGCCGGAGGCGTGGGAGGGCGCATGCGACGCCATCCTCGCCCGCCTGCGCGGCTAAGCCCTCAGGCCGGTGCAGTCGCGCCATGCCCGATCTCGAAATTATTGCCCGCCCGGTCCTGCCCGCTGACCAGATGCAGGGGCCGCGTGCCGTAGCCCTGGCTGGGATGCTTCTTGCCGATCTCGGCGCCCCATGCGTGATCGTAGAACGACGTCGCGGGCATCAGCCGCACGATGAAGGCCGCGCGGCGATGATCGGTATGGTTCGCCTTGGAGCCGTGAATCATGTAGACATCGTGAAAGCTGACCTGCCCGGCCTTCAGGATCAGCGGCTCGGCCTCGGCCTCATCGAAATGCTCGGAATCGCAGACGAGGTTGATGGTCTTGTTGTCCCCCTCCTGCCAGGAGTGGCTGTAGAGCTCATGCGCCTTGTGCGAGCCGGGGATGAAGGTCATCGGGCCGTTCTCGGGCGTGACATCATCCAGCGGGATCCACATGGTCAGCGTCTCAAGCGGTTTGATCGGGTAGTAGCCGCCATCCTGATGCC
Organism: Roseovarius roseus; assembly: GCF_043355935.2. Lineage (NCBI taxonomy): Bacteria > Pseudomonadati > Pseudomonadota > Alphaproteobacteria > Rhodobacterales > Roseobacteraceae > Roseovarius > Roseovarius roseus. The sequence continues at coordinate 217,445 of NZ_JBHFPE020000004.1, read as the reverse complement.
AGGGCGTCTCCTTGCCGTTCTTGGGCGGCTTGCCGAAAAGGGTCGTGCCCCAGAGGATGATGTCATCGCCGATCAGCTGGCGCGCCGTCTCCATCAGCTTGGGATGCGTGGCGAATTCCAGCCATTTGCGACTGCCATTCACCCCCATCGAGCCACCCTCCTCCTGATGCGGCGCAAGGATGATGTCGGACGCGATATCGGGATTGCGCGCCAACAACGCCTCATACTCGGCGCGCATTTCGGCGATCAACTCTGGCGGAAATTCCCAATCGGGGATGACCCAGCCCCGCTCGTGATATTCCGCTACCTGCGCTTCACTCAAAGGTTTGTCCGGGGTGTCCGTCATCATCTCTCTCCGTCTCGCAGCATTGTGCCGGCAGGATTGTCGACAATCCTGTCGGCAGTGTTGACACACCCACGAAACCTGTCAAGCTTGCCGGTGGAAAATACATGAAAGGCGCTGCCACCCATGCCCCCTTTGCGCGAAAATGCCGTCGATCTGGCCTATGAGGCCTTGCGCGGACGGCTGATCGCCTTTCGCATGAAACCCGGCGCGCGCCTCAATGAAAGCGCGCTGGCCGCCGATCTGGGGCTCAGCCGCGCGCCCGTGCGCGAGGCGCTCAACCGGCTGATCTCGGACGGGCTGGTCCGGTTCGAGCCGGGGCGCGGGTTCTTTTGCCGCAAGCTCAGCGCGCGCGAAATCACCGAGCTTTACGCCGTACGCTTCGATCTCGAGGCGGGGGCGCTGAAATCCGCGCTGCGCCAAGCGACCGATGCGGCCCTTGCCGCCTTCGCTGCAGACTGGCAGGACGGCTGCGCCCCCGGCAGCACCGATGCCGAGGCGATGATCGCCGCGGATGAGGCGTTCCACCTCGCCCTTGCCCGGCTGGGTGAGAACTCTGCTCGGCTGGGATTTTTGCGAAACATCAACGACCGCATCCGCTTTGTCCGGCGGATCAATCTGGAGCATGAGGCGCGCCGCACCAGTGCGCACGAGGAACATCAGCGACTGGTCGTCGCCGTGGCCGCACGCGATGAGGACGCCGCGCGCAAGATGCTCGCCGGCCATCTGGAAAGGTCCGCTGCCGAGGTGCAGGCCCAGGTGCGCACCGCCCTCGCCCAGATCTACGAGGGCGATATCGCCTGATCGAAACCTTGCAAATCGGCCCCCTAGCCTCGCGGATAGGACGGCCGGCTAAGCACATAGGCCGCACCCACCCCCATGCAGAGCGCCTGCACCGCGATCAATCGCAGGTCCAGACCGCCCAGCAGCGATGCCACCAGAACGGCAGCCATCGCCCCGCAGGCCATCGCCTTGTAGCGCGGCGCGATCACGCCATGTGCCTCCCAATCCGAAATGATCGGGCCAAAGACCGAGCTGCGTGCCAGCCATGCCCGAAGGCGCGGCGCGCTGCGCGCGAAGGCAAATGCCGCCAGCAGCACGAAAGGCGTGGTGGGCAGCAGCGGAAGGATCACCCCGATAGCGCCCAGCGCCAGCGACACCGAACCGATACAGATCCAGATCGTGCGCATTACCGCGCCGACGGGTGGACGCGCATCGCCGGGCGGCGAGGGTTTCGGATCCGGTTTCACGATGCTCCTGCCCCTTCGATTGAGACGCCGCGGGGCGGCAGACCGCAGCATGCATACCGCCGCGCGGCACCCTGCTTTTTCTTGGTTAAAAATACCCAAATCCCGCCGGTTGCAACAGGTGCTCCCGCCGATGTTTTCCCGATCAGGCCGATTTCAGCGCAGGTGCAGGACCATGCCCGGCCGCCCAATGGGCCGCTGCCGCGCCGAACGCCTCGAACAGGGGACGCGAGACCGGATCCTCGATGGCCTTCCATTCAGGATGCCACTGAACCCCCAGGGCAAAGCCGCGCGCGCCGCTGACATGGATTGCCTCGGCGGTTCCATCAGGCGCGTGCCCTTCGATCACGATCCGCGCACCGGGCGTCTTGATGCCCTGCCCGTGCAGCGTATTCGTCATGACCTCGCGCGCGCCCATCAGACGATGAAAAATCCCGCCCTCGGTAAAGCTGACCACGTGCCGCAGCGCAAATTGCTCGTCCAGCGTGCCGTCGGGGGGCATGCGGTGATTGTCGCGGCCCGGCAGATCGCGGATCTCGGGATGAAGCGTGCCGCCCATCGCCACGTTGATCTCCTGAAACCCGCGGCAAAGCCCGAGGATCGGCATCCCCACCTCGACGCAGGCGCGCACCAGCGGCAGGGTGATCGCGTCGCGCGCCGGATCAAAGGCGCCATGTGCCTCGGTCTCGTCCTCGCCGTAATGACCAGGATGCACATTCGCGCGCCCCCCGGTCAGAAGGAAGCCGTCACAGACGTGCATAAGCTCGTCCACGCTGACCAGAAGCGGGTCGGCGGCGACGATGTAGGGCATGCCGCCCGCCACCTGCGTCACCGCCTCAAGGTTCATCCGCCCCGCCCCGTGAAGCGGATAGCGATCGTCGATCACATGCTGATTGCTGATGATACCGATAACGGGACGTTTCATGGGTGACCTGTTTTGTGCCTGGATCAGATCAATCTTGCCGCATGGCAGCAAAACTTCAACCCCCACGGTTGGGCTCAGGCGTCTCTGGCGCGGCGCGCGGCCGGTTTCGCGTACATTTTTCGCTGCAATGCCGCAGATCGTCCCAATTCCGTGCCCATTTCTTGCGCCATGCAAAGGGCAGACCGCATGTGGCGCAGATCTTGCGGGGCAGATCGCCCTTCTTGCGATGTTTCATCTTGCCCCTCCGGCACGCAAAAGGCCCGCCCGGCAGCGCCGGCGGGCCTATGAATAGATAGCGTGCCGCGAAACTACGGCAACAGGGTCACTCGGTTGCCGTGCCCTCGACGGCGGCGCCATCGGCGGCGACGCCCTCCGTCATCTCCGAGCTGACGCCGGTCTCGACCCCGGCCTCATCACCTGGATCGTTCCCTGCAAAGCTGAGCCAGATGACCAGCCCAAGCAGCAGAAGCACCGCAAAGATAACGACGCCGACCATTCCGGAAATCGGTGTCTTGTGGGCGGGCTTGGTTTTTTCGGTATTGGTGTCGGGTGCCGACATGGCGCGTCCTCCCTTGCGTTGATGGTGCGGCGCTGCACGCCACATAAGGCCATTGAAGGGCCTCTCTTATCCCTCTAACTCTGGCCGAAACCAAATGGTTCCGACCGAAAGGACGCGACATGCAGGACGCCGCCCCCCAGACCATCCACCTTTCCGACTATACCCCGCCCAATTGGCTGGTCACGGGCGTGCACCTGACCTTTCGGCTGGATCCGACGCGCACGCGCGTCCTCAGCCGGATCACATTCGCGCCCAATCCTGACGCCTCGTCCCACGATTTCGCGCTGGATGGCGAGAACATGACGCTGATCCGCGCACGCATCGACGGGCAAGAGGTCACGCCGCTGGTCACCGAAACGGGCCTCAGCTGCGACGTGCCGGAAGGCGAATTCACCTGGGAGGCCGAGGTCGAGATCAACCCCTCGGCCAACACCGCCCTGGAGGGGCTCTACATGTCGAGCGGCATGTATTGCACGCAATGCGAGGCCGAGGGTTTTCGCAAGATCACCTACTACCCTGATCGCCCCGACGTGATGGCCGTCTTCGATGTGCGCATCGAGGGCGCCGAGCCGGTCATGCTCTCCAACGGCAACCCCGGGAAGACCGGCGATGGCTTTGCCGAATGGCATGACCCCTGGCCGAAGCCCGCCTATCTCTTTGCGCTGGTGGCCGGGCGGCTGGTCAATCATCTGGGCAGCTTCACCACCATGTCGGGCCGCGAGGTGGACCTGAACATCTGGGTGCGCCCCGGCGACGAAGGCAAATGCGCCTTCGGAATGGAGGCGCTGAAGGCATCGATGCGCTGGGACGAAGAGGTCTATGGCCGTGAATACGATCTTGACCTCTTCAACATCGTCGCAGTCGATGATTTCAACATGGGCGCGATGGAGAACAAGGGACTGAACATCTTCAACTCCTCCTGCGTTCTGGCCAGTTCCGAGACCAGCACGGACGCCAATTTCGAGCGGATCGAAGCGATCATCGCGCATGAGTATTTCCACAACTGGACGGGCAACCGTATTACCTGCCGAGACTGGTTTCAGCTGTGTCTGAAAGAGGGTTTGACGGTGTTCCGCGATGCGCAGTTCACCAGCGACTTGCGCAGCGCTCCGGTCAAGCGGATCGAAGATGTCATCGCCCTGCGCGCCCGCCAGTTCCGCGAGGATAATGGCCCGCTGGCGCATCCCGTCCGCCCGGAGAGCTTTGTCGAGATCAATAATTTCTATACCGCGACCGTCTATGAAAAGGGCGCCGAGCTGATCGGGATGCTGAAAACCCTGGTCGGGGACGAGGCATGGAAGAAGGCGCTGGCGCTCTATTTCGATCGGCATGACGGGCAGGCCTGCACGATAGAGGATTGGCTGCGCGTGTTCGAGGATGTAACGGGCCGCGATCTGGTGCAATTCAAGCGCTGGTACGAAGATGCGGGCACGCCGCGCCTGTCGGTCACGGACGAGTTCAAGGACGGAACCTACACCCTTCATTTCAAACAGGAAACGCCGCCCACGCCGGGGCAGGAGGACAAGCCACCGCGCGTCATTCCGATAAAGGTCGGCCTTCTGGGCCAGAATGGCGGCGAGGTGGCGGCGACGCGGACGCTCGAGATGACGAAGGCCGAGCAAAGCTTTGAATTCACCGGCCTTTCGGCGCATCCTATCCCGTCTATCCTGCGCGAATTCTCGGCCCCCGTGATCCTTCAACGCGAGACCAACAATGCCGAGCGCGCCTTCCTTCTGGCGCATGATACCGACCCGTTCAACAAATGGGAGGCGGGCCGCGCACTGGCGCGCGAGGGGCTGCTGGCGATGATCCGGGACGGCGCGGCGCCCGATGCGGCTTATCTGGATGCGGCGCTGACGATGGCGCGGGACGATACGCTCGATCCGGCCTTCCGCGCGCTGGCGCTGGGTTTGCCCAGCCAGGACGATCTGGCGCAGGCCATCCACGACGCGGGCGGCACGCCTGACCCGCAAGCCATCTGGGACGCGCTCGAGGCGCTGAAAGACGCGCGCGCCGAGGCGATGGAGGACAACGCTCGCGACCTCTACGAGGCCCATCAGGTTACCGCGCCCTACCGACCCGACGCCGCCCAGTCGGGCGCGCGGTCGCTGGCCAATGCTGCGCTGGCAATGATCACGCGACGCGATGGCGGCGCGGCCGCGCAAGCGCAGTACGAGGCGGCCGATAACATGACCCAGCAGCTGGCGGCGCTGGGATGCCTGCTGCAGGCGGGCAAGGGCGATGCGGCCATCGCTGCCTTCTACGACCAGTGGCAAAAGGACCGCCTTGTCATCGACAAATGGTTCAGCCTGCAGGTCGCCTATGCCGAACCTGACGAGACGGCAGAAGTCGCGGACAAGCTGACGCAGCATCCTGATTTCACCATGAAAAACCCCAACCGGTTCCGCGCCACGCTGGGCGCGCTAGCCGGATCGCCGGCGGGCTTTCATCACGCCTCCGGCAAGGGGTACAAGCTGCTGGCCGACTGGCTGATCCAGCTCGATCCGCTCAACCCGCAAACCACGGCGCGCATGTGCTCGGCCTTCGAGACATGGCGGCGCTATGATGCGGATCGCCAGGCGCTGATCGAGGCGCAACTGAAGCGGATTGCCGCGCGGCCCGGCCTCAGCCGCGATACCGCGGAAATGGTGGGCCGCATCCTGAAAAGCTGATGCGGCTCAGCGCGTCTTGCGGGCGCTGCGCTTTGTCTCAATGGTTTCGGGCCGCAGCAGGGGGCGGGGCGAGCGTTTGAGCGCGCAGTATTCCTGCCCGCGAAGCCATGAGGACATATCCGTGCGCTTGGCCGTGCTGCGCATCGGGCCCCAATCGGCGGCCACCCCGCGCCAGCGCCCGTCGCGCACCGCGATGGCATTGTCGCGTGGCACGGTGCGGGCCATGATGCGGATCGCGCAGCTCAGGTTGTCGCCCCCATCCACCAATTCGCCGCCCGAGGTCGCCCGGCAGCCATAACTCCGCGCTGTTCCCGGCAGGATCTGGAGCAGCCCATACCATTGCCCGCCCCCGCCCACGGCCTTGGCGCGGTAGGTGCTTTCATGTTTGGCCAGGGCCGACAGGAATCCGACCCAGAAGGCCTTCCTTTGCGCCTCGTCGCCCGAGGCGTAGCCGGGGCACCAGGTGGAGATATCGCGCGGCACTGCCTGCACGAGCGGCGCGCCATGTCGGGCCAGCGCCGTCAGCGCGCTGCGGGTCCAGGCCGCGCCGCCGGGGCGATGATCCCAGCGGGCCTTGGGAATTTCGATGGCGCGAGATTGCGGCCGGGTCGCGTTGACCGCGCCCCCTATCTCTGAAGCGTGCAGATGCGCGGGGGCCATGACAAGGCAAACCATCACGCAAAGACTGAGGCCAATCCGTTTCATGCTGAATGATCGCCCAAAACACCCTGCCCTGCAATGGCCCCACCGGCCGCGCATGGGCAACAGGCGGCGCAAGGGCGTGTTTCCGCGCAAGGCAGTCTTCCATTCTCCCCGGCGGTGACATGATTTGGCCTGATTGCGGCGGCAACAAGAAGTTCCAATAACCTGCTGCAGAAGGCCCCGCTGACGTGATGCACCCTTTGCCCAATTCCAAGACCCGGCTTGGCGCCCGCATCGGCAGGCTATTGCCACGCAGGCGGCCGGACCCGGGCCGCGCCAAGGCGCATCCGCAGCCCAATCTCGACAAGCTCAGCCGCCGGATCATCCTGCCCTGGATCCCCCTCACCGAGGAGGAAACCGCGCGCACCGCGTTTGAGGATCTGGGGCGGAAACTGGCCCGGCAGGAGATGTGGGGCGATCTGTCGGATCGCATCATCGAGGCCGACCGAACCCGCAGCGGCACGCCCGGGGGCGAGTCGGCGGCGATGTTGATGGGACTTGGCGCACGCAGCGATGTGGTGGCGATGGCCGAGGATTCGTTGCATGACGGCATGGTTCCAGACCGCTACGGCATCGACGCGCTGGATGCCTTGGAGGAAGAACATCCGGGCGACTATCCCGTGCATGCCACCCTGGCACTGGCGCATATCGACCTGGCCCGCGCGTGGACATCCGTGCCGGGCGCCGCCTCGCTGGCGGGCGCGACCGAGCGCATCGCGCATCATGCGGCGCGTGCGCAGAGCCTTCTGGACCCCTATTCTGCACTGGACCTCGACGCACCGTCGTTGGCGGCCGCGCAATGCGCGCTGCTGCGCGCCGCGCCGGGCGCGACTGTGCTGCAGGTGGCGGACCAGTACGAGCAGCTGATCGACCTCGACCCCGCCAGCCCGCGCAACATGCGTGCGCTCGGCGCGGCGATTCTGGCGATCGAGCCGGGCAATTTCGCGCAACTGGAGCTGGAGGCCCGCAGGACCGCCGTGCGCAGCGCCAGCCTTTGGGGTGCGGGCGGGTATACGTGGGTCTATCTCGACGCGCTGGCGCTGGATGCCAAGGCGCTGGCGCTGCTGGATCCGATCTTCTTCATCGACGGGATGCGCGATATTCTGCGCCGCTGCCCGGATCAACACACGGCCAATCTGATGGCTGCGTTCTGCGCCATCACCATGCGCGCGGGCGAGGATACGGGCGCCGCGCAAGATGCGGGACGCACCGCGCTCAACGGTTGCCTAACGTGGATCCTGCGCGATCATCTTTATGAGCTGCATCCGTTGATCTGGACGCAAGCGCTGCACTGCCCCGGCACCCGTCCATTGCCGCCCCGCCGCGCGTTGATCAGCGAGGGACGCCGCACCGCCCTGCGCGCCATCGCGGCGCAGTTTGCGGATGATATCGCGCGCGGGCAGTCCATCGCCTTCTCGCCCGCCGGGATGTACATGCTGCCCTCGCCCTAGCGCGCGGCCAGCCCCTTGCCCAGCCGCGCCGCCTGTCCTAGAAGCCTTGGCATCTGACCAAAGGACGCCCGCCATGCTGGACCTGACCTACGAGACCCCGAAACCCCGCGTGATTTCCGGCGCCCAGCATGATTGGGAACTGGTCATCGGCATGGAGGTGCATGCGCAGGTCGCCTCTAATGCCAAGCTGTTCTCGGGCGCCTCGACCAAGTTCGGCGCCGAGCCGAATTCCAACGTTGCCTTCGTCGACGCGGCCATGCCCGGCATGCTGCCCGTCATCAACGAATTCTGCGTCGAGCAGGCGGTGCGCACGGGGCTGGGCCTCAAGGCGCAGATCAACCTGAAATCGGCGTTCGACCGCAAGAATTATTTCTATCCGGACCTGCCGCAGGGCTATCAGATCAGCCAGCTTTACCACCCCATCGTCGGCGAGGGCGAAATCCTGGTGGACATGGAGCCGGGCATCGCGCGCCTCGTGCGCATCGAGCGCATTCACATGGAGCAGGATGCGGGCAAGTCGATCCATGACATGGACCCGAACATGAGCTTCGTGGACCTCAACCGCACGGGTGTCTGCCTGATGGAAATCGTCAGCCGCCCCGACATCCGCGGCCCCGAAGAGGCCGCCGCCTACGTCCTGAAGATGCGCCAGATCCTGCGCTATCTTGGCACCTGCGACGGCAACATGCAGAACGGCAACCTGCGCGCCGATGTGAACGTCTCGATCTGCCGTCCGGGCCAGTATGAGAAATATCAGGAAACGCAGGATTTCTCGCATCTTGGCACCCGCTGCGAGATCAAGAACATGAACTCGATGCGCTTCATCCAGGCCGCGATCGAGGTCGAGGCGCGCCGCCAGATTGCCATCGTCGAGGCGGGCGGCGAAGTGGTGCAGGAAACGCGCCTCTATGATCCGGACAAGAACGAGACACGCTCGATGCGGTCCAAGGAAGAGGCGCATGATTACCGCTATTTCCCCGACCCCGACCTGCTGCCGCTGGAGATCGAGCAGGACTGGGTCGACGGCATTGCCGCCTCCCTGCCCGAGCTGCCGGACGCCAAGAAAGCGCGCTTCGTGCTCGATTTCGGTCTGTCGGAATATGACGCCTCCGTCCTCACCGCCGAGGTCGCGAACGCCGCCTATTTCGAAGCCGCAGCCGAGGGCCGCGACGGCAAGCTGGTGGCCAACTGGGTCATCAACGAGCTTTTCGGCCGCCTGAAAAAGGAAGGCGCCGACATCACCGAAAGCCCGGTCAGCCCCGCTCAGCTGGGCGGCATCGTCGATCTGATCGCGTCCGACGCCATCTCGGGCAAGATCGCCAAGGATCTCTTCGAGATCGTCTATACCGAGGGCGGCGATCCCGCGCAGATCGTCGAAGAGCGCGGCATGAAACAGGTCACCGATACCGGCGCCATCGAGGCTGCCGTGGACCAGATCATCGCCGAGAACCCCGCGCAGGTCGAAAAAGCCCGGCAGAACCCCAAGCTGGCAGGCTGGTTCGTCGGCCAGACCATGAAGGCCACGGGCGGCAAGGCCAATCCCAAGGCCGTGAACGAGATCGTCTCGGCCAAGCTGGGGCTGTAAATGGTGGACTTGCCCGATAAGGTCATCGATGGCCCCGCCCTCTCGGACTGGATGGTCGTCAAGCCCGAGTGGATCGACTTCAACGGCCATCTCAACATGGCCTATTACAACGTCCTCTTCGACGAGGGCATCGACGATGTCTATCGCCTGATGGGCTTCGGTGCCGACTACGCCAAGACACGCGGCATGACGACCTATGTGGCCGATTTCCGTGTGCGATACCTGCGCGAGCTGCACGAGGGCGACCGTGTGCAATGCGCGGTGCAACTTCTGGCGCATGACGAGAAACGCTTTCACAGCTTTCAGACGCTGCATCACGAGGATGGCTGGCTGGCCGCGACCGCCGAGGCGCTGACGCTGCATGTGGACATGAGCGGGCCCCGCGTGGCCCCCATGCCCGAGGATATCGCCAAGCGTGTCGCGGCGCTGCAGGCCGCGCATGACAAGCTGCCCCGCCCCTGCGGCGTGGGCCTGCCGATGGGCATTCCGTCCAAGGCATAGCTGCTTTTCACTGCCGCGCCCTGCGACTAAGCTGGCGCGACTGCACATATTTCACGAGGGACGAGAGCACCATGACGCATTACGAATACAAGGTGATCCCGGCCCCCACCAAGGGCGTCAAGGCACCGGGCGTCAAGACCGCTGAGGCACGCTTTGCCGGAACGGTCGAGGCCGCGCTGAACGCGCAGGCCGCCGATGGCTGGGAATACCTGCGGACCGACATCCTGCCCTCAGACGAGCGGCAGGGCCTGACCGGATCGCAAACCGTCTACCGCACCCTGATGGTGTTTCGACGCGCCAAGGGCGATGCCGGCGCTGCCGCTGATGACGTGATCCAGACCGCGCAGGACATGGCCGAGGCATCCGGGCCGGGCACATCCGGCCAGAAGGGTGTGCAGCGACGCGAGCCCTCGCTGACGCCCATCAAGCCCTCGCGTGCAGATCCCGCGCCATCACCCGACGCGCCCAAGCCGGAGCCTAACGCTCCGAAGCCGGACACGCCCAAGACGCCGGACAAGGACTAGCACCGCGGCGCCCGCCTTTCACGGTCACGCGTCGACTTCTATGGCAAGCGCATGGATCTGCCCGATCAGCTCGGGCCCGATGGCGGCATGGATCGCACGGTGCCGCGCCAGGCGCGACATCGGGGTCAGCTCGTTGGCGCGGATGCGCACCCGAAAATGCGACTGGCCGCCCTCCGGATAGCCCGCATGACCGCGATGCGCCTCGCTTTCGTCAATCACTTCAAGGAATTGAACCTCCAGGTTCCGCTCCAGCGCCGCGCGAATTTCTGCCGCCTTGTCCATAATTCTGGTCCTAGCCCCCTTCAACTTGCGTGCAATTAGACTAGAGTATCGGCTTCGACTCGCAAAGAGGTGCCCGATGAGCAAATCCGATCCATTTGGCTTCGACATGTCCGTATCATCGGCCAAGAAGAAAAATCCGCGCGGCCGCCGCGGAATGTCCGGCGCGTCCGAGACGTCCAAGCGGCAATGCGAGCATGAAGGCTGCGAAAAGCCCGGCCTCTACCGCGCCCCCAAAGCACCCGACGTGCTGGATGAGTTTTACTGGTTCTGCCAAGAGCATGTGCGCGAATATAACCTCAAGTGGAATTTCTTCGACGGCACGACCGAGGCCGAGATGAACGCGCAGATGTCCAAGGACAAGGTGTGGGAGCGCACCACCAAGGCCTTCACCGATCCCGAAGCCCGTGCCTGGGCCCGGCTGGGCATCGAGGATCCGCACCAGGTGCTGGGCGTCAATGCCACGCGCAACCCCGGCAAGGACAAGGCCGGCGGCGGCAAACGCCTGCCCCCGACCGAGCGCCAGGCGATCGAGATCCTCGACGCCAAGGACACCATGACCAAGGCCGAGCTGCGCAGCAGCTACCGCGCCCTGATCAAGGTGCTGCACCCTGACATGAACGGCGGCGACCGCAGCCAGGAAGAGCAGTTGCAGCAGGTCATGTGGGCGTGGGAGCAGTTGAAGAACAGCCGTAATTTCAAGTGATGGCCGCGCTCACCGGATGGTGATTTGCGCGCGCCGGGACCGGGCGGCACAAAGATGCGCATGCGGTATCTGCTGATCCTCTTTCTGACCTGCGCGGCGACACTCGGCCATGCGCAGGCGATGCTTGCGCATCCCGCGCCCCCCGCGATGATCCATGCGGGCGAGGGCACGATGCCGTGCTGCGACGCGGCCGGCAGCACCCATGCCACCCCCGCTTGCGCCGTTTTCGCGATTTTCGAGACTGCGCCGATGATGCGGCCTGCCTGCTCGGCCCTGACCCTCACATTTCCGGGCACGCTTGAGCATTGGGCCGGGCGCAGCCCTTGCCCGCCCACCGGACCTCCGCGCCCTGTGTGAACCCTGCCCCTTTCACATCCTGAACCAACGGAGCGATCCAATGAAATCCCATATCCTTTTCGCCGCGCTGACAGCAACCTTGCCCCTCGTCACCCCGATGGGCGCCCATGCGGAAGAACCCGCGATGTCAGTGCCCGCCGGCCTTTCGATGACGGTCACCAAGACGCCCAATTGCGGCTGCTGCAGCGCCTGGGCCGATCTGGCCGCCAAGGACGGCTATGACGTCGAGATCCTTGAGAACATGGACTATGCGGGCACCAAGCGCGCGCATGACGTGCCGCCGAACCTGACCTCCTGTCACTCGACGCGCGTTGGTGGCTATGTCGTCGAAGGACATGTGCCCCTTGCCGCAGTCGAAAAACTTCTGACCGAAAAACCGGACATCACCGGCATATCGGTGCCCGGCATGCCCGCTGGATCGCCCGGTATGGGCGACGATCCGAACGCTGAGTTCGACGTGATCGCCTTTGGCGGCAGTGCGGGCGATGGCGAGGTCTTCTACCGCGCCGGGCAGTAGAAACGCAAAAGCCCCCGGTGTCATGCCGGGGGCTTTTACAGTTTTTACAAACTTCAGACCAGCTTGGCGTCCAGCGTAATCTCGGCGGTCAGCAGCTTGGAGATCGGGCAGTTCTTTTTGGTCGCCTCTGCGACCTCCTGAAAATCATCCTCGCTGATGCCGGGGATCTTGGCGCTGACATCCAGATGGACCTTGGTCACGGCAAAGCCGCCATCGACTTCCGAAAGGGTCACATTGGCCTTGGTGTCGATCTCATCCGCCTTCAGGCCCTTCTCGCCCAGCCCCAAAGACATCGCCATTGCATAACAGCTGGCATGGGCCGCGCCGACCAACTCTTCGGGGTTGGTGCCCGGCTCGTCCTCGAACCGGGTATTGAAGCCATAGGGCAAATTCTTGAGCGCGCCGCTTTCGGTGCTGACTTGGCCCTTGCCGGATTTCAGATCGCCGCTCCAGATTGCAGAACCTTTGCGTTGCATGTGGGTCTCCTTGCATCGTGTGAGTGTCAAATGATGCGCGTCGCGCGCAGAAAAGCCGCCCTTGCGGCCTGTCACCGGGACAACGCAAAGACGGCCTTTATGGTTGCACGGGGGATGTGCGCGGGCGGATCAGGCGGCGGCGAAGGTCAGGCTGACGCCGTTGATGCAGTGCCGCTTGCCCGTGGGGGCGGGGCCATCGTCAAAGATATGGCCCAGATGGCTGCCACAGCGGCTGCAATGGCATTCGGTGCGCACACCAAAGAGCGACCGGTCGGCCTTGGTGCCGATCGCGCCCTCCTTGGCCTGCCAGAAACTGGGCCAGCCGGTGCCGCTGTCGAATTTGACCTCCGAGGCATAGAGCGGAAGATCACAACCGCGGCAAAGATAGGTACCATCGTCGTAATTCTTGTCGAGCGGCGAGGTGAAGGCGCGCTCGGTCGCCTCCTCGCGCATGACGGCATATTCAAGCTCGCTCAGCATCGCGCGCCATTCGGCCTCGGTACGCGTGACCTCGAAATTCCCCTCTGGCGCCGCGGCGCCGCCGAACCTTGCAAAGGCGGTGGCCGATCCTGCGGCGAGTGCGGCGGTGATGAAATGGCGTCTGTCCATGATCCTGCTCCTGTCGCTATGCGCAAGGGCCGTCAGGCCGCGCTGTTGGTGTCAATCTGAAAGCTGCGGGCCCGGCAGGCAAGTGCCGGGCCCGCGTTCTCACCGGATCGTGTAGCGCCCGTGTGCGCCTTACTGGGTAGCGGGCAGGATGACCGTGTCGACCACGTGGATCACGCCGTTCGACTGATCGACATCCGCGATTGTGACATTGATGGTCTGGCCCTGCTCGTCCTCAAGCATGATGGTGTCGCCGTCATAGGTGGCGTTCAGCTTGCAACCGCCCAGCGTGGGGACAATGTGCGCGCCGCCATCATCGTCGATCATGCCCATGATCGCATCCGACATAGCATCGGCGCCGACCACGTGGCAGGTCAGGATCTGCGTCAGCTGCTCCTTGTTCTCGGGCTTGAGTAGAGCCTCGACGGTGCCGTCAGCCAGCTTACCAAAAGCGTCATCGGTAGGCGCGAACACGGTGAAGGGACCATCACCCGACAGCGTCTCGACAAGGTCGGCGGCCTTGACGGCGGCAACCAGCGTCTCGTGATCGGCGGAGTTCACGGCGTTCTCGATGATGTTCTTGTCCGCATACATCGCGGCGCCGCCGACCATCGGGTTCTCGGCATATGCGCCCGTGGCCAGAACGGCGGCGGTGGCGGTAGCGGTCATCATAGTCTTGAAAGTCATGGATATCTCCTTGGGTTGAGCAGGCAGTATCGCCTGTTGACCCTTGCAGACACGGCGCCGGGGCGCAGATAGTTTCAAACTATTTTGCAGAGCCTACACGGGCGCGACCACGCCGGTGGCCAGAACGCTGCCTGTCGGCGCGCCAGTGGGTGAGCCGCCCGGCGGCTCGTCCGAGATGGCCAGAACGCCGCCCGGCAGGCGCGCGGCCAGCGCCGGGTCCATATCCAGCAGCGCGCCCTCGCCCTCGGGCAGAACGCCCAGAGAAACCGGCGCATCCTCGCCCGCGATCAACCAAAGCTCCAGAACGCGCCCTGCCGGTGCGGTGCCGGTGCGCCGCTCGACCGTCAGCGCGCGCTCGTCCGCATCATAGCTGGCCAGGATGACCAGCGAGCCGTCGTCGGCCGCGACTTCGGCGATGTATTCCGGCGCGCCCTGCAGCGCCGGCCCCTGCCCCAGCAGCCCGGTATCCAGCGCCACGAACACCGCCAGCGCCGCCGCCACCGCGCCGCCCACCAGCCAGGCCAGCCCGCGCAGCCCGGCAAAGGGCCGGCGCGGCGATACGGTGCCGAAGGCCCGAGCCTCCACCTGTGCTTTCATCGGCGCGGGCGGCGCAACCGGCGCGATACCGTCCGTCAGCCCGGCCAGATCCTCGGCCCAGGCGGCATAGAGCGCGCGCAACTCAGGCTCGGCCACCAGACGCGCCTCGAACGCCGCCGCCGCATCATGGCCCAACAGGCCAAGCGCGTACTCGCCCGCAAGGACGCGGTCGTCCTCATCATATGGCGGCGGGGCGGTCATCGCGTCAGGCACTCCCTCAGTTTCAGCAGACTGCGGCGCAGCCAAGTTCGCATCGTATTCAGCGGCACGCCAAACCGCGTGGCAAGCTCGTCATAGGTCTCGCCGTCCAGATAGGCGCGGCGCACCGCCTCCGAATGGCCGCTGTCCAGCTCGCCCAGACACTGCTCCAACTGCGCGCGCGCGCCCGTGGCGATGGCCTGCGCCTCGGGGCCGGGCGCGGCATCGGCCACCATGTCGGCGGCATCAAGGCCCGGCTGCGCCTCACGGCGCTTGCGCGCCCGGTCGATCGCGGTGTTGCGCGCGATGGTAATGAGCCATGTCATGGGGCTGAGTCCGTTGGCGCGGTATCGATCCGCATGGCGCCAAACCTTGACGAAAGCCTCCTGCAACGCCTCCTCAGCCTCGGCGCGGTCATGCAACACACGCAGGCAGATGCCGAATAGTTTCGCGGAAGTATGCGTATAGAGATCGGAGAAGGCCGCGCGTTCACCCATGGCGGCGCGGGCGATCAGCAATTCAATCTCGTCGCGCGTCACTGGTGTAGTCGTCCCAAACTGGTAAGGGGCGCCGTGCGCCTTCCGGGAAGGGTATAGGACGGACAGGCCCGAGGGCCAGCATTTCTTTCCCTTTCCCTTGCCCTTCTGCACGATATGTTGCACCACACGAGGCAACTCTCAGATGCGACTTAAGGACGTAGTGCAATGGCAGATGGCATGATCGACGCGCAAGCGAAACCGACCGAAGAGATTTCCGTGCGCGATGTGTTCGGGATCGAGTCCGACATGAAGATCAAGGGCTTTGCCGAGCGGACCGAGCGTGTGCCCGACAATGACAGCACCTACAAATTCGACCGCGACACGACGCTGGCCATCCTTGCGGGCTTTGCCCATAATCGCCGCGTGATGATCCAAGGCTATCACGGCACCGGCAAATCCACCCATATCGAGCAGGTGGCGTCGCGCCTCAACTGGCCTTGCGTGCGCGTCAATCTCGACAGCCATATCAGCCGGATCGACCTGATCGGCAAGGACGCGATCAAGCTGAAGGACGGCGTGCAGGTCACTGAATTCCATGAGGGAATCCTGCCCTGGGCACTGCGCAACCCGACCGCCATCGTGTTCGACGAATATGACGCGGGCCGCGCCGACGTGATGTTCGTGATCCAGCGCGTGCTGGAGGCGGATGGCAAGCTGACGCTGCTGGATCAGAACCAGGTGATCACGCCCAACCCCTATTTCCGCCTCTTCGCCACCGCCAACACCGTCGGCCTCGGCGACACCACGGGCCTTTACCACGGCACCCAGCAGATCAACCAGGGCCAGATGGACCGCTGGAGCCTGGTCGCCACGCTCAACTACCTCAGCCATGACGCCGAGGTGGCGATCGTTCTGTCGAAGAACCCCAATTACAACACTGCCGAGGGGCGCAAGAAGATCAGCCAGATGGTGACCGTGGCCGACCTCACCCGCACCGCCTTCATGAATGGTGAGTTGTCGACGGTGATGTCGCCGCGCACCGTCATCGCATGGGCGCAGAACAACAGCATCTTCCGCGACGTGGGATATGCGTTCCGCCTGACGTTCCTGAACAAATGCGATGAGTTGGAGCGCCAGACCGTCGCCGAATTCTACCAGCGCTGCTTCGACGAGGAACTGCCGGAAAGTGCGGCGAGCGTGAGCCTCGGCTGATGCGCCCCGCCGCGTTCCATCAGGGACGCGGCTTCTGTTCGCGGCCCAATGCGCGATGCGTTGAAGGATCAAAATGAAAAAACCATCCGACAACCCAGCCGATCCGTTCAAGAAGGCGCTCGCCGAGGCGACCAAGGTCATGTCCGGCGACCGTGATCTGAATGTCAGTTATTCGGTCGATCCCGCGGGCATCTCGGGCGATTCCATGCGCCTGCCGCAGATCAGCCGCCGGATGTCCCGCGAGGAGGTGCTGCACGCGCGCGGCACCGCCGACGCGCTGGCGCTGCGGCACAAGTACCATAACGCGAAAACCCACGCGAAATACGTGCCCCCCGGCGCGATGGCCCGCGACATCTACGAGGCGATGGAGACGGCCCGCTGCGAAGCGGTGGGCGCGCGTACCATGCCAGGGACAGCGAGCAATATCGACAGCAAGATCGCCGCCGAGGCCGCGCGCGCGGGCTATGCGCAGATCACTGATCCCGCCGATGCGCCGCTGCATAAGGCCGCCGAATACCTGATCCGCCACCTCGCCACGGGCCGCGAGCTGCCCGAAGGCGCGCGCAACGTGATGGAGCTCTGGCGCGGCTTTATCGAAGGCGAGGCGGGCGAGACCCTGGAGAACCTGCAAGATACCCTCGCCGATCAGGCCGAATTTGCCAAGTTCGCGCGCAAAGTGATCGAGGATCTGGGCTATGGCGACCAGCTGGGCGACGATCCCGATGCCGAGGATGACGAGCAGGAGGACGAGGCCCAGCAGGATCAGGACGAGGACGAGCCCGACAGCAGCGGCGAGGACCAGAGCGACACCGAAGAGTCCGACGCCGAGGCCGAGCAGTCCCAGGACGAGCAGCAGGATGCGTCGCAGGCGCAGGTCAGCATGGACGAGAGCGCCAATGAGGATGCTGGCGAAGATGCCGACATGCCCGATGGCGACGCCCCGATGGAGCCGCCCGCCCCGCAGCCCGTCTCGGACGCTGACCCCAATTATCAGGTTTACTCGACCCTCTTCGACGAGGAAATCCATGCCGAAGACCTGGCCGAGCCCGTCGAGCTGGAGCGCCTGCGCGCCTATCTCGACCAGCAGCTCGAGCCGCTGAAGGGCGCCGTCTCCCGCCTTGCCAACAAGTTGCAGCGCCGCCTGCAAGCGCAGCAAAGCCGCTCTTGGGAATTTGACCGCGAGGAAGGCATCCTCGACGCCGGCCGTCTTGCGCGCATCGTGGCGAGCCCCACGACACCGCTCAGCTTCAAGGTCGAGAAGGATACCGAGTTTCGCGATACGGTCGTGACGCTGCTTCTGGACAATTCCGGGTCCATGCGCGGCCGCCCCATCAGCATCGCCGCGATCTGCGCCGATGTGCTTGCCCGCACGCTTGAACGCTGCAACGTCAAGGTCGAAATCCTCGGCTTTACCACCCGCGCGTGGAAGGGCGGCCAAAGCCGCGAGACATGGCTGGGTGAGGGCCGCCCGCAATTGCCCGGACGGCTCAACGATCTGCGCCATATCATCTACAAATCCGCCGACAGCCCAATGCGCCGCACGCGCCAGAACCTCGGCCTGATGATGAAGGAAGGCCTGCTGAAGGAGAATATCGACGGCGAGGCGCTGGAATGGGCGCACCGCCGGATGATGGCCCGCCGCGAGGCGCGCAAGATCCTGATGGTCATCTCGGACGGCGCGCCGGTCGACGATTCAACTTTGTCCGTCAACCCTTCGAATTACCTCGAAAAACACCTGCGCGACGTCATCGCCATGGTCGAAAAGCGCAAGGCGGTCGAGCTTCTGGCCATCGGCATCGGCCATGACGTGACACGCTATTATGACCGCGCGGTGACGATCACCGATGTCGACCAGCTGGCCGGCGCCATGACCGAGCAGCTGGCCGCACTGTTTGACAGCGATCCGCGCGCCCGAGCGCGCGTGATGGGCATGTCCAAAGGCATGAAAAGGGCCTCGTGATGTTTCAATCCTTTGACACCAAATCCAGCCCCGAACAGGGGCCGCCCCGCCTTGCCGCGCTGCGCAATGCGATGCAGGCCGGGCGCCTTGACGGCTGGCTGGTGCCGCGCGCCGATGTGCATCAGGGCGAATACGTGGCCCCGGGGGACGAGCGTCTGGCCTGGCTCACCGGATTCACCGGCTCGGCCGGATTCGCTGCGATCACCACAGATCAGGCAGGCGTTTTCGTCGATGGCCGCTACCGCACCCAAGTCCGAAGCCAGACCGACGGCTCGGCCTTCCAACTCGTCGACTGGCCCGACACCAAGCTGGCCGACTGGCTGAAGGACGCTCTGCCCGATGGCGGCAAGGTCGGCTTCGATCCGTGGCTGCACACAGTCAAGGAGATGGACGATCTGGCAGGCGCCCTCGAAGGCTCTAGCATCGAGTGCACCGCCGAGGCGAACCTGATCGATACCATCTGGCCGGACCGCCCCGCGCCCCCGAATGGCGCCATCACGACCTACCCCGACGATCTGGCGGGCAAAACCAGCGCCGAAAAGCGCGCAGAGTTGGCCGGGACCCTGCGCAAGGCAGGCCACCGCGCCGCCATCCTCACCCTGCCCGACAGCATTGCGTGGCTGCTGAACATTCGCGGCGCGGACATCCCGCGCAACCCGATCCCGCATGCCTTCGCCATCCTGCATGACGACACGCGGGTCGAACTTTATGTGAATCCCGCCAAGCTGGACAGCCTGCCCGCAAATTGCACCTCGGACGGCGTCTCGGCCCATCCTGATACCGGATTTTCCGCCGCACTCACCCTGCTGCTCTCGCCCGTACGCATCGACCCAGCGTCGATCCCCGTCGCCGTGGCGCAGGCGCTGGATGAGGCGGGTATCGACGCCGCCCACGCGCCCGATCCCTGCATCCTGCCCAAGGCCTGCAAGACCGAGGCCGAGATTGCCGCCACCCGGACGGCGCATCTGCGCGACGGCGCGGCGGTTTGCGAAACTCTCGCATGGCTGGATGCGCAAGCGCCCGGCACGATCACCGAGATCGACGTGGTCACCCGGCTCGAAGAGGCCCGCTGCGCCACGGGCAAGCTGCTGGATATCAGCTTTGACACCATCGCAGGCGGTGGCCCCAACGGCGCGCTGGCGCATTACCGCGTCTCCGAGACGTCGAACCGTACACTGCTGGACGGCGATCTGCTGGTGCTCGATGGCGGCGGGCAATATCTCGACGGCACCACCGATATCACCCGCACCCTGCCTATCGGCACGCCCGGCAAGGACGAACGCGCGGCCTTTACCCGCGTGCTGCAGGGCATGATCGCCATCAGCCGCCTGCGCTTCCCGAAGGGCCTCGCCGGTCGCGACATCGACGCCATCGCGCGCTACCCGCTGTGGCTGGCCGATCAGGACTATGCCCACGGCACCGGCCACGGCGTTGGCGTCTATCTCTGCGTCCACGAGGGGCCCCAGCGCATCAGCCGCGCCAGCGAGACGGCGCTTCGCACCGGCATGATTCTGTCGAACGAGCCCGGCTATTACCGCGAGGGGCATTTCGGCATCCGCATCGAAAATCTGCTGGTGGTACAGCCCGCCACGCCCCTGCCCGACAGCGACAAGGCAGACAGCGCCAAGAACCGCCTCGCTTTCGAGACGCTGAATTTCGTGCCCATCGACCGCCGCCTGATCGACCGCGACGCGCTGTCCCACCTCGAAATCGCCTGGCTCGACTCGTACCACGCCCGGTGCCGCGACAAGATCGGCCCGCACCTGAGCGACGCTGCCGCGGAATGGCTGGAAAAGGCGACCGCCCCCCTTTGAGGCGGGGGCCCGCTCACAGCACTGGCATTGCCGCGCCAAAGGCGGCATGGTGCCGCCAAGCGCAGCAGCACGAAAGGCAAACGCCCATGACCAAGATCACGATCGAACCCGCTTCCGGCACCTGGTGCGTCCGCGCAGGCGGCGCCGTCATCGGTGAAAGCGGGGATGCCCTCGAACTTACCGAGGAAGGGTATGCCCCGGTCATCTACTTCCCCCGCGATGACATTGCCACCGCCTTTCTCGACCCCAGTGCGCATAACACAGATTGCCCGCACAAGGGCTTGGCCAGTTACTACTCGATCATCACGAAAAGCCGCACTATCGAGAACGCAGCCTGGAGCTATGAGGACCCATTGGCCGAGGTCTCGCAGATCAAGGGCCACCTCGCCTTTCATACCGGCGATCTCGTTACGGTCGAGCGGGTCTGACACCGGTTCTTCTTGCTGAAAATATCCTGGGGGAGCGCCGGGAAATTCCCCGAATTTTACGGCGCGGGGGCAAAGCCCCCTACCCCTGCGGCGGCATTGCCCTACCCGTGTTCTTCACGCGACAGCGACGCCAGCGCCAGGTTGAACGCCTTCAGCGCATCGACGTGATAGAGAACACCCTTGTATATGCTGGGCGCCTCGCCCGTGCCTTGCGCGATGACCGGCACATAGTTCACCTCATGCGCCTCAAAGAGCGGCATCGCGGTCTCGAGCGTAGCGCCGATATCCACATGAATGCCCTTGTCGATCATGGCGCGGCACACCTCCTCGGAGGGCGCACTGTCATTGCCCGCCGGGCGCATCAGTCCCACCACGGGCGTCATCGACAGCAGATAAGCCTGCGGCCCTTCGGCCAGATGGATGCCGCGCCGCTTGAGCTGTGTCAGGAAGAATGACCGCGTGACCAGCCGCGTGCCCAGTGCTGTTGACATCGACACCGCCACCATCACGGCAAGACCGGTCTGCCAGTCTCCGGTCAGCTCGAACACGATCATGGTGGTCGAAATCGGCGCACCCAGCACTGCCGCCGCGACAGCCCCCATGCCCGCCAGCGCATAGAGCGACAGCGATCCCGAGACATCGGGAAAGATCGGCGTTGCGATCAAGCCGAACGCCAGCCCCGTCAGCGCGCCCAGCATGAGCGAAGGCGAGAATATTCCGCCGCCCATGCGGCCACCCAGCGTGATGGCGACTGCCACCACCTTGAGCACGGCAAAGACGATGGCCTCGTGCAGCATCAGCTGGCCGGTGAGCGCGGCGTTCGTCGTCTCGTACCCCACGCCGATGATATGCGGAAATCCGATGGCCATCCCCCCCAGCATCGCACCTGCAATGGCGGGGCGCAGCCAGCCCGGAATTGACAGGCGGGTGCAGATCGCCGTGCCCACATCCTCGGCGAAGAAAGTGCTACGCATCAGCGCTGCGGCCACAACGCCGCAGACGAGGCCGAGGAGCAGGAAGGCCGGCAACTCACCATAAAACTCCAGCGCCGATGAGGTCGGCAACACGAATTCGGTCAACCCGCCGAATTCCAGCCGGTTGATGACCGTTCCCGCGACGCTCGCGATGACGATCGGCGCAAAGGCGTGGATGGCGAAATGGCGCAGCACCACTTCCAGCGCAAAAAGCGCTCCCGCAATCGGCGCGTTGAACGAGGCCGAAACCGCTGCCGCCACGGCGCATCCCAAGAGGTCGCGCCCATGCAAGCCGTTGGCATTGATCCGGTCCGCCGCCCAGCTGGAGATGACGCCTGCCAAATGCACCACCGGCCCCTCGCGCCCCGAGGAGCCGCCCGCCCCCAGCGTGATCAGCGACGCCGCCGCCGAGGCAATCCCGGCCCGCCGCTCGACCCGGCCGTCGTGCAGCGCCGCCCCCGCGATCACGTCCGCCACCGCGCGCACGCGCCCGTCATCGGTAAACCGGGTCAGGATCAGGCCCACGGCCAGACCGCCGAGGATGGGAATGATCAGGATCCAGTACCACGCCATGCCGCCCGCAAACGTATAGAGGTTGCGCGGATCATCGACGCCATAGAGCAGGACCTGCAGCCATGTGATGCCCTTTCGAAAAAACAGCGCGCCAAAGCCCGCCGCGATACCGATCAGCAGCGCGATGATCCAGAACTGGAACTGGCTGGGCCCCCGCGTGACCATGATATGCCACGCCCGCCGAAGCCCGGCGCGCGTCTCCGAAAGGGTCCGGGCCACGAAGGAGGGGTCTGGCGTGCTCATATCTGTCCCTCGGACTCATCTCGGGGCTTGGCGTCGGATCTGCGCAGAGCGCCCTCTCGGCGCCATGCGCTGGCTACCGGAATGCTTAACGCAGATCGCCCCGGTGCGGAACGCCTCTTCTGGTCTCGTGGGCCCTCCTCGATGGTCAGGGCCGTCCTCGCCCCCCGCGCAGATCCGCGAGCAAGTTGATCGCGCGGCGCAGCCACTGCGCCGTTCCGCCCGGCGCCCTGCCCGCACCGCGGCTGCGCGACTGAAGACGCATCGCCTCGTCCCCGGCTGGCGGGGCGCCCGGCGCATCGTCCTCGGCAGCGTGCATGATCGCTGACAGGATCTCCTCGTCCAGCACCCAGCGGCCATTCTTGCCCTCGGCGCGGTCGGCCTGCTGCGCCTCGATCCAGCGGATCAGCCGCCTCTTCTCGGCGCGCGAGACCGGCCCACCCGGCAGGTAAAACCCCGAATTGATCCGCAGACAGATATTGTCGAGAAGCCGCGCCGCGGGCTGGTGCGCCTCGGCCACATCCCGCTTGGGCATGTAGTTGAAGCGCTCCGGCTCCCCGCGCAGGAACACCGTCAAGGCCGCGCCCAGATCGATCCGCCGCTGCGCCATGATCCAGCCCAGAACTACCTCAGGATGCGCCTCCCAGTCATAGCTTCGCGCCAGACGGATCAGATCGCCCCGCCGCGCGCGGCGCATGATCTTGAGGTGCGCCGCGGCGCTGCCTTGGGTCCAGTCCTGACGAAACGGCATATGCATGTGTGAGACCCTTCGAAACATTCGTTTGCGTGCCGCCGGAATGCCCCTCGATTCGGGTGGGACCGGGGTCTGCATGTGGCACCATTCGGGCAATTCGAAAAACTTTGCGGGACCGCCGCGCGCCGCCCCGTATCGGCGGCCAGGGGCCAAGGCCGCTCAGCGGCGCAGGAAAACGCTTGCCCTGCTGCGCAGACGCGGTAAACGTCTGGATATGTTGACCCGTATCCTCAACCTCTTCAAGGGGCACCCGTCGGACCCTCTGCCAGAGCCCGATGCGCGCCTTGCCCTCGGCGCGCTGATGGTGCGTGTCGCCAAATCCGACGACGATTACCAGTTTGCCGAGATCAGCCGAATCGACACGCTGCTTGCACGCCTGAACGGGCTCGGCCCCGTCGACGCGGCCAAGATGCGCGCCACCTGCGAAAAGATCGAGGCCGAGGCGCCCAGCACGCGCAAATTCGCGCTTCTCATCCGCGAAACCGTCAGCTTCGAAGCCCGGATAGAGGCGCATGAGGCGCTTTGGCAGGTGATGTTGGCCGATGGCGTTCCCAGCGAGACCGAGATGGGCATCGTCCTGCAGGTGCGCGAGGCGCTTGGCCTCTCAAAGGCCGATTGCGATGGCGCAAAACTGCGCGCCGCCCCGCTCTGACCGCCGACAACCGCGCGCACAGATTTCTTCTTGCTCAAAATATCCCCGCCGGAGGCTCCACCCCTTCAGCCCTCGACCCCGTCCGTTACCAGGCGATACTCCAGCAACTCCTCGGGCAAGAGCACGTAGATGTCGTCCGGCCCCGTCGCCAGTGCCGGACGCATCAGGCGGATATCGACGCCCATGTCATCCAGGTATTCCATCACCTCGCCCTGCCCGCGCTGGATATCTTCAACCGCCAGAAAGGCAGGCAGCACGGTATTCTTGCCAAAATAATGCTGATGCACGCCCACCTGCGCACCCTTCGGCGCGCTGCGCGCCACGCCCGCAGCCAGAATGTAGGGACAGGCGGAAAAGCAGACATCGCCAGCCTCGATCACCGTGTCGAGTTCCGCCGCGCGGATGCTGCGCCCGATATCCAGCGCATCGCGCACCGATCCGCCGGGGCTGTTCAGCACGATGCGCTCCAGCCCGGCCTCGGTCTCCAGTCGCTCGGCCAGGCGCTCGTCGTCGCCGGGGGCGATGGTGCCGGTCACGCGCAGCGCCGCGCCGTCGCGGAGGAATTCCAATCGGCCGGGCATGTCGCCGGTGTTGCGATAGGGCCGCTCGGGCGCGCCGGGTGCGCGCTCGGGCAAGGGCATGTCGCGCGGGGCATAGCGGCGGGTCTGATCGCCCGGCGCGACCGGGCTCTCGACACCGGGCGCAGAGGACGGCCAGCCAAGGCGCGGCAGCGCGCCCAGCACGTCCGAACCTGCCAGCAGCCCGGCCATGACCAGTTGCAGCCCCAGCACAGCATAAAGAACGCGGCGCGCGTCCCAGCCGCGTTTTGCCTTTTCGATCATGGCGTGGCGGACCCGTTGCCACCCGCCCTGCCGGGCGCCTGCACCGGGGCACTATCGGCCCGCGCGACGGGCGGCACTGGGTGGCGCACCTCGTCCATCTCGTGCAACACCATCATGGCCGCGCGCAGCTCGGACAGAGTCAGCGTCTGCTCGATCCCGACGCCCTCGCGGCCCGACCGGATCGCCGCCTGCGTCACCATCAGGATAAAGACCAGAACCGCCGGCAGCAGGTCGATCGCGATGGCCCCTGCCCAGGAGGGGGCGAAATTCCCGGCATAGCGGATCACCGCATCGGCAGTGGAGATCGGTGTATAGGTCGTCTCGCTGGGGGGCGGCATGGACACGACGGCATCGGCAGCGCTGCGCAGTGTCGCGGCACGCTGGCCCAACACCTCCAGCACAGAACTGATCGTGGTCTGCTGATCGCCGCGCGCCGCATCGCTGCGCCCGTCCAGCTCTGGCAGCACCACGGACGCCGCCAGATCCTGCGCCGCGCGCGAAACCAGCGGCGCGACCGACAACTGCCGCAGCTGCGTGATGAGGCCGGCAAGGCGCACCGCCTCTTCGGAAAACTGGACCGAGCGCGGCTCGACCGGGCCCGGCTCGACCGTCAGCGCGCGCATCCGGCTGAGCGTCGCGTTGCCCTCGGCAAAGGCCGCCTCGACCAGCGGCTGCTGCGAGGCGATCTGCGCCTCGAGACCGCGCAGCTCGTCCGACTTCTGGCTGAGGACGCGAAAGACCGCACCGCGTCCGGCTAGGCCCGACAGATCCCCGCTGGCCTCCTGCGCGCTCAGATCCTCGAAGGATTGGCGCACGCGGGCCACGTCCCGCTCCAGCCCCTGTGCGGAAACGGCGATGTCATGCGCCTGCTCCAGCGAGGCCTGGTAATCCTGCACCGTCTTGGCCAGATGCTGCTCGACCGCCGCCGATCCGGCCAGCGCAGCGGCGTTCAGCCATGAGGACATGGCGATGATCGCAAGCGAGCCAATCCCCATTGAGACCAGCAAACCGATGCGCGACGCCATGCTGCGCACCGAGGGCAAAAGGCGCATAAGGTAGGACCAGAAGACGAAAATGCCGACCGACACCGCAATTGAATAGGACGCGGCCGCAAAGAAGCTGAGCGCCCCGTTGTCATCCAGCAGCGACGAGACCCCCAGATACGTATAGATGCCCGAGGCCGTTGCCAGAACGCCCAGCGCCGCGCCTGTGATGGCATCCAGCCAGCGCACATGGCCCTCCAGCTCGGCGGCATAGCGCACGCCCTGTGCCTCGGCGCGGCTGATCCCCGGAGTCGGGGGCGGTGCTTTGGTCTCGCTCATGCGCAACTCTCCTGCTTGGCTTCGGTCCAATATGGGGCCGCACGCGCGATTGGCAAAGCGACGGCCGCGCTAAAGCGAAAAGAGGCGGCCCGGCCCCCAGCCCTGCGCACCCGCCTTGCCAAGCCGCAGCATGTGCCAAAGAAGCGCCTGATTCGACGTGATCACCGGCAGGCCGGTCTGCGCCTCGACCTCGGCGATGATGGGAAATGTCTGCAAATTCGTGCAACTGGCAAAGAGCGCGCCGATCCCCGGCGTCTTGGCCGCCTCCAGCAGCGCCGCCCGGGTCGAGGCCGGATCGATACGGGCCACGCGCCTGTCATCGCTCTCGGCAAAGCTGACCTCATGCAGTGTCTCGATCCCGTTGACCGCGAGGAGCGCGCGCATCGGGGCGGTCACGCTGGCAACATAGGGCGTGACCATCCCGATGCTCTCTGCGCCCACCCGTGACAGCGCGGCGATCACAGCGCTGATCGGGTCGGTCACCGCCGTATCAGGATGCACCGTTTGCACCTGCGCGGCCACGCGCGCCTGCCCGATCACCGTCGCGCCCGATGTGCAGGCATAGCCGATCACATCCAGCCCCTGAGGCAGGAGGGCGGCGGCGACGGGCATCGCCGCATCCATCTGCGCCAGCGTATTGGGCGTGATCTGCGCCGCCACCGGGATGCGCGCATGAAGCAGTTGCACCTCGCGGCCCGCCAACATCTGCCGCGCCTCGAATTCCAGCGTCTCGTCGGTGGCGAGCACGATCAGGCCCAGCCGCGCGCCACCGCCCCCGGCACCATCGTTCAGGGCGTAGTCCATCACGCCTCTCCCGGCCTGCTGAGCGTGCCACCCGATACCGCCGCGCGCACGCCCGTCGTTGCCGCGCAGGAGGTCGGCAACCCCCGCGCCACGCGCACGGCCAGATAGCCAAAGGCCTGCGCCTCCAGCATGTCGCCATCGAGGCCGACATCTTCGACTGGCGCCACCTCGCAATCGAGGGCGGCACGCAGCATGTCCATCATCACCGGGTTGTGCCGTCCGCCACCGCAGACCAAGAGGCGCGCGGGCGGCTCGGGGCAATGCTCCATCCCGCGCAGCACGGCGGCGGCGGACATGGCCGTGAGCGTCGCGGCGGCATCGGCATCGGGCAGCTCCTCGACCAGATCGATCATGTCGGCAAAGGCGTCGCGGTCCAGCGATTTGGGCGGCATCTTCAGGAAATATCCCTCGTCGAGGAAAAGCTCCAGCGCGCCCTCGGCCACGGTGCCCGCCTTGGCCAGCCTGCCGCCCTCGTCATAGGGCACACCGCGCCGGGCCATCATCAAATCGTTGATCGGCGCATTGGCCGGCCCTGTGTCAAAGGCCACCAGCGCGCCGGCATCCTCGGGGCGGCGCACAGCGGGATCGGCCCATGTCAGGTTGCCCACACCGCCAAGATTGAGGAAGGCCACGGGCGCATCCGCACCAATATAACGCGCGCAGGCGTGGTGAAAAAACGGCGCCAGCGGCGCGCCCTGCCCGCCCAGGCGAACGTCTGCACTGCGAAAATCCCAAACCACCGGCAGGCCCAACGCCTCGGCCAGCGCCGCGCCATCGCCCAACTGATGCGTACCGCGCCCGCCCGGCTCATGCGCCAGCGTCTGGCCGTGAAAGCCGACGAGGGCCGCGTCAAGCCCGCTCAGCGCCTCGATATGTGCGTCCATCACGATCCGTTCGGCCGCATCCAGATCATCGCCCGGCCAGCGGCCCAGCGCGGCGCTCAGCACCGCCTGCTCGTCCTTGTTATAGGCGCGATAGCGGCTATCCCCGAAGCTGAAGATCGCCTCGCCATCGGTCTCGACAAGTGCGGCATCGACCCCGTCCAGCGACGTGCCCGACATCCCCCCCAGCGCCCACATCCGTTCGGCCTTCAACATGCTCTTTTCCTTTGCCCGATGCGCACCTATACATGCCGCGCAAAGCAATCCGGGACAAGCGCCATGACCTATCACCCCAAATCCGAATTCCTGAACGTCATGGTCTCGCGCGGCTATCTGGCCGACTGCACCGACATGCAGGGCCTGGACGAGCGGATGATGGCGGGCGTGACCCCCTGCTATATCGGATATGACGCCACGGCCAAGTCGCTTCATATCGGCCATCTGCTGAACATCATGATGCTGCGCTGGCTGCAAAAATGCGGGCACAAGCCAATCACCCTGATGGGCGGCGGCACGACCAAGGTGGGCGATCCCAGCTTTCGCGCGGATGAGCGGCCCTTGCTGACGAACGAGGTGATCGACGAGAACATCGCTGGGATGCAGCAGGTCTTTGCGCAATACCTGTCGTATGGTGAGGGCGCGACCGATGCCATCATGGTCAACAACGCCGAATGGCTCGATGGGCTCAACTACCTCGAATTTCTGCGTGATATCGGCCGGCATTTCTCGGTCAACCGGATGCTCTCGTTTGAATCCGTCAAGTCGCGCCTCGACCGCGAGCAGTCGCTGAGCTTTCTCGAATTCAACTACATGATCCTGCAAGCCTATGATTTCCTTGAGCTGAACCGCCGCTATGGCTGTGCGCTGCAAATGGGCGGATCGGACCAGTGGGGCAATATCGTCAACGGGATCGACCTGACGCGCCGCGTGATCGAGGGGCATGTCTTTGGCCTGACCTCGCCGCTCTTGACCACCTCGGACGGCAAGAAGATGGGCAAATCCGAAGGCGGGGCCGTCTGGCTGAATGGCGATATGTGCAGCCCCTACACGTTCTGGCAATTCTGGCGCAACACGACCGATGCCGATAGCGGACGCTTCCTGAAGCTTTACACCGAGCTGCCATTGGACGAATGCGAGCGTCTGGGCGCGCTGGGTGGCTCCGAGATCAACGAGGCCAAGGTGATTTTGGCCAATGAAGTCACAGGGCTACTGCACGGTGTTGAAGCGGCACAGGCCGCCGAGGCGACGGCGCGCGAGGTCTTCGAGAAAGGCGGCGTCGGGGACGATCTGCCGACGCTGGTTCTGGAGCCTTCTGAGGCGGCGGAGGGCGTGTCGATCGTACAGCTGATCGTGCGCACAGGGCTGGCCAAGTCCGGCAAGGACGCCAAACGCCTGATCGCCGAGAGCGGCGCGCGGATGAACGATGCGCCGCTCGAGGATGCTGGGCTGATGATTGGCGCCGCGGACCTGGCCCAGCCGATCAAGCTGAGCGCGGGCAAGAAGCGTCATGCGCTGGTGAAGCTGGGCTGAATTACTGGCTCCGGCGCCTGTTTCGGGCGCCGGGATTTGAGTATTTTTACCAAGATGAAACCAGGGCGCTCAACGGGTGGCGAGCGCGTCTTGCAACACTGACAGGACGGTATCCGGTGGCACATCCGAGGTGACGAAAGCCTCGCCGATATCGCGCGCGAGAATGAAATGCAGACGTCCGGCCTGCACCTTCTTATCCTGCGCCATCAGATCAAGGAGCGCCTGCGCGTCCGGCAAATCCCCATGGATATCAGCCAGATCCACCTTCATCTTCATCTGGCGAAGATGGGCGCGCACGCGGCTGGGTGCTTCTTGCGGGCAGAGGCCGAGCCGGGCCGACAACTCGAACGCGAGCGCGCAGCCGATGGCGACGCCCTCGCCGTGGAGCAGGCGATCCGAATAGCCGGTGGCGGCTTCGAGCGCGTGGCAGAAGGTATGACCGAGGTTCAGCAGCGCGCGGTCGCCCTGCTCGATCTCGTCGCGGGCGACAATATCGGCCTTCATCTGGACCGAGCGCGAAACGGCGTGAATGCGCGCCTCCATGTCGCCGGCGGCCATCACGGGGGCGTTTTGTTCCAGCCACTCGAAAAAGGCGGCATCGCCAAGCAGGCCATACTTCACGACCTCGCCATAACCGGCGAGGAAGTCACGGGACTTCAGCGTTGCCAGCAGGTCCGTGTCGGCCAGAACGAGGCTGGGCTGGTGAAAGGCGCCGATCAGGTTTTTCCCCTTGGCCGAGTTGATCCCCGTCTTGCCCCCGACCGAGCTGTCGACCTGTGCCAGAAGGCTGGTCGGGATCTGCACAAAACGCACGCCGCGCCGCAGGATCGCCGCCGCAAACCCCACCAGATCGCCGATCACGCCGCCGCCGAGGGCGATCACGACATCGTTCCGCTCGACCTGCGCGGCCAGCAGCCATTCCGTGGTGCGCTCCAGTTGCGCCCAGCATTTCGTGGCCTCGCCGGGTGGCAGTGCCAGCGCCGTCATCTCGATGCCCGCCTCGCCCAGCCCGGCGCGCAGCGCGTCCAGATGCAGCGCGCCGACAGCCTCATCAGTGACGACCGCGACGCGCGGGCGGCGCAGCAAAGGCCCGATCAGCGCGCCCGAGCGCGCGAGCAGGCCGGGGCCGACGTGGACGTCATAGGCGCGCTCGCCAAGGGGGACATGGACGATATGGCTCATTCGGATTCCAGTATTCCGGGGCGGGCGGCAAGCGCCTCGATCACGCGGGTGGTCATTGTTTCGATCGTATAGCCGGGGCGGCTGACAACCTCGATATCGGCCTGGGCGTAGATGGGCACGCGAGCCTCGTAGAGACTGCGCAGCGTCGCGTAGGGATCGGGCGTGCGCAGCAGCGGGCGCGTATCCTTGTTCTTGACCCGATTCCAGAGCAGCCCCAGATCGGCGTTCAGCCAAACCGACACGCCCTTTTGCGCAATGATCTCGCGGTTGCGCGGCTGCAGGAAGGCGCCGCCCCCGGTGCTGAGGATGCTGCGCTCGCCCGAGAGCAGGCGGTCGATGACTTCCGTCTCGCGGCAGCGAAAGAAGGCCTCGCCATCGCGTTCGAAAATCTCGGAGATGCTCATTGCCGCGGCTGTCTCGATCTCGGCATCAGAATCGCGGAACGGGACGCCAAGCCGCGCCGCCAGCGCCTTGCCCACCGCCGTTTTGCCCGCGCCCATCATGCCCACCAGAACCACTGTCCGGCTCAAGGTTGACGGCCCTTTGCCTGCCACTGTCGGCACTCCCCCGCCCATTTGCAACAATCCGTGACTGAATGACGTGATCTTGCCCGAAAGGCCAGTTATAAGTTGGGCAAAACGGATCGAACCGCAGGCAGGCATATCGTGTTCAGACTTATCAAGTGGTTGTTTTATCTCGCCATCCTGGGCTTCATCGCCTTGGTGGGATACGCCTATCTGGGCCCGTTCTTTGGCGCGGATTTCACGCCCGAAGCGACCGAGATTCGTCAGGACATCCTGCTAGATGCACAGTAGCCCCGGACGCGCTGCCGCGATTGCGCTGGCGCTGCTGCCCGGCGCGGGACTGGCGCAAGAGACCGCGCCGCCGCTCTCGGCGATCGACTGGCTGAACCAGCCGGGCGCGGCGCAATCGACGCCGGGCCGCCCGATCAGCGAGCCGCCCGTCGCCGGCGAGGTCAATATCCCCAGCGTCGAGACGACCCCCCTTGCCGATGCGACCAGCGGCGCTGTGGGCCTTCTGCCGCCCTCAGTCACGGGCCTGCCCGCCACGCTCTGGGCGCAGAGCGGCGCCGAAGACCTGACCGCCCTCTGGCAGAGTGCGACGCAACAGCCACCGCCGGCGATCATGGCCCTATATCATTCGCTTCTGCTGGCCGAGGCCGAGCCGCCGCATGGGCGCGAGAGCGCGTATCTGCGCACGCGTGTTGACATGCTGCGCCGTTTTGGTGCTGTCGAACCAGCCATGGAACTGCTGGCCCGCGCCGGACCCGAAACACCGGGGATATTCCCCGCCTGGTTCGATCTGGCCCTGCTGGCGGGTTCCGAGACGGAAGCCTGCACCGCGCTCCAGGCATCGCCAGGATTGATGGCGGGCGACGCCGCCCGCATCTATTGCGCGGCGCTGACCGGCGATTGGGCGACGGCCGCGCTTATGTATGACACGGGCGCTGCCCTCGGCACGATCAAGGGTAGCGAAAGTGCCCTGCTGGCGCAGTTTCTTGACCCCGAGTTGGCCGAAGAGGCTCCCGTCCCGGTACCCAGCAGCGCACCCTCGCCTCTGGAATTTCGCCTGTTCGACGGGATCGGCTCCCCGCTGCCGACGCGCGGGCTTCCGCTGGCCTTTGCGATGTCGGACCTGCGCGGCACCATCGGCTGGAAGGCCGAGATTGAGGCCGCCGAACGCCTGACGCGCGCGGGCGCCCTGGCGCCGAACCGGCTCATGGGGCTTTACACGCGGCAGGATGCCTCGGCCTCGGGCGGGGTCTGGGACCGGGTGAGTGCCATTCAGGAGCTCGAAACCGCCCTTGCAGCTGGCAATGCCGCGCGCATCGGAACGGCGCTGGAAAACGCCTGGGACCAGATGCGTAGCGAGGGGCTGGAAGTGCCCTTTGCCGAGCTTTTCGCCGAGCGTGTCAGGGACGCGGAGCTTCCCGATCGGCTGCACGCGCTGGCGTTTCAGATGGCGCTTCTGACGCCCGATTACGAAGCGGCGACGGAACGCGTCCCGGACGGGCGTGCCATGACGTTCCTCGCCGGTCTGGCCCGGGGCCGCCCCGATGCGGCGCTGGCCGAAAGCCCCGCAGAGAGCATGATCGCCGCCGCCTTTGGCCAGCCTCCCGAGGCCGCGCCAGAACACGCCTATCTGATCCGGCAAGGCAAGCTGGGCGAGGCGATCCTGTCGGCCGCGCTGCAATTCGACCGCGCCGATGGCGATCCCGGCGAAATGGCAAGCGCCCTGCGCACGTTGCGGGCTGTCGGCCTTGAGGATGCGGCCCGGCGCGCCGCGTTGCAGGCGCTCATCCTTGGAACGCCCGCATGAGCACTGCGGGCCAATGGTGCGCCGCCTTTCTCGAGGCGCAGGCCGCCGAACAGGGCGCGGCGCGCAACACGCTTGAGGCCTATGCCCGCGATCTGTCGGATTTCACCGGCTGGCTGACGCATGAGGACCTTGCCCCCGATACCGCCAGCCAGGCGGATATCGAGCGCTACCTTGTCGGACTGGAGGCGCAGGGGCTGGCAAAATCCACCCGCGCGCGTCGGCTCTCGGCGGTAAAACAGCTCTACCGTTTTGCCTTCGAGGACCGGCTGCGCGCCGACAATCCCGCGATGCGGATCAAGGGGCCGGGCCGCGACGCGCGCCTGCCCAAGACGCTGAGCGAGGATGAGGTCGACCGCCTTCTGGAGGCCGCCCGCACCGCCGGGCGGAGCGCGCGCGATCGCTGCCGCAACATCTGCCTGATGGAACTCCTCTACGCCACCGGGATGCGCGTGACCGAGCTTGTCTCGCTGCCCGTTGCGGCGGCGCGCGGCAATCCGCAGATGCTGATGATCCGCGGCAAGGGCGGCAAGGAGCGGATGGTGCCCCTGTCGCCGCCCGCCCGCGCCGCGTTGCAGGAGTGGCTTGCCATGCTGGACGCGCAGGCCGAGCGGGACCGCGCCAAGGGCAAACCGCCCTCACCCTATCTCTTTGCCTCGTCGGGCAAATCGGGGCATCTGACCCGGCATCGCTTCTACGCACTGATCAAGGAATTGGCGGTTGAGGCCGGCGTCAGCCCCGCGGACGTGACACCGCATACGCTGCGCCACGCCTTCGCGACGCATCTGCTGGCCAACGGGGCGGACCTCATGGCGATCCAGGCCCTTCTGGGCCACGCCGATGTCGCCACGACCGAGATTTATACCCACGTCCTTGACGCGCGCCTCTCGGCCCTGGTGCTGGAGCATCACCCCCTCTCCGACGCGGCCGCGCGCAAATCTTCGGCAAGTGCCGTTTCGGACGGCGAGTAGCGCGGGCCGGGCGGCACCTTTGCACGTTCATTGAGCAGGGCCGCCCATGATCCCTTGATCGTGGGCGCGGCAAACCCCATAACCCCTGTGGCATAAAAGGACAAAGGCCCCAATGGACGAGATGACCCTCACTTTCGACGCCGCTTTCTGGATCACCTCGGCGGCGATCCTGCTGCTTTTGGTCATGTCGGGGCTGTTCTCGGGCAGTGAAACCGCCCTGACCGCCGCCTCGCGGGGCAAGCTGCGCGCCCGCGCCGACAAGGGCGACAAGGGCGCGGAGCGCGCGCTGAGTATCACCGAGGATAATGAGCGACTGATTGGCAGTGTCCTTCTGGGCAACAATCTGGTCAATATCCTTGCCACGTCGCTGGCCACCGCCCTTTTCACCCGGCTTTTCGGGGAATCGGGCGTGGCCTTGGCGACGCTGGTGATGACGCTGCTTGTGCTGATCTTTGCCGAGGTTCTGCCCAAGACCTATGCCATCACCAATGCCGAGGTGGCCGCCAGCCGCGTTGCGCCCGGCATCACACTCGTCATTCGCATCTTCTCGCCCGTCGTGTCCGCTGTCCGGGTGCTGGTGCGGCTGATCCTGCGCCTCGTCGGCGTCAAGACGGACCCTGATGGCCAGATCCTAGCCGTGCGCGAGGAGATCGCGGGCGCGCTCTATCTCGGCCATTCCGAGGGCGTGGTCGAGAAGGAGGATCGGGACCGCATCCTGGGCGCGCTCGATCTGGGCGAGAGGGCCGTCGAAGAGATCATGCGCCACCGCAGCCAGATCGAGATGATCGACGCGGGGCTCGAGCCCGTCGCCATTCTGGACCAGTGCCTCAAATCGCCCCATACCCGCTTGCCCGTCTACCGCGGCGATCCCGACAACATCATCGGCATCGTCCATGCCAAGGACCTTTTGCGCGCCATGCACAAGCTGGCGCTTGGCGATGGCGGCAGCACCGATGCCTGGCGCGCCTTCGATATCACCTCCGTAGTGATGAAACCCTACTTCGTGCCCGAGACGACGACGCTCGACGACCAGATGCGCCAGTTTCTGCGGATGCGCACGCATTTCGCGCTGGTGGTGGATGAATACGGCTCGCTTCAAGGTCTGATCACGCTTGAGGATATTCTCGAGGAGATCGTGGGCGAGATCACCGACGAATTCGACGCCGATGCCGAGCATCCCATTCGCCGCAGCGAAGACGGCCAATACCTGGTGGACGGCGCCATGACGATCCGCGATCTGAACCGCGCGACTGACTGGTCTCTGCCCGATGACGCCGCCAACACCATCGCGGGCCTCGTGATCCACGAGGCGCAGATGATCCCCAAAGCGCATCAGGTGTTCAGCTTCCACGGCTTCCGCTTTGAAGTCATGGCGCGCAAGGACAACCGCATCACGCGGCTCAAGATCGGCAAGCTCTAGGCGGCGCGCGCCTAGCCGACGGCGGCGTTGATCAGCAGAAAGATGCTGCCCGACAGGATCGCGGCGGCAGGCACCGTGATGATCCAGGCCGCGATGATCGTCATGAAATGCGAGCGGCGCACCAGCTTGCGGCGGCGCCGTTCTTCGGGGCCAAAGGCGGTGCGGTCCGGCATGGAAAGGCGCGCATTACGCATCCGCCGCTCGGCATCCCATTCGCGGAAGAATCCGACGCCAAAGACGCCCCCCACCGCGATATGGGTCGAGCTGACGGGCAGGCCCAGCCAGCTGGCGATGATCACGGTGATTGCCGCCGACAGTGCCACGCAATAGGCGCGCATCGGGTTCAGCTTGGTGATCTGGCTGCCGACCATGCGGATCAGCTTGGGGCCAAACAGAAAGAGGCCAAAGGAAATGCCGAAGGCGCCGATCACCATCACCCAGAACGGCAGGCTGACGGCATCGGTAAAGCTGCCCGATTGCGAGGCCTGAACGATGGCCGCCAGCGGGCCAACCGCATTGGCCACGTCATTGGCCCCATGCGCAAAGCTGAGCAGCGCCGCCGAGGCGACCAGCGGAATGCCGAACAGAACCTTGAGCGATTTGTTCCGGTTCTCCAGCCCCCTCGACTGGCGGCGCGTCACCGGGATCATCATCAGCCAGGCCGGAATACCGATCCCGGCCCCGATCAACAGCGCCAGCGGAAGGGTAACATCCAGGACCTGTTTCAGGCCCTTGAGCGAAAGGTAGGTGGCAAAGGCTCCTGCCATGATCCCGACCAGGATCGGCACCCAAACGCGCGCCGCCGCGATCTTGTCGTCGCGGTAGATGATGCGCGACTTGATCAGCCACAGGAATCCGGCGGCCACCGCGCCGCCCATGATGGGCGAGATCACCCAACTGGCGGCGATGGCGCCCATCGTCGGCCAGTTGACGGCGGCGAAGCCCGCCGCCGCGATGCCCGCACCCATCACGCCGCCCACCACCGAATGCGTGGTCGAGACCGGCGCGCCGATCCATGTGGCCAGGTTGACCCACAATGCGGCCGAAAGGAGCGCCGCCATCATCGCCCAGATAAAGATCGAGGCGGTGCCCATGCTCTCGGGCGCGATGATGCCCTTGGCGATGGTCGAGACCACGTCGCCCCCGGCCAGAAGCGCCCCTGCGCTTTCGAAGATCACGGCAATGGCGATCGCGCCGCCCATGGTCAGGGCATTGGCGCCCACCGCCGGCCCCATGTTGTTGGCGACGTCATTGGCGCCGATATTCAGCGCCATATAGGCGCCAAGGCAGGTTGCGATCACGACAATGGCGGCATTGCTGGTCTGCCCAAGGAACAGCATCGCCACAATGCCCGCCATCAGGATAAAGACCAGCGCGATGCCGGGGCCGACCATGGGCCGCGAGATATAGCTCGTCGCGACTTCGAGGTTGGAGTATCTCGCCAGATCGCGATCCAGCGTATCGAGATGGCGCGGGTCGCCCTGTTCGTCGTTCATATCTGTCATCCCCTTGGCTGGCTGCGACGAGTAGCGCCACAAGGGCGGCAATGGCAACCCGTTCAAGCGAAATCGCGGCGGAAAAGGCGGGGATCAGGCCCGGAGCCGCGTCCCTTCGGGGTCGAATGGCGGCCTGGCAAGGATCACGGCGCGGTGCGGACGTCCCAGCAGCATGACCTCGACGGCATCGCCGGGCTTGGCGCCTTTCACATAGCCTTGTGCGAGGCTCATCCCGACCGAGTAGCCGTAGCTGCCCGAGGTGACGCGCCCGATCCCTTTGCCATCCTTGAAGATCGGCTCGCCCCCGGTCGCATCGGCGTTCGAGGCATTGGTGTCTTCCTCGTTCAGGTGCAGCAAAACCAGCGCCTCGCGCGGCTCTTTCTCCATGTTGGCGGCGGCCGCCTCCTTGTGCAGGAAATCCTTCTCCATCTTGCACAGGCCCGACAGCCCCACTTCCTGCGGCCAATATTCGGGGCTGTATTCGCGCCCCCAGCTGCCATAGCCCTTTTCGATCCGCAGGCTCATCAAAGCGCGGCTGCCCACAGGGCCCGCACCGATGTCGCGGCCCGCCGCGACAAGTGCGGTGTAAAGCTGCACCTGATCCTCGGTGGCACAGTGCAGTTCCCAGCCCAGATCGCCGGTAAAGCTGACGCGCAGCGCGAGGCAGCGCACACCGCCCAGCTCGATCCAAGCCGAGCGCATGAAGGGGAAATCCTCCGCTTCCAGCGAGGCGTTGGTCATCCGCGCCAGCATCTCGCGCGATTTCGGTCCGGCCACGTTGAAGCCGCACATCGCCTCGGTCAGGCTCTCGAAGACCGTCCCGTCGGGCAGCGGCACCATACCCCAGAACCGCATGTGATAGCGCTCGGCCATTCCCGATCCGATGATGTGGAATTCGTCCTCGCCCGTGCGCGTGACTGTGAAATCGCCAGCGATACCGCCCCTCACCGAGATGAGCGGCGTCAGGCAGGAGCGGCCCACCGCCTTGGGCATGGTGTTGGCAAAAACCGCGTTCAGCCAGTCCTCGGCCCCTGCCCCCTTGCAGCGATACTTGGCGAAATTCGAGATGTCGATGATGCCTGCCGCCTCGCGCAGCATGCGGCATTCTTTACCGACCGGCGCCCACCAGTTCTGACGGGTGAAGCCCTTGGTGTCCTCCACGCCGGGCTGATCCGCGAACCACAAGGGATGCTCCCAGCCGTAGTTGAGGCCGAAGACGGCGCCCATCTCTTTCTGCATATCGTAGGCGGGCCGTACGCGGCAGGGCCGGCCCGCGCTGCGCTCCTCGTAGGGGAAGTGGATGGCAAAGCGGTTGGCATATTGGTCGCGCACCTTGCTCTTGGTAAAAGCCTTGTCCGCCCAGTCCCCGAAGCGGGCCATGTCCCAGGCAAACATGTCGTAGCGCATCTCGCCCTCCACGATCCAGTCGGCCACCATGAGGCCCATGCCCGCCGATTGGCTGAAGCCGGGGATGATGCCGTTGCAGCAGAAATAGCCGCGTCGCTCGGGCACCGGCCCGAGGATCACGTTGGAATCGGGCGACCAGATCATCGGGCCGTTGATGACCCGCTTGATCCCCGCCTCGCCGACGGCGGGCACGCGCTCGATCGCGCGCATCATGTTGTCCTCGATCCGGTCCAGATCATCCGCGAACAGCTCATGCGCGAAGTCGAGCGGCGTGCCCTCTTCGGCCCAGAAGCGCATGTCCTTCTCATAGGCGCCGATCAGCAGGCCCTTGCCCTCCTGGCGCAGGTAATATTCGCCATCGCGGTCCGCGACCGACGGGAGGCGCCGGTCCAGCCCGGCGATCTCTGCGATGGTCTCGGTCACGAAATACTGATGCTCGGTCGGCTGCAGCGGCAAGGTGATGCCTGCAAGCGCCGCGACCTCGCGGCCCCAGAGACCGGCGGCATTGATGACCCAGGGCGTCGCGATATTGCCCTTGGGCGTCTCGACGATCCAGGTGCCATCGGGTTGCTGCACCGTCGCCATGACGGGCGTGAAGCGGTGGATCTCGGCCCCCGCCGCGCGCGCGCCGGCGGCATAGGCGGCGGTGACCCCCGAGGGATCGACATTGCCGCCATCAGGCTCCCACATGATGCAGCGGATGCCGTCGAAATTGACCAGCGGATGCAGGCGCTCGGCCTCGGCGCGGCTGATCTCGTGGAAATTCATGCCATAGAGCTTCGCCTTGGCCGCTTGCAGGCGCAGCTGATGCTCGCGCGCCTCGGTCTGCGCGAGGTAGAGCGAGCCCGGCTGAAAAACTCCGCAGCTTTGCCCTGTCTCGGCCTCGAGCCGATTGTAGAGCGTCATGGTGTAATGCTGCAGGCGGCTGATATTGGCGCTGTCATGCAGGCCGTGGATATTGGCCGCCGCGTGCCATGTCGAGCCGCTGGTCAACTCGTCCCGCTCCAAAAGGACGACATCGGTCCAGCCCAGTTTCGTCAGGTGATAGAGGATTGAGCATCCGATGACGCCGCCGCCGATCACGACGGCCTGTGCGTGGGTTTTCATGGGCGCTGCTCCTGACCTGCGATTCGCGCCCAACTTGGCGCGCATGAGGACCGGCCGATTGCCTTGCCGCGACTGCGGATGTCGCCGTGAGGCAACCCTGCTCAGGTTTCGGTCACCCGCAGGCGCAACCGCTCGCTGACGCTGTTCAGCAGGCGGGCGCGATCCGGCTCGAAATCCATCGACTGCAGCGCGCGGCGCAGGGCAAGTTCGGCAAAGTCGAAGGCCGCGTTGCGCAGCCCCTCGTCCGGGTGGCGCATCAGCCCGGCCAGCGTCGCCTGTAGGCGATGTTGCACCTCGTATATCTGCGCGCCGTCACGGGTGAGCGCCCCAAAGCCGTCGTCCAGAAGCTCATCCGGCGAAAGCGGCGGCACCCAGAGGCGATCCAGTTCGGGGCCGGTGCCTTCCTTGTCGGGATCCTCCTCACCATCCTCATGCGCCTCGCGCCGCGTGTCGGTGCTGGAATAGCTCGACAGGATGCGCCCCACGCGGGTGATGACGTCGATGGCCGTGCCCGGATCGTTGATGCCGGGCGACAGCGCCTTCGACGCGATCTCGCCCATGACCACGAGGCCAAAACGCGGGTCCTGATCATAGTCGCGCAGATCCTCGACATTGACATGGCCCAGCACCAGCGATTCGAACTCCTCGCGATCGTCGTCGGCCACCTCGCCTTCGACCCAGACCAGCGGCTCGTGCAGGAAGACGAAATAGCCGATGGGGCGCGGCAGGTAGAGCGTGACCTCGTAGCGCTCGGCGACGGCATTCAGCCCTTCGGGATAGATATGCTGGATATACCCGCTTTGATCCGACTCGATGGGCCGCGCCGCCTCGGGCACCTCTTCGGTCAGCGGATTGGCCCCGAGGCAGGGCGTGCGCAGCCGCTCCTGAAAGCGCTCCTTGGTGATCTCCTCCACCTGCCGCGTGGTATGCAGAAGGCTGCCGAAGGTTTGCAAATGCAGCACCCAGCGGATGAGCGACCAGATCACCCATGCCAGCACCAGCACCGTCAGCCAGAACAGCACCAGCGCGTGATCGTCGCCGAAAATCCCCATTTCCCGCAGGATGATGGCGACCAGCGCGTAGACATAGGCGCCGATGAAGGCGGCCAGCGTCTTTTGCGTGACGCTGTCCTTCATGATCAGGCGGTGCACGCGCGGTGTCCATTGCGACGCCGA
Organism: Roseovarius roseus; assembly: GCF_043355935.2. NCBI lineage: Bacteria > Pseudomonadati > Pseudomonadota > Alphaproteobacteria > Rhodobacterales > Roseobacteraceae > Roseovarius > Roseovarius roseus. Next base: position 176,953 of record NZ_JBHFPE020000004.1, on the reverse strand, counting down.
GCTGCGATAGACCGACACCATGACCGTCATGGAAAAGATTGTGACCGACAGCATCGCCGACGCGATGATGTCCAGCAGGCGGTCTGCCGACGCGCCCGACATACTGGAGGACAGATCTTCGGGGATGAAGAGTTCGATCAGCTGGGTGACGCCCAGCGACAGCACCGACAGAAGGCCCATCGCCAGCACCCGCACCCAGAGTTTCTGGGCGTAGTTGCGCGCCTTGCGCCAGAGCGTCGCCGGGATCAGGAGAATATTGTTCATATCTGCCAATACCCCGCCTGCGGCCGCGGTTCCAGTCCTACGCAGCCTGGGGCGCCACCCTTGCCCGCGCCGCCCGGCGGGATTGCCCGATCCCGACAGATGATGTCGCAAGCGTGCATGCGGCGCGCGGGGCCGCACGCGCATGCTGAACCCAAGCGAGGGGAGTGACCTGATGAAAACCACAGCTCGGGCCGTGATCATTGGCGGCGGCGTCGTCGGATGCAGCGTTCTTTACCACCTGACGCGGGCGGGCTGGACCGACGTGATGCTGATCGAGCGGTCCGAACTGACATCCGGCAGCACGTGGCACGCGGCAGGCGGATTTCATACCCTGAACGGCGATACCAATATGGCCGCGTTGCAGGGCTATACCATCCGCCTCTACAAGGAACTGGAAGAGATCACCGGCATGTCCTGCGGCCTGCACCATGTGGGGGGCGTGACCCTGGCCGACAATCAGGACCGTTTCGACATGCTGCAAGCCGAGCGGGCCAAGCATCGCTACATGGGTCTCGACACCCATATCGTGACACCCGAAGAGATCGCGAAAATCGCGCCGGTAACGAATACCCAGGGTATTCTCGGCGGTCTATACGATCCGCTCGACGGGCATCTGGACCCGTCGGGCACCACCCACGCCTATGCCAAGGCCGCGCGCATGGGCGGCGCCGCGATCGAGACACATTGCATGGTGCGTGAGACGCGCCAGCGCCCCGACGGCACATGGGATGTCGTCACCGACAAGGGCAGTATCCATGCCGAGCATGTGGTGAACGCGGGCGGCCTATGGGCGCGCGAGGTAGGCGCGATGGCGGGCGTCTACATGCCGCTGCACCCGATGGAGCACCAGTATATCGTCACCGACGACGTGCCTGAGATCGTCGAGCGCGATACCGAGCACCCCCATGTCATGGACCCCGCCGGGGAGTCGTATCTGAGGCAGGAGGGCCGCGGCCTCTGCATCGGCTTCTACGAGCAGCCCTGCAAGCCCTGGGCGGTGGATGGCACGCCCTGGGATTTCGGGCATGAGCTGTTGCCCGATAACCTCGACAAAATCGAGGACAGCATCGAATTCGCCTATCGACGCTTTCCGGCGCTTGGCCGCGCAGGCGTCAAATCGGTGATCCACGGGCCCTTCACCTTCGCCCCCGATGGCAACCCGCTGGTCGGCCCGGTGCCGGGAATGCGCGGCTATTGGTCGGCCTGCGGCGTCATGGCGGGGTTCTCCCAAGGCGGCGGGGTTGGCCTGATGCTGGCCCAGTGGATGACCGAGGGCGAATGCGAGCGCGATGTCTCTGCGATGGACGTGGCACGATTTGGCGACTGGATCACGCCCGGCTATACCCGCCCCAAGGTGATCGAGAATTACCAGAAGCGCTTTTCCGTCAGCTACCCCAACGAGGAGCTGCCCGCCGCCCGCCCCTGCCGCACCACACCGATGTATGACATTTTCGACGGCCTCGGCGCGGTCTGGGGCGCGCAATACGGGCTGGAGGTGGCCAATTACTTCGCCGAGGGCGATGAGCCGCGATACGAAACGCCCAGCTTCCGCCGCTCGAACGCCTTTGCCGCGACAGCGCGCGAGGTTGCCACCGTACGCGGCGGCGTCGGCATCAACGAGTTGCAGAATTTCGGCAAATACCTGGTGACGGGGCCGAATGCACGCGCTTGGCTTGACCGGATCATGGCGGGCCGCATCCCGGCGCCGGGCCGGATGAGCCTCACGCCGATGCTCTCGCCCAAGGGGCGCCTGCTGGGCGATTTCACCGTCTCATGCCTCTCGGACGAGGCGTTCCAACTGACCGCCTCCTACGGCGCGCAGGCGATCCACATGCGCTGGTTCCAGCAGCACGAGCGCGACGGGGTGCATGTGGAGAATGTCAGCGACCGCCTGACCGGCTTTCAGATCGCGGGACCGAAGGCGCGCGAGGTGCTGATGGCCGCCAGCCGCGATCCCTTGGGCGACATGCGGTTCATGGATTTGCGCCACGGTACCGTCGGCATGGCCGACTGTCTGATCCAGCGCGTCAGCTACACGGGCGATCTGGGCTACGAGATATACTGCGACCCCATGGCCCAGCGTAGCCTGTGGCAAACGCTGCGCGACGCGGGCGCACCGTACGACATGCGCCCCTTCGGGATGCGCGCGATGATGTCCCTGCGCCTCGACAAGTTCTTCGGCGCATGGGGCTCGGAATTCTCGCCCGATTACACGCCGGGCGAGACAGGGATGGACCGGTTCATTCACTGGGCCAAGGAGACGGATTTCATCGGCCGCGCCGCCGCCGAGGCCGAAAAGGCTGAGGGCGCGGAGCGCCAGCTGGTCGCCTTCGCGGTGGAGGCGCAGGATGCCGACGCGCATGGGTACGAGCCGATCTGGCTGGACGGCGAGGTGCGCGGCTTTGTCACCTCGGGCGGCTATTCACACCATGCGGGCCAGTCCGTTGCCTTGGGGCTGATCCCACGGGGCGCGGAGGGCACGGCGCAGATCGAAATTCTCGGACAGATATGCGACGCCACCCGCCTTACCCAGCCGCTCTTCGATGCGGATGGCGCGCGGATGCGGGGGTAGCCAAAAGCCTTGCAAGGCTTTTGCCAAGACTATTTCCAATAGTCTTGGCGCCCTACCCGCGCGGCGTGATCCTCAGCCAGATACCATCCTTGCCGCGCACCGTCAGATGCGCGACCGGCATGGCGGGGCGCTCGGGCACCGCATCGAACCGATAGGCGCGCACCAGCATCGCCAGCAGCAAAACGCCTTCGATCATCGCAAATCCCGCGCCGGGGCAGACGCGCTGCCCGGCGGAGAAGGGGATGAACGCCTCGCGCAGGCATTTGCGGCCCTCTTCGGTGGCATATCGCGCAGGGTCGAATGCATCGGGCGCGCTCCAGATCCGCTCGTGCCGGTGCAGGTGCCATGGGCTGAGCACAATTTGGCTGCCGGGGGCAATGGCGCGGTCGCGAAAGGTCTCGGGGCAGCGCGCTTCGCGCACCATCATCGGCACGGGCGGGTAGAGGCGCAGGGTCTCGCGGAAAACGTCGCGTGTCTGTGCGAGCTTGGACATATCCGAGAATTCGGGCGCGCCGGTGCCGAACGCCGCCTCCGCCTCGGCCGCCACCCTCTCCTGCCACTCTGGGTAGAGTGCCAGAAGGTAGAGCGCCCAGCCAAGCGCGGAGGCACTTGTTTCATGCCCGGCGAGGAAAAAGATGGCGACCTGGTCGACCATCTCCTCGGTGTCAAAGCGCTCGCCCGTCTCGGGGTCCGCTGTCGTGATGATCTTCGTCGCCAGATCTTCGGGCGCGGTGCCGGCGCTGATTTCAGCCATCCGGGCCGCCGTCAGCTGCCGGATGAGGCCGCGTATCACGCCAGCGGTCCGGCGCGTCGCACGATTATGCGGGCGCGGCATCCATTTGGGCAGCGGGATCAGCGCGGCAAGGTTGACGACCGGCTGCGTGCGCTGATGGGCGCGGAATTCGTCGAATACGCGGGCGGCCACCGCGTTCTCGATGGGAATGGAGAACAGCGTGCGAAAGATCACGTCGGCGGCAACATGGCTTGCCTCTCCCTCGATATCGCGGGGGATGCCATCGGCCAGCGCGCCAATGCGGCGAACCGCGCTATTCCCGGCTTCCAGCATCGCCGGAAAGACATGGCGCAGGCGCCCGCCCTCGAAGGCCGGGTCGATGATGCGGCGCTGGCGTTTCCACACCTCGCCATTGGTGACAAAGACCGAATTGCCGAGGAGTGGCGTCAGCCCCTCGCGCACGCGGTTCGATTTGGGGAAATCATCGGGCCGCCCCTTCAGTACCAGCTCGACAAGATCAGGCTGGTTGCAGAGATAGGAGCGGAAAAACGGCGTGCGAAACTCGGCCATCCAGGCGCGGTAGAGGCGCGCGGGCTGGGCCGAGAGGATATCAGCCCGGAAAAGGCGCATGTACCGCCACAGCGAGACGCGATCAGGCCGCGCCGGGGGTTTTGGCGGCAGGCTCACGCAGCGGCATCCGCCGATAGGGATGTGTATTTGTTGACCGGCGCCTCGATCCTGCTGGCCGAAGGCGCGCGGCCCGCATAGCGCGCACCGAGGGTTTGCGGCCCGGCCGTGATGCGGAAATAGTCATAATCTCCGGGGCGGTCGAAGGCGCAGAGATACTGGAAATGCAGGCGAAAGAACTTCCAGCGCAGCTCGCGCCAGCGCATCGGGCTGAGGGTCTGGCTGAAGGCCGCCGAAATCACCAGCGGCCAGCGGCGGCGCGGCGGCGCGACGCCCGAGACGGCCACCGGATCGCAAAGCGCGAAGGCGCAGCCATCCCCCGGCGCGGTCACGTCCACCCATGTCAGCGCGCGCGACGTACTGAGATAGGCCAGATCCGCGCGCAGGCGGTGGGCACCCGGTAGAAAGGATACCATCGGCACGACCTGCCCCAGAGACAGAAAGGACAGCGCGGGACCATCCTCGGGCACGCGGCCCGCGCGGATCAGATCGGCCAGGATCGACACGCCAAGATGCGCGCCCGAGGAATGGCCAACGACCAGAACCTCGTCCACGTCGCTGGTGAGGGCCGCGGCGATTTCATCCCCGAACTCGGCCATGCGCGCCTCAAGCGGGGGCGGATTGGCGCCGCCGTGACGCGCCGAATATGCGTAGTCATGCATGAGGTAATAGGCGTAGAACCTGCCATCCTTGCGCTTGAACCAGCTGAGCACGCCCCAGGCAACGAGTCCCATTGCAATGTAGTGGACCAGATCGAACACAACCATGCGGGCGGCAAAGGCCGTGCCTTCTGCCCCGAGTGGGATCTGGGCCGCCATAAGGGCCAGGCCCTGCCTCGCCCAATGACCCAGCATGACCGCGATCCCGAGCTGTACCAGAAGGAAGCCCACGGGGTAGAGAGCGGCAATCACCGGCCCCTTGCGCAGCCTCATCAGCCGCCAGAGCGCGCCGCTGCCGATATAGGCCCAGGCGGTGCGGAAAAGCTGGAGATAGGTGGCGGGGATCGTGTGGCTCATCGAGGCGCGCACGATGTCGGACCAGACCAGCACATCGACCTCGGCAGTGACGTCGCGGCCCTCCATATGACCCGTCATGCTCCAGCCATAGCGCCCGCCGGGCCGGGCTGCGCGCGCGCGCAGCCTCAGATCATAACCCGAAATGGCGGCCTGATCGGCGCCCTCCTTGCGGTAGAGCTCGCGGTAGCGGCGCGGGTGGATCGGATCGTAGCCGGGGATGTAGAAGACGCGCCGCCGCGCGACGGGCAACGCGGTGCCATCGGCTTGGGGTCTGTGCGAAATGCTCATGTGCGGATCGTCCGGATCTGGCCTTTGCGCCATGCTAGGCCATCAACGGGGCAAGAGTAAGACCGCGCGCCTATCCCAGGGCCGCCAGCGCCGGGAATGTCTCGAGCAGCCAGAAGGCGAAGGCCGAGAAGCCGCCGGTGACCATCATCAGGCCGATCGTCCACAAAAGCAGGCCCATGATCCGCTCGATCCGCGCCATGTGACGCTTCATCCAGCCCATGACGCCCGTGAGGCGCGGCAGGAAGGCCGCAACGAGGATGAAAGGCACGCCGAGCCCGATCGCGTAGACCGCCAGCAGCGCTGTGCCGCGCGCCACCGAAGCCTCGCCCGCCGCAAGGCTGAGAATCGCGCCCAGCTGCGGGCCGATGCAGGGCGTCCAGCCGAATGCGAAGGCAAGGCCGAGGATATAGGCGCCGAATGCACTGCCGCCGCGGTCGCCCGCATCCATGCGCATCTCGCGGTCGAGAAACCCGATGCGGATGATGCCGAGGAAATGCAGGCCAAAGATCATCACCAGAACGCCCGCGATACTGCTGAGCGTCGATTGGTATTGCAGAAAGGCCAGCCCCAGCGCCGAGGCGGCAGCGCCCAGAAGCAGGAAGATGGTCGAGAGGCCAAGGACAAAGAAGAGCGCAGGCACGATGGCCCGGCGGCGGTTTGCGCCCCCCTCCTGCGTCAGGTCGGGCAGGGTCACCCCGCTCATATAGGCCAGGTAGGGCGGCACGATGGGCAGCACGCAGGGGCTGAGGAAGGACAGCGTCCCGGCCAGCAGCGCCACGATCATCGCGGGGATGAGGCCCGCGTCCATAATTTCTATTCCGAACATGGGGCTGGCTTAGCGCATCGCCGCAGCGGCGTCACGCGGCACCTTGTCACAAGTTTGTGGACAGCCGAGCGGCGGCGCGGCACAAGGGCCGCATGGAAGAGATCGATGCCATCGGCCTGCTGTGCCCCCTGCCCGTCCTCAAGCTGCGCAAGCGCCTGTCAGGCATTGATGCGGGAGACGAGATTTGCCTGCTCTGCGACGACCCGGCGGCGGCGGTGGACGTGCCGCATTTCTGCGCCGAGGCGGGGCATGGATTGGTCTCGGTTGAAGAGCGCGGCACGTCCATCGCCTATGTCGTGCGCAAGGGGCAAGGCGCGGGCCGATAGGGCAGCGCGCACCGGCGGCTGGCGCGGATTTGGCTGAGCGTCGGCCCATTTGAGTATTTTCACCAAGATGAAGCAGGGCGGCCCGCGGTGACACGAGGAGCGGTCCAATAGCTAAAGGCGCGACCGATATGGCCGCGCCTTTTGGTGTTCTTGGGAATGTGCCGTGCTGCGGGTCAGCGGCCCAGAGACCACCAGCCTTTGCGCTTGGGCTTGGCCGGCTCTTCGCCCGACTGCTCGGGCGCGGGCGCCGGCTTGGCCTGAGCGACCGGCTCGGGCTTGGGCTCAGGCTGCGGCGCAGGCGTCGGCTCATCCGCCGTGACCGGGGCCGCTTCGGCCTCGGGCGCAGGCGCGGGCGGCGCCGCCACTTCGGGTGCCACATCGGCGACCGGCTGCGCGGGAGCCTCGTCAGTCTTCTTGGCGCGCGGCTTGCGGGCACGCTTGGGTTTGGGCGCGTCCTCAGCCTTGGTCGTTAGCGCAGCGTCCTCTGCGGCCGCGTCAGCGATGTCGGCCTTCTTGGCGCGGGGGGCGCGGGTGCGTTTGGGCTTTGCGGCGGGTTCCTCGGACATCTCGGGTTTGTCTGCCGTCTCTGTCGGCTCGGACGCTTCCGCACCCTCTTCTGACTTGCCGGCGGATTTCGAGCTGCGGCTGCGCGAGCGGGACCGGCTGCTGCTCTTCGCGGGTTTGCTTTCCGCTTCGGCCTCGGCAGTCACCTCGGCACTGTCGGCATCCTCATCGGCGCCATTTTCGTCGGTGTCATTGTCGCCGTTGCCATTGTCGCCATCCTCGCGCGAGCGCGAGGATTTGCTCCGGCGCCGACGGCGACGGCGCTTCTTGGGCTTGCCGTCCTCGTCCTCGCCATTGCTGTCATCACCGTTGCGACGGCTTTGCTGACGGGTGTCCGTCTCATCCTCGTCCTCGTCCGAAGGCAGCTCATCAGGATCCGCCTCGGTCTCGCTGTCGATATCATCCATCAGCGAGCTGTCGACCGATACCACGCGCGTCACCTGTTCGGGCACGGCGCGGGTGGCCGTCTTGAACTTCTCGAGCGCGAAATCTGGGCTGATCAGCGACGGATCCCCTTCGATCCGGACCGAGAGACCATAGCGCACCTCGATCTGGGCGATATGCTCGCGCTTCTGGTTCATCAGGAAGTTGGCGATGCCCACCGGCGCGCGTACCAGCACCTCGAGCGAGCGGCCTTTGGTGCCCTCCTCCTCGATCTGGCGCAGGATGTTGAGCGCGAGGTTGTCGTCCGAGCGGATGAGGCCGGTGCCGTGGCAGGACGGGCACGGCTGTGTCGTCGCCTCGATCATGCCGGGGCGCAGGCGCTGGCGCGACATCTCCATCAGGCCGAAGCCCGAGATGCGGCTGACCTGAATGCGCGCGCGGTCGGTCTTGAGCTTGTCCTTCATGCGCTTCTCGACGGCGGCGTTGTTCTTGCGCTCGTCCATGTCGATGAAGTCGATCACGATGAGGCCAGCCAGATCGCGCAAGCGCAGCTGGCGGGCAACCTCTTCGGCGGCCTCGAGGTTGGTCTTGAGCGCGGTCTCCTCGATCGAGCCTTCCTTGGTGGCGCGGCCGGAGTTCACATCAACCGCGACAAGCGCCTCCGTCACGCCGATCACGATATAGCCGCCGGATTTCAGCTGCACCGTCGGGTTGAACATCGAGTTGAGATAGCTCTCGACCTGGAAGCGCGCGAAGAGCGGCATCGTGTCGACGTAATGCTTCACGTTCTTGGCGTGGGACGGCATGATCATCTTCATGAAGTCCTTGGCGATGCGGTAGCCGCGATCGCCCTCGACCAGAACCTCGTCGATATCGCGATTGTAGAGGTCGCGGATCGAGCGTTTGATCAGGTCGCCCTCTTCATAGATCTTGGCGGGCGCGATGGATTTCAGCGTCAGCTCGCGGATCTGCTCCCACATGCGCTGGAGATACTCGTAGTCGCGCTTGATTTCGGACTTGGTCCGTTTCGCGCCGGCGGTGCGCACGATGAGGCCCGCGCCCTTGGGCACGTCGATCTCGGTCGCGATCTCCTTCAGCTTCTTGCGGTCTACGGCGTTGGTGATCTTGCGCGAGATGCCGCCACCGCGCGCGGTGTTGGGCATCAGGACGCAATAGCGGCCCGCCAAGCTAAGATACGTGGTCAGCGCCGCGCCCTTGTTGCCGCGCTCTTCCTTCACGACCTGGACCAGCAGGATCTGGCGGACCTTGATGACTTCCTGGATCTTGTATTTGCGCGGACGCGGCTTGCGCGGCGGACGGATGTCCTCCTGGCTGTCCTCATCGGCGACGATCTCGATATCGTCATCCTTGTCGGCGGCATCGTCGATGCTGTCATCCGAGTCGTCGCCCTTGCGCGAGCGGCGCGTGCGGGACGAGCGGCGCGATTTGCGCGGGGCATCCTCATCCGAAGCGTCCTGGTTCGCATCGCCATCGTCGCTGGCGCCCTCGCCGGACTCGCCATTCGGCTCTTCGACGGGGGTTTCGGACACGCGGTCCATGGGGGACGAGCCTTCCTCGTCCTCGCTGAAGTCGATCGTCTCCATGCCAGAAACATCGGTGCTGGTGACCGCGTCGCCATCATCGGCGCGGGCCGCCTTGGACCGGCTGCGCCCACCGCGAGAGCGGCTCTTGGGTTTGGCGCGCTCTTCTTCCTCGGCCTCCTGGGCGGCGGCATAGGCGCGCTCTTCCTCCATCAGCGCCTCGCGGTCGGCGACGGGGATCTGGTAGTAATCAGGGTGGATTTCCGAGAACGCGAGGAAGCCGTGACGGTTTCCGCCGTAGTCGATGAAGGCCGCCTGAAGCGACGGCTCGACCCGGGTGACTTTCGCTAGATAGATGTTTCCGGCGAGTTGCCGTTTATTCTCGGATTCGAAATCAAATTCTTCGACTTTGTTTCCGTCGACCACCACAACGCGCGTTTCCTCGGCGTGGGTGGCATCGATAAGCATTTTCTTGGCCATGTTGTCCGTTCGCATCCGGGCACGCGCACCTGCCCCGGTGGGGCGGCGTCGTGCAGGGGATGTCTGATTGTGGCGAAGTCAGGCGCGCAAGCGAGGGCGCCATGCTGGCCCCCCGGCGGAATGTGATCCTGTGTTGCGCGCGTCATCGCGTTTCTTCTCCGGCGCCGTTTGGGGCGCCCATGATGTATCCGAAGCGGTCCCGAGGGATTGTCCGGCGTTAATGCGGCCCCTTGCAAAAAGGGCCTGATCGGTCTGCGCCAACATGCCGGCCTTGTGTGCCATGGCAGTGTCGGGCGCAGCGAAACTCAAAAGGAAGGGCGCGGCGTTTTGCGCGCACTCCATCCCCACACCCTAAAGCGCGGAGGGGTTCAATGACAATGGGCAAAATGTCCGGGGGCAAAATGGGCGCCGCTGCCGGCGCCCCCGGGGTCCTATAGGTAATCGGAGCGTTGCAGCGCGTATTTCGCCATCTTTTCATTCAGCGTGCGGCGCGGCAGGCAAAGCTCGTCCATGACGGCGGCGATGCTGCCCTTGTGGCGGCGCATGGTGTTGTCGATCAGCATCCGCTCGAACGCCTCGACATACTCCTTGAGCGGCTTGCCCTCGGTCGTCATCACCGGCTGCATGTCCTGATGATCGTTCATCAGCAGTGACACGATGGTGCCCGAGCCGCGCCGCGATTGCAGCACCGCCCGCTCGGCCACGTTGAAAAGCTGGCGCACATTGCCCGGCCACGGCGCCTGCAAGAGCTGCGCCGCCTCCTGCGCGCTGACCTGCGGCGCATCGCAGCCGTAGTCATCCGCGAACTGATCGGTAAAGCGGGTGAAGAGCGTCAAGATATCCTCGCCGCGCTGGCGCAGCGGCGGCACTGTGATCCTGAGGGCCGCGAGCCGATAGAACAGGTCCGGGCGCAGCGCATCCTCGGATGTCTTGCCCTCGTCCTGAAGGTTCGAGATGGCGACGACGCGCGTCTCGGGCGGTGTGCCCTCCTCGTTGGCCCATGTGAGCAGGCGGGCCTGCAGGCTGTCGCTGAGCGCCTCAATGTCCTCCAAGACCAGCGTGCCGCCGCGCGCCTCCTCAACCGCCGGCAGGCGGCTGTCCTCGGGGTTCATCGGGCCGAAAAGGCGTTTCGCCAGTTGGTCCTGCTCATACGCCGCGCAGGAGACCAGCACGAATTTCTTGCCTGCCCGCGCGCCGACAGCGTGCAGGGCGTGGGCCACCAAAGTCTTGCCGGTGCCCGTTTCGCCGTCGATCAGGACGTGGCCGTCAGCCTGCCCCAGATCCAGGATATCCTCCTTGAGCCGCTCCATCACCGGGGAGGAGCCGACCAGCTTCTTCATCAACTGCCCGCCATCCGACAGCTCGCGGCGCAGGGCGCGGTTGTCCAGTGTGAGGCGGCGCGAATGGGTCGCCTTCTTGGCCAGCTCGGTCATCCGGTCGGGGTTGAACGGCTTTTCCAGGAAATCATAGGCGCCGACGCGCATCGCCTCGACGGCCATCGGCACGTCGCCATGCCCGGTGATCATTATGACCGGCAGGGTGCTGTCGGTACCCATCAGCTTTTTGAGGAACTGCATCCCGTCCATGCCGGGCATGCGGATATCGGTCACCACGATGCCGGGATAATCCGGCCCCAGCGCCTTCAGCGCATCCTCGGCGCAGGCAAATGTCTCGGTATCGTAGCCTGACAGCGCCAGCCACTGGCTGATTGATTGGCGCATATCCTTTTCATCGTCGACAATCGCAATCTTCATCGCATTGGGCATTCTATCGGTCACTCCGCTGCACGCGTCTCTTCTGTCAATATAGGCAGGCGCATCTCAAATACAGCACCGCCCGCTGCCGCGTCACGCGCGGTCAGCCGTCCGCCGAGGTCGTTGACGATCCCCGAGGAAATGGCAAGCCCCAGCCCCACGCCCTCGCCCGGCTGCTTGGTGGTGTGGAAAGGCTCGAAGAGGTTTTCGAGATCCTTGATGCCGGTTCCGTTGTCGCGCACGGTCAGCACGGCCATGGATCCAGCAGCCAGCACGATATCGATCTGCGCGTCATCCACGGCCTGCGTGGCGTCCAGCGCGTTGCGCAAAAGGTTGATCATCACCTGCTCGATGCGCACCCGGTCGCCCATCACCATCACCGGCTCGTCCGGCAGGGTCCGGTTGATCGTGACGCGCCTCTGGCGCAGCTGCGGCTCCATCATCGACAGGGACGAGGCCAGCGCATCGCCAATGTTTACGGGCTCGAACGTGTCGCCCGAATGGCGCGCATAGGATTTCAGCTGCCGGGTGATCGCGCCCATCCGCTCGATCAGATCGTCGATGCGCTGGAAGGACGACAGCGTCTCGTCCGGCCGGTTGCGCGTCAGCAAGAGGCGCGCGCCCGCCAGATAAGTCTTCATCGCCGCCAGCGGCTGGTTCAACTCGTGACTGACGGCTGCCGACATCTCGCCCAGCGCGGCCAGTTTGGACGATTGCGCCAGCGTCTGTTCGGCCACGGCAAGATTCTCCTGCATGCGCTCACGCTCGGCGATTTCCCGCTGCAGCCGCAGGTTCAATGCGCGAAGCTCTGCCGACTCGCGCTGGAAGAGCGCCATGCGCACCGCCGTCTTGCGACTGAGAAAATAGAATGCCATCGCCAGAAGAATCGCGAAAGCCATGATTTCGAGCGCGAGAAAGCCGTTCACCTTCTCGCGCACCGAATCGAAGGTGGTGAAATTGGCGATCCGCCAGCCGCGAAAGGCCACACGCCCCTCAACGCGCATGACCGCCTCGCCGCTGACATAGGCATCGGCGGGCAACAGCGTCCAGTCGGCAGTGGCCTGGATGGCGCGCTCGAACGCGCTGCTGACGGGCTGCTCAGCCAAAGCCTGCGCCTCGGTCAGACCGCGCCAGCGCGGCTCGGTCGACAGGATGATGCGCCCCTCGGAATCGGTGACGATGACGGCATCGGTGATGCCCGCCCAGGCGCGCTCATACTTGTGCAGATCAACGGCCACCATGATGACGCCGATCAGCGCGCCCTGGCTCTCGACGCGGCGCGAATAATAGAAGTTGAAGCGCCCCGTCTCGTCCTGAATCAGGGTAAAGACAGTATCCTTCGAGCGGGTGGCATCGACGTAATAAGGTTGCGAGCGGTGCGATTCGCCCAAGGATTCGCGATCCGTCGAGGCAACGGTGCGCCCGTCCTTGTCCAGAAGTGTCAGCGACGCCGCGCCAATCTCGTCCACGAAGGAAATCAACCGCTGGGTCGATTGCGAGTAATTGCTGGAATTGAGCGCCGAGATCAGCGCGGGATCACGCGCCAATAGCTGCGGCACGATAGCATTCTGGCGCAGCTCGCTCAGCAGGTTGCCCGAATAAAGCACCAGCCGCAGCTCGGCCCGGTTGCGCGTGTTCTGGGTAAAGCGGTCCGTCAGCAGGCGGTTGGTGACATAGACCGTCGCAATCGCAATCGCCGTCAGCAAGATCAGCGCGATGCGCACCCGCCAGCTGGTCATGCGTGTGTCATCCTCCGCACGCGGCCGCGCCGGTTTTGGGCTGCCCTTGGCAGAGGGGCGCGTGGGATCGGTCTTGCTCATCTGAACACGCTACGGCGGCAAGGGTGCCGCCTCAAGTCCCTGCCATGCGCGGCGCCCGTTTCAGGCGTTTTCCAGCTGCTTGACCAGTCCGGTGAACATCGCCGCGCCGTCCGTGCCGCCATGCGGGGGTTCGGCCATCCGCTCGGGATGGGGCATCATGCCCAGCACGCGGCGATTTTCCGACAGGATGCCCGCGATATCGTCAGCCGAGCCGTTGGGGTTCTGAGCATAACGGAACGCGATGCGGTCCTCGGCGGCCAGCGCCTTCAGCGTCTCCGCGTCCGCGTGGTAATTGCCGTCATGATGCGCGATCGGCACGGTGATCGTCTGGCCAGCCTCGTAGCCGCAGGTAAACGGGCTGTCGGCGGTGGTCACGGTCAGCGGCACCGGGCGGCAGATATATTTTAGCCCCGCATTGCGCAGCAAAGTGCCGGGCAAAACGCGCGTCTCGGTCAGGATCTGAAAGCCGTTGCAGACGCCGAGCACATAGCCGCCCTTGTCCGCATGCGCCTTGACCGATCGGCAGATCGGCGAATTGGCCGCGATGGCGCCGCAGCGCAGGTAATCGCCAAACGAAAAACCGCCCGGCACGGCGATGATGTCGATGCCCGCGGGCATTGACGTGTCCTTGTGCCAGACCATGGTTACCTTGGCCCCTGCCCGCTCGAACGCCACGGCCAGATCCCGGTCACAGTTGGAGCCGGGGAATACGACAACGGCAGCGTGCATCAGAGGATCTCCACCCGGTAGCTTTCGATCACGGTATTGGCCAGAAGGCGCTCGCACATGTCGTCGATAGTCGCCTCGTCGGTGCCTTCGGCCAAGTCCAGCTCGATCACCTTGCCTTGGCGCACCGAATTGACGCCCTCAAAGCCGAGGCTGCCCAGCGCGTGGCGCACGGCCTCGCCCTGAGGGTCGAGAACGCCCGTTTTGAGCATGATGTAAACGCGGGCTTTCATCGGCGGAATCCTCGGGTCTTGGGGTAGATGATCGGGGGCGGAAAATCAGGCATGGTCACTCGCAGGGATGGTGGTTCAGTTGATCAATGTGGGACGCGCCATGGGCGTCGCGCCCTTGGGCAGCACGCCGAGGCGTTTGGCGACTTCGGTATAGGCATCCGTCAGGCTGCCCAGATCGCGGCGGAACACGTCCTTGTCCAGCTTTTGCCCGGTCTCGATATCCCACAGGCGGCAGCTGTCTGGGCTGATCTCATCGGCGACGATGAGGCGCTGGAAATCGCCGTCATAGACGCGGCCGATCTCGATCTTGAAGTCGATCAGCTTGATCCCGACGCCATACATCACACCCGCCATGAAATCATTCACCCGCAGCGCGAGGCTGAGCATGTCGTCCAGATCCTGCTGGCTGGCCCAGCCAAAGGCGGCAATATGCTCTTCGGTGACCAGCGGATCGCCCAGCTTGTCATCCTTGAGGCAGTATTCGACGATCGGGCGCGGCAGCTGCGCGCCCTCTTCGAGACCGAGGCGCTTGGCCATCGTCCCGGCGGCATAGTTGCGCACGATGACTTCCAGCGGAATGATCTCGACCGCGCGCACCAGTTGCTCGCGCATGTTGAGGCGCTTCAGAAAGTGGGTCGGCACGCCGATATTGTTGAGCCCGGTCATGAAATACTCGGAAAGGATGTTGTTCAGCACACCCTTGCCTTCAATCACGGCCTTCTTCTCGGCGTTGAAGGCGGTGGCGTCATCCTTGAAATACTGAACGATCGTGCCCGGCTCGGGGCCCTCATAGAGGGTCTTGGCCTTGCCTTCATAAATCTTCTTGCGACGTGCCATGATCTGCCTACCCTTGCCAATGGGGATATATCCCCGCGCTGTCATGGTGCTGTATGTAGAACAAGGCCCGCCCTGCCGCAAGCGGGCACGCCCCGCCCTTGCGGTCAGGCCGTCATGCGGCCATATCTGAAAGGACGCAGACCGCGCCATTGCCAAACAGAAGGGACACAGCCGATGAACACTTTCAAGGACCGCGAAAACGCATTCGAGAACAAGTACGCCCATGACGAAGAAATGAAGTTCAAGGCCGAGGCGCGCTGCAACAAGCTGCTGGGCCAATGGGCCGCCGATCTTCTGGGCAAAAGCGGCGACGAGGTCGACGCCTATGTGCGCGAGGTCATCAAGGCCGATTTCGAGGAAGCCGGGTTCGAGGACGTGATCCGCAAGGTCGCGGGCGATCTGGGCGACAAGGCCGATCCCGACACCGTGCGCGCCAAGCGCGCCGAGCTGATGGCCGCCGCCAAGGCGCAGCTGGTCGCCGAAAACTGAGGCTTGCGCGCGCCGCACGTCAACATGCGCGATATGAGTTTGCGGCGCGCCGCCGGCCATGAGACACGGGCCATGATAAACCAGCCCGCCCCGTTCGGGCGCCACACCGCATTGGGATGATTTGATGAGCAACGCACTTTCCCGGATGATGTCGCAGCGCGACTGGATTCTGGCCGATGGGGCCACGGGCACCAACCTTTTCAACATGGGGCTGGAATCGGGCGATGCGCCCGAATTCTGGAATGAGACGCATCCGGACCGGATCACCCGGCTCTACAAGATGGCGGTCGATGCGGGCAGCGATCTGTTTCTGACCAACAGCTTTGGGGGCAACGCATCGCGGCTCAAACTGCACGGCGCGCAAAAGCGTGCGCGCGAATTGTCGCGCATGGCGGCCGAAATCGGACGCGAAGTGGCCGATACCGCGGGCCGCGACGTGATCGTCGCAGGGTCGGTCGGCCCGACGGGCGAAATCATGGCGCCGATGGGCACGCTGACCCACGACATCGCGGTCGAGATGTTTCACGAGCAGGCCGAGGGCCTGAAAGAGGGTGGCGCCGACGTGCTGTGGCTGGAAACCATTTCCGCCCCCGAGGAATACAAGGCCGCCGCTGAAGCGTTTCGCTTGGCGGACATGCCTTGGTGCGGCACGATGAGCTTTGACACGGCCGGGCGCACGATGATGGGCATGACCTCATCCGACATGGCGGACATGGTCGAGACGCTGGACTACAAGCCGCTGGCCTATGGCGCCAATTGCGGCGTCGGCGCGTCCGACCTCTTGCGTACCGTGCTGGGTTTCGTCGCCCAAGGCACCGAGCGGCCGATCATCGCCAAGGGCAATGCGGGCATCCCGAAATTCGTCGATGGTCATATCCACTATGACGGCACGCCCGAGCTGATGGCGGAATATGCCTGCCTTGCGCGGGATGCGGGCGCCACCATCATCGGCGGCTGCTGCGGTACCATGCCCGAACACCTATCGAAGATGCGCGAGGCGCTGGAGACGCGCGAGCGCGGCCCACGCCCGACGCTGGACCAGATCACCGAAACGCTGGGCGGATTCTCCTCTGCGGTAGACGGCACCGGCGACGACGCCCCTGCCCCGCGCCGCACACGCCGCCGCGGCGGCTGATCGGCGCGCCATAATTTTCTTTCACAAGAAAATGCGGAAGGCTTTTTGAAAAGCCTTCCACTCGTTCAGAACAATGTGAGCTGGTCGCCCCTTCGCGCGGGCGGCCGGAAAAGATCGCAGCGCAGATCGGGCAGCTTGCGCGCATATCCGTAGCGGCGCAGCGCCGCGTCGAATCGCTGGGCGATCATCTGGGCATAGGGTCCGGTGCCCCGCATCCGGCTGCCGAAGGTGCTGTCATAATCCTTGCCACCCTGCATATCGCGCACATGCCCCATCACGCGCGTCGCACGGTCCGGATACTGCGCCTCCAGCCATTCGCGAAAGAGCGGCGCCACCTCCAGCGGCAGGCGCAGCATGATCCAACTGGCGGCAATCGCTCCCGCCTCGCGCCCCGCCTTGAGCAGCGATTCGACCTCCGTGTCGGTCAAACCTGGAATGATGGGCGAGGTCATGATCCGCGTCTCGATGCCTGCATCGCTCAGCGCGCGGATGGTGGCCAGCCGTCGCTGCGGCGCAGGCGCGCGCGGCTCCAGCTTGCGCGACAGCTCCGCATCCAGCGTCGTCACCGAGATACCGACGCGCACCAGCCCCTGCCGCGCCATATCGCTCAGAATGTCGATGTCGCGCTCGATCAGCGTGCCCTTGGTCACGATGGCGACGGGATGGCGGAAATCACGCAGCACCTTGAGGCAGGCGCGCATGATCCCGTGCTTTTTCTCGATCGGCTGATAGGGGTCCGTATTGGTCCCGATCGCAATGGTGCGCGGGGTGTAGGCGCGGTGCCGCAACTCGCGCGCCAGAACCTCTGGCGCCTCGGGCCGCGCGATCAGCCGCGTCTCGAAATCTAGACCCGCAGACAGGCCCAGCCAGGCATGGGTGGGCCGGGCAAAGCAATAGATGCAGCCATGCTCGCACCCGCGATAGGGATTGATCGAGCGATCGAACGGCAGATCGGGCGAGCGGTTATAGCTGATCACCCAGCGCGGCACCTCGATCGTGGTCGAGGTGCGCAGCGGCGCCTCCTCCTGCACCTCCCAGCCATCCGCCTCGAAATGGCGCGCGTGCCGCTCGTACCGGCCCGCATCGTTCGAGACAGCGCCGCGGGCGCGCCGCTCCATGCCGAAGGGGAATGTCTGATGCTGGCTCATGCATTAAGGTTTAGAACGAACAAAGAACAAATGCAAGAAGACCATAATCAACATGCATATTTCGGCCCTTCCCGCCGTGATTTGAACGCGGTAGGTCGGTCCAGACGCGGCCAGTGTCGCAATTCGCCAAGTGCCGTAGGCCCAAATTGACGAAATGTGGCGCAAGTAAACATCCGGGGGGCCACGGCCCTTCCACTGCATGGGGATCCCATCATGTCCGAAGACCAAGACGACATCATCCTGGCGGATCTGGACGACGACGAGCTTGTCCAGCAGATGTTCGACGACCTCTATGACGGTCTGAAAGAAGAGATCGAGGAAGGGGTCAATATCCTGCTCGAGCGCGGCTGGACCCCCTACGACATCCTGACCAAGGCCCTTGTCGGCGGCATGACCATCGTGGGTAAGGATTTCCGCGACGGTATCCTATTCGTTCCCGAAGTGCTGCTGGCCGCCAACGCGATGAAGGGCGGCATGCATATCCTCAAGCCGCTTCTGGTCGAAACGGGCGCGCCACGCGTCGGCAAAATGGTGATCGGCACGGTCAAGGGCGACATCCACGACATCGGCAAGAACCTCGTCTCGATGATGATGGAGGGCGCGGGTTTCGAAGTGGTCGATCTGGGCATCAACAACCCGGTCGAAAACTACCTCAATGCGCTAGAATCCGAAGGCCCTGATATCCTGGGCATGTCCGCTCTTCTGACCACCACGATGCCCTACATGAAGGTCGTCATCGACACGATGGTCGAGCAGGGGATCCGCGACGACTACATCGTCCTCGTCGGCGGCGCGCCCCTCAACGAGGAATTCGGCAAGGCCATCGGTGCGGATGCCTATTGCCGCGATGCGGCCGTGGCGGTCGAGACGGCCAAGGAATTCGTGGCACGCAAGCACAACCAGGGCGCAATGGCCTGAGCCCTGCGCGCCCCTGACAGACGGTGACATGGCCGGGCCCCATCGCGGGCCCGGCCGTTTTCTTTGACCCGCATCCCTCTGCCCCGCTCCCGAAACGGCAATTGCGCAGGAGGATCCGGCGCGGGCCCGGACCCCCGCTGGCGAGTCCCGCGCTTTGCATGATCCTCCCAGCGCGCCTATATTCACCGCAGACCCCGACGGAGCCGTATACGCCATGTCCGACCTGCCGCAGGGCACCCTGCCCCCCGATCACGAGCTGACTGAAACCGGCCTCGCGGCGCCGCAGGCAGGAAGCATCCTGATCATCGCTTGCGGCGCGCTGGCGCGCGAAATCCTCGCCCTGATCCGCCTGAACGGTTGGGACCACATGAGCCTCGCTTGCCTTCCGGCCAAGCTCCACCTCTACCCCCAGAAGATTACCGAGGCGGTCGAGGCCGCGACCCTCAAGCATCGCGACCGCTTTGACCGGATCTTCGTCGCCTATGCCGATTGCGGCACCGGCGGGCTCCTTCAGGCCAAATGCGACGAGCTGGGCGTCGAGATGATCGCCGGCCCGCATTGCTACAGCTTTTTCGAAGGCAATGACGCCTTCGCCCGGCATGAGGACGAAATCACCGCCTTCTACCTCACCGATTTTCTGGTCAAGCAGTTCGACGCCTTCGTCTGGCGCCCCATGGGCCTCGACCGCCACCCGGAACTCAGGGATATGATCTTCGGCAATTACACCAAGCTGGTCTATCAGGCCCAGACCGAGGATCCGGCCCTCTACGCCAAGGCCGAGGAATGCGCGGCCCGCCTCGGCCTTGCCTTCGAGTATCGCCATACCGGCTATGGCGATTTGCAGAGCGCGCTCGCGAGAGCGGCAAAGAAATAGGCGCGCCGCTCATGCGGCACGCCCCTGTTTCATCTTGGTAAAAATACTCGAAATCCCGCCCTGTCGAAAGGCGCAGGACCCTCCTCAGGCGTTGGCTTCGCGGATCTTGTCCGCCGCTTCCTTGTTGTAAGTCACGCCGTTCTGCTCAAACAGCGTGTCCAGCTCGCCCGACAGGGTCATCTCGGTGATGATGTCGCAGCCGCCAACGAACTCGCCCTTGACGTAAAGCTGCGGGATCGTGGGCCAGTCGGAGTAATCCTTGATCCCCTGGCGGATCGCTTCATCCTCGAGCACGTTCACATCGCTATACTCGATACCCATGAAGTTCAGCACACCCGCCACGCGGCTGGAGAAACCGCATTGCGGCATTTCCTTGGTGCCTTTCATGAAGAGCACCACGTCGGATGCTTTGACGGTCTCGTCGATTCGGGTCTTGGCGTCGCTCATCTCGTATCCTTCCGGTGGTTTTCGGGTGGCACTGCGCGGGCATTCAGCCCGGCGCACGGGTCGTCAGGGCCAAGGCGTGCAATTCGCCTGCGGGGCCGTCCATCTTGCCCTTCAGCGCGGCATAGACAGCGCGCTGCTGCTGAACGCGGTTCATACCGGCGAAAGACGGATCGACCACCTCTGCGGCGAAATGGGCGCCATCATCGCCCTGCACGCTGACCTGCGCGTCGGGAAATGCCTCGCGGATCATCACTTCTATATCGGTGGCAAGTATGGCCATCTGCGCGCTCCTCGATCTGCCGCCGCACTCGCGGCCGTTCAAATGGGATGTAGAGCCCCGCCCGCACGAGTGCAAGATGCAACCCTGCTCAGATGTCGCGTCCCCGCTGCAGCAGAAGCTCTTGCAGACTGCGCTGCGACCGGTCGCTGTCACCGCCGCCGAACATCAGCGAGCCGCTGGCATAGGACGCGCCATAGCTGTGCGCCAATGTCACTACCTGCGCCAGCCCCGAGATCAGCTGCGTCTTGTCCAACCCCTTGATGGGGCGCACGAAAAGCGACCAGATCAGCCCATCGGCAATGGCATAGCGCCCGTCGAGGGCGGTGTCGAAATTGGCCTGCATCATGCGCTGCAACTCCTCCGCGCTGAGATCCCCGGCGCTGCGGATGGGGACCATCACGCGCAGGCGGCCCGCGGCGCTGTCGGTCACCAGCAGGACGATCTGCCCCTCGATACTCAGCCGCCAGCCATTGCCAAGCGCCACGGCGCCGGGATCAAGCGCACGCACCAACGTCTCGAGGCGCGCGCCACTCAGCTCAGTGGGGCGGTCGCCGCAGGACATCGCCTCGCGCGGCGCGGCCTCTGCCTGTGCAGAACCGTCCTGCGCAGCGGCGCCCTGCTGTGCAACCTGCCCCGACCCCTGATCCTCGCCCGCAAAGCCGGCGACACCCTGAGCCATGACAAGCGCGGCGCATAAACACACCACAAGAAATCGAAACATCGTGCCTCCGCCACTCGCCACGCCTGAACCTGCCATCACTCCTGTGCTCGGATCAACTCAGTGTGTAAAATTTTACTCAAACATGTCTGATCGGTCACGCGGCAGAGGCGGCTTGCAAGCCCCCGGCGGGCGCGGCATCCTGTCTGCAGCGCGGATTTTTGCGCCGGAAAGTCACGGACGGGCGGCATGACTGAAACCACGTGGGGCCTTGTGTCGACGATCAAGGCGCCCGCCAAAGACATCCTCGCCTTTGCCGCGCATCACCTGGAGCTTGGCGCGCACCGTCTGCATATCTACCTCGACGAGGATTGCCCTGAGGCGCGCCGTGCCCTGCGCGCCGATCCGCGCTGCATTGTCACGGTTACCGATGGCGCGTATTGGGCCAAGCGGCGCCAGCGCCCGGCCAAGCATCAGGCCAGGCAAAGCGCGAATGCCACCCGCGCCTACCGCCGGGACCCCGGCGTCGACTGGCTGGGCCATATCGACGTGG
This sequence comes from Roseovarius roseus, assembly GCF_043355935.2. Taxonomy (NCBI): domain Bacteria; kingdom Pseudomonadati; phylum Pseudomonadota; class Alphaproteobacteria; order Rhodobacterales; family Roseobacteraceae; genus Roseovarius; species Roseovarius roseus. Next base: position 155,400 of record NZ_JBHFPE020000004.1, on the reverse strand, counting down.
ACGAATTCCTGATGCCGGGCGATGCGCCGCTGGCAGATCAGCTTGCCGCCCTGCCCGCAAATATCCGCACGGCCCGCATCCGCCCTGTCGAGGCGCTGGCGCAGCCGGGCGGTGGCGCTCCGCAGTGGTTCAAGGCCTGCCATCCGCGCCAGCAGCCACGCAACGGCCAGACGCAGGAGATTTATCCCAGCCACGGCGCGCTGCTGAATGGTGGATTTCTCAGCCATGTCGCCGGCAAGATCTTTGTGCGCACGGGGCTAGAGGATGTCAGCCTGCGCCTTCACAACGCATTCGACGCGTCGGGCCGGATACCCAATGACGTCGATCTCACGGACACGCTCCTATGTCATTTGCACGCGCCCAGTTGGGATGCGTGGCAGCGCGCCTATCGCTACCGCCTGACCGCCGGCTCCTATCGCCCCGACCTGCAAGGCGCATCCAGCATCCCCATCACGATGCACGCGCTCTTTACCGCGATCGAGGCCGAGGGCGGCGAAGAGGCGCTGCGCCACTTCTACGAGCAGGTCTGCACCGCCAACCCCGAGCTGCGCGCGCGGCTGGAGGCGCACGGGCTGCTGCACCGGATCGACCTCGATCTGGAAGGCGCCCGCGCCCGCATGTTTCCCCGCCAGTCCTGACACCGGCAGCCTTTCGCGTGAATTATCGCAAAGACGGCAACAATCAGCGCCGAATACCGCCCATTGGCCCTGAAACGGCGCGGCCGATTGACCATTCCCCCAATCTTGGGATAAATGCGCGTCAAGGGTCCACATATGTGGAGAACCACGGGGTCATACGGGCCCGGACCCGATCAGACGTGCGGGCCAAGTCGTGTCCGTAAACCACGGATATACATGACCAAATTTTCCGATTTGAATCTGAACCCGAAGGTCCTCAAGGCCATCGACGAGGCTGGTTACACCAGCCCCACCCCCATTCAGGCCGGCGCGATTCCCCCCGCGCTCGAAGGACGCGACGTTCTGGGCATCGCCCAGACCGGCACCGGCAAGACGGCCAGCTTCACGCTGCCCATGCTGTCACTGCTGGCGCGCGGCCGCGCCCGGGCACGCATGCCGCGCAGCCTCGTGCTCTGCCCGACGCGCGAGTTGGCCGCGCAGGTGGCCGAGAATTTCGACACCTATTCCAAGCATTTGAAACTGACCAAGGCGCTGCTGATCGGCGGCGTCAGCTTCAAGGAGCAGGACAAGCTGATCGACAAGGGCGTTGACGTCCTGATCGCGACGCCCGGCCGCCTGCTGGACCATTTCGAGCGCGGCAAACTGTTGCTGACCGGCGTTCAGATCATGGTCGTTGACGAAGCAGACCGCATGCTGGACATGGGCTTCATCCCTGATATCGAGCGGATTTTCTCGCTCACACCCTTCACGCGCCAGACCTTCTTCTTCAGCGCCACGATGGCGCCCGAGATCGAGCGCATCACCAACACCTTCCTCAGCAACCCCGAGCGGGTCGAGGTCGCGCGCCAGGCCACCGCCAGCGAGACGATCGAGCAGGGCGTCGTGATGTTCAAAGGCTCGCGCCGCGACCGCGAGGCCAGCGAAAAGCGCAAGGTGCTGCGCATGATGATCGACGGCGAGGGCGACAAATGCACCAACGCCATCGTCTTCTGCAACCGCAAGATCGACGTCGATACCGTCGCCAAGTCGCTCAAGAAATACGGTTATGACGCCGCGCCCATCCACGGGGATCTGGACCAGAGCCAGCGCACGCGTACGCTGGATGGGTTCCGCGCAGGTGATCTGCGCATCCTCGTCGCCTCGGACGTGGCCGCGCGCGGCCTCGACGTGCCGGCGGTCAGCCATGTCTTCAACTTCGATGTGCCGTCGCATCCCGAAGATTACGTGCACCGCATCGGCCGCACCGGCCGGGCGGGCCGCGATGGCAAGGCGATGATGATCTGCGTGCCCAAGGACGAAAAGAACATGGCCGCGATCGAGGCACTGATCCAGAAAGAGATCCCGCGCCTGCCGAGCCCCCTTGGCGAGCCGCAGGATGCCGCCCCAGCGCAGGATGCGCCGGATGCCGGCGCCGACGAGGGCAAACCTGCCAAGCCGCGCCGCACCCGCAGCCGCCGCAAACCGGGCGACGCGCCACGCGATCAGGCCGAGGCCGCCAAGGATGCAGCGCCCAAGGACGCGGCGCCGGAGCAGCCAGCCAAGGCAGACGCGCCGCAACCCGATACCAAGCAGCCCGAGCCCAAGCAATCCGGGCCGCGCCGTGAGGCCAAGCAGGACGAGCCGACACAGGAGGCGCAGCAGGAAAACAAATCCTCCCGCTCGCGCAGCCGTGGCGGGCGTGGCCGCTCGGGCAATGGCAATGGCGGCGACAACAAGGTCGTCGGCATGGGCGATCATATGCCCAGCTTCATCGCTCTCAGCTTCGAGGATCGCCGCGCGGGCTGATCCACCCCAGTACTTGAAATGCAAAACGCCCCGGCCATCATGGCCGGGGCGTTTTCGTATCGAATATATGACGCCGAGATCAGGTCAGGCGGCTGACAATAACTGTGATCTCGGGCTTCTTGCCGATCTCGTTGCTGGCGGACTGGCGCGTGATGCGGCGCAGTTCGTCCTCCAGCTTGTCCTCATCGGCCAGCGTCTTCTTGGCCGCGCGGTTCAGGAACTGCGCCAGATCCTCTTCCAGGACATCGACCAGTGGCGCGTTCGACGTGCCCGTCTCGGGCAGGCCCTTGATCTCGCACCAGGGATCGCCAAGGCTCTCGTTATCCTCGTCGAGGATCACGTTGACCGTGACATGCCCGTTCAGCGCCATTCGAATCCGGTCGCGCACGACACCATCCAGCGCGCCGATCCGTACCGTGCCGTCCAGATAGGTGCGGCCTGTCTCGATGTATTCGGCAGGGCCGGGCGATTTGGCGGTCAGATCGATCATCATGCCATTGACCGCAAGAACGCCGCGCATACCCTTGGCGTTGCAGATCTTTACATGCTCGCGCAAATGGCGGTGCTCGCCATGCATCGGCACCACGATCTGGGGCTTGATCAGAGCATGCATCGCCTCGATATCAGGGAGGTTGGCATGGCCCGAGACGTGATAGCGGCCGGAATCGTCATCCACCACATCGACGCCCATTTCCGAGAACTGGTTCATGATGCGAATGACGCCCCGCTCATTTCCGGGGATCGTCTTGGATGAAAAGAGGAACAGATCCCCCTCTTTCAGCGTCACGCCCTGATACTTGCCATTGGCCAGCTGCGCGGACGCGGCGCGCCGCTCGCCCTGGCTGCCGGTGACGATCAGCATCACATTGTCGCGTGGCAGGTTCTTGACCTCCTCGGGGCTGACCGTGGACGGAAAATTCTTCAGCACGCCCGTCTCGACAGCCGCCTCGATCATGCGGCGCATCGCGCGCCCCATCAGGCAGACGCTGCGCCCGGCCCGCTCGCCGGCCTCGGCCAGCGTCAGCACGCGCGCGACGTTGCTGGCAAAGGTGGTTGCGGCGACCATCCCCTTGGCCGAGGCCACCAGCTTCTCGATCTCAGGGCCGACGGTGGATTCCGAGCGCCCTTCATGCTGGCTGAACACGTTCGTCGAATCGCACATCAGCGCCAGAACGCCGTCCTTGCCGATCTCTTCGAACATCGCGTGGTCAAATGGCTCGCCCACGCCGGGGCTGGTGTCGATCTTGAAATCGCCGGTATGCACGATGCGCCCCTTGGGCGTGTCGATCACGAGGGCCGAGCTTTCAGGGATGGAATGCGAAATCGGCACGAATCCCACGGTGAAGGGCCCCCTTTTGACTGTCTCGGGCCAGGGCTGCACCACCTTGACCGATTTCTCGGGGTGCCCATGCTCGGCCAGCTTGCGCCGCGCAATATTGGCGGTGAAGGCGCGCGCATAGACCGGCGCACCCAATTGCGCGTAGTAATGCGCGATGGCGCCCACATGGTCCTCATGGGCGTGGGTGACGTAGATCGCTTCCAGGTCGTTCTTGCGCTTCTCCAGCCACGAGATGTCGGGCAGGATCAGGTCCACGCCGGGGCTGCCATCCATATCGGGGAAGGTCACGCCCAGGTCGACAAGGATCAACTTCTCCTTGCCGGGTTTGCCATAGCCGTAGACATAGGCATTCATACCGATTTCGCCCGCCCCGCCGAGGGGCAGATAAATTACACGTTCATTGCTCATGAGGCATCAGCCTTTCTTGTTATAGTCGTGAATCACGGTCAGGCCGTGCATCGTCAGATCATCTTCAATTTCGTCGAACAGATCGGCGCCCTGGGCAAAGAGCGGCGCAAGGCCGCCCGTTCCGATCACTTTCATCGGGCGCGCATACTCGGCCCGGATCTTGTCACAAAGGCCTTTCACAAGGCCGATATAGCCCCAGTAGACCCCAGACTGCATACAGTCGACAGTATTGGTGCCGATCACGCGTGGCGGGGTCGTCACATCCACGTGCGGCAAGGCCGCGGCGGCCATGTGCAGCGCTTCGAGGCTGAGGTTCACGCCCGGCGCGATGACTCCGCCTACATAGGCGCCATCCTCTGCGACAACGTCGCAGGTGGTGGCGGTGCCGAAATCCACAACGATCAGATCGCCCCCATGCCGCGAAAAGGCACCCGCCGTGTTCACCAGACGGTCCGGCCCCACCAGCGTGCCCGCATCGACGCGCGGCTGCACGGGCAGCGCACAATCAGGCTTGCCCACCACAATGGGCCGGCAGCCAAAGAACCGGTCGGCAAAGACGCGCAGGTTGAACACGACGCGCGGCACCGTCGAGGAGATGATCACATCGGTGATATCCACCTCGATGCCGTAATGCTTCACTAGGGTGGAATACCAGGTAAAATAGGCATCCGCCGTGCGGGCATGATGGGTGGACGTGCGCAGCGTGCACAGAAATTCCGTTCCGTCCCAGATGGAAAAGACCGTATTGGTGTTCCCGCAATCAATCGCCAACAGCATCACGCGGCCCCCTGCCCAAAGAAAACATCCGCCGCCGGAATGACCCGGCGACCGCCCGGCGTAGATAGAACCAGTTGGCCATCCGCGTCCACAGTCTCGAAGATGCCACGCGTCTCGCCCTGCATGGTGCGCGCGATCACCTCCTGGCCCAGCCGTGCGGCCCGCGCCAGCCAGGCGTCCCGAACAGGCGCAAAGCCTTCGGCGACGAACTCGGCCTCGCGCCGCGCATAGGCAGCGGCCAGATGTCCCAGCAGCGCCTCGGGCGTGACATCCACGCCAGCCCCACCCCGCAAGGATACAGGCGCCACCGCCGCATCACCCCGGGGCGGTGCCTCGGCCAGGTTGACGCCAAAGCCGATGACCAGATGCTCCATCCGCTCGGCGCTACTGGCCCCTTCCAGCAATATCCCGGCCAGCTTGCCCCCCGACAGCAGCACATCATTAGGCCATTTCAGCGCCAGATCGGCATGCGGCGCCACTGCGCTCAGCGCATCATGTAGCGCCAGCGCCGCCACGAAGGACCGCAAGGCCGCCCGCCCCGGCGCGCCCTCGGGCCTGAGCACCAGGGAGGCTGCGAAATTCCCCGCAGGATCGGTCCACGCGCGGCCGCGCCTGCCACGCCCGGCCACCTGCCGCTGCGCAAAGATCCAGGTCGGTCCCGCCAAGGTTCGCGCAAGGCGGAGCCCCTCGGCATTGGTGCTGTCCACCTCGCCCAGCATGCGACGGGCATACCCTTCTGGCCAATCCGGATCTTTCATCGTTCTTCAAATACTCCCGCGCGGAGCGCACTAGACCTAAGGTCTGCAAAAACAAAAGCGACGCGCCGTGGCGCGTCACCTTGATTGCACATATGGGGCAATGCGCTCAGTTGACCAGCGTCGCCGCCGCAGCCTGCGCAGCCCCTTCGATGCCGAAGAGGTTGATCCCCGGTAGCCAAGCCAGCCCGATGATCGCGGCCGACACCATGAGGAAACCCCAGAGCACGGCCGATCCCGGCGGATCCAGCGTCTCGCCCTCTTCGCCAAAATACATGTAGTAGACGATGCGCAGGTAGTAGAACGCGCCGATCACCGAGCCGACGACGCCCAGCACGGCCAGCCAGACAAGGCCGCCCTCATAGGCCGCGCGCAGCACGTAGAACTTGCCGAAGAACCCGACCAGCGGCGGCACGCCTGCCAGCGAGAAGAGCAGCACCAGCATCGCCAGTGCCCGGCCCGGATGCGCCTTGGAATAAAGGTTCAGGCTGCGGATATCCGTCGTCGGCAAGCCATCCTTCTGCATCGAGAGGACAAAGGCGAACGTGCCCACGTTCATCGTCACATAGATGGCCATATAGATCAGCATGGCTTGAACGCCGAACTCGGTCCCCGAGGCGAGGCCCATCAGCGCAAAGCCCATATGGGCGATCGACGAATAGGCCATCAGGCGCTTGATGTCCGTTTGCCCGATCGCGGCAAAACTGCCCCAGAAGATCGATAGCACGCTCAGGACCGCGATGATCTGCTGCCAGTCAGGCACGATCCCGCCAAACGCACCCCAGACGACCCGCGCGAACAGCGCCATCGCCGCAACCTTGGGCGCGGTGGCGAAGAAGGCGGTGACCGGCGTCGGCGCGCCCTCATAGACGTCCGGCGTCCACATGTGGAACGGCACGGCGCTGACCTTGAAGGCAAGGCCCGACATGACAAAGACGAGGCCAAGGAGCAGCCCCAGAGGCGCGCGGCCCTCGGCAGCGTCGATGATGCCCGCAAAGCCGGTTGTGCCCGCATAGCCATAGACCAGCGACGCGCCATAAAGCAGCATCCCCGAGCTGAGCGCGCCCAGCACGAAATACTTGAGGCCCGCTTCGGTCGATTTGGCGCTGTCACGGCGCAGCGAGGCGACGACATAGAGCGCGAGCGATTGCAGCTCGAGCCCCATATAGAGCGACATAAGGTCCCCGGCGCTGACCATCATCATCATGCCCACAGTGCCGAGCGCGATCAGGATCGGATATTCGAACCGCAGCATGCCGCGCCGCGCCATGTAATCCTGGCCCATCACCATCACGGCAGCGGCACTGATCAGGATCATGATCTTGGCAAAGCGGGAAAACCCATCGTCGATGAACATGCCCGAAAAGGCCACATGCGTGCCCGACCCGGTCGTGCCGATCCAGAAGGCCATCGCGACGAAAAGCGCGGCAGTCAGCCAGATCAGGACGCCTGCGGCCTTGTCCTTGATCGTGTAGACCGCGCCCAGAAGGGCCAGCATCGCGTAGACCGCGATGACGATCTCGGGCAGGATAATATTCAGATCAGCCTGGATCATCTGGGCCTCCTCAATGCGCGGCTTCGGCGGTCTGGACGGCGGCACTGCCGCCCTCCGCCAGCGCGGTGTCATACTGGGAAATCAGGGCCTCTGTCGAGGGGCCGATGATATCGGTCACGAGGCTTGGGTAGACGCCCAAAAGCAGGGTCATCACCACCAGCGGCGCAAAGATCGCCCGCTCGCGGCCGGTCATGTCACTGATCGACTTGAGGCTTTCCTTGATCAGATCGCCCAGCACCACCCGGCGATAGAGCCAGAGCGCATAGGCCGCCGACAGGATCACGCCCGAGGTGGCGACCAGCGCGACCCATGTGTTGACCTGGAACACCCCGATCAGCGTCAGGAATTCGCCGACGAAGCCGGAGGTGCCCGGAAGGCCGACATTGGCCATGGTGAAGAAGAGGAAGATCAGCGCATAGGCCGGCATCCGGTTGACGAGGCCGCCATAGGCGTCGATCTCGCGCGTGTGCATCCGGTCATAGATCACGCCCACGCAGAGAAAGAGCGCGCCCGAGATGAAGCCGTGGCTGAGCATCTGAAAGATCGCGCCATCGATCCCCTGCTGGTTGGCGGCGAAGATACCCATCGTGACATAGCCCATATGGGCGACCGACGAATAGGCGATCAGCTTTTTCATATCCGCCTGCGCAAGCGCGACGAGCGACGTGTAGACGATGGCAATCGCCGACAGCCACAGCACCAGCGGAGTCATTACTTCGGAGCCGATGGGAAACATCGGCAGGCTGAACCGCAGGAAGCCGTAGCCGCCCATTTTCAGCAGGATAGCGGCCAGCACGACCGAGCCTGCGGTCGGCGCCTGAACGTGCGCGTCGGGCAGCCAGGTATGTACCGGCCACATCGGCATCTTGACCGCAAAGCTGGCAAAGAAGGCGATGAACATCAGCGTCTGCATCCCGCCCACGACCGAGAAGCCCAGCACGCTGAACGTTTCGGCATCGAAGGCGTGCCGCATCAGCGTGGGAATATCCGTCGTGCCCGCATCCGAGAACATGGCGACCATCGCGACCAGCATCAGCACCGATCCGAGGAAGGTGTAGAGGAAGAACTTGAACGACGCGTAGATCCGCTCCTTGCCGCCCCAAATGCCGATGATCAGGAACATCGGAATCAGGCCCGCCTCGAAGAAGAGATAGAAGAGCACCAGATCCAGCGCCATGAAGACGCCAAGCATCAGCGTCTCGAGGATGAGGAAGGCGATCATGTATTCCTTGACGCGCGTCTTGACGTTCCACGAGGCCGCGATGGTCAGCGGCATCATGAAGGTGGTCAGCATCACGAATAGAACGCTGATCCCGTCGACGCCCATCTTGTATTGCAGGCCCAGCAGCCATTCACGCTCTTCCACGAACTGAAAGCCGGTATTGGAGGGGTCGAAATCCACCAGGATGAAGAGCGACACGGCGAAGGTCACGACGGTCGCGGCCAATGCCACCCATTTGGCATTGCGCTGTGCTGCCGCGTCCTCGCCCCGCAGGAAGATGGCCAGGATGGCCGCCGCGATGAGGGGGATGAACGTGGTGATCGACAGAACGTTTTCCATCAGTTTGCCCCTCCGGTGAACGTCATCCATGTGACGAGGACCGCGATCCCGATCACCATGGCGAAGGCATAGGTAAAGATGTAGCCGGACTGCGCGCGGCCCGCGAGGCGGGTGAAGAAGGGCACGATGCCCATCGCCAGCCCGTTGATGCCGCCGTCGATGACGCCGCCGTCACCGCGCTTCCACAGGAAGCCGCCCAGTTTCTTGGCAGGCTGAACGAAGGTCACGTCGTAAATCTCGTCGAAATACCATTTGTTCAGCAGGAAATTGTAGAGCGGGCGCTGCGCAGCCACCCATTTGCCGGGGGTTGCAGGGGTCCAGATGTAGAACCACATCGCGATAAAGAAGCCGATGGCCATGGCGATGAAGGGACTGACCTTGACCCAGACCGGCGCATGATGCGCGTCGTCGATCACGGTGTTCTCCGCGCCCATGTAGATCGCGCCCTCGGGGGCGATGCCGGGCACTATGCCGCCGGGGGCCTCCGCCTCGGCATGGGCCTCGCCCGCCTCGGTGGCCTCGCCTTCGGGAATGTCGGCGGTCGCAGCATCGGCTGCGGCGGCGACATCACCCTCGGCCAGTTCTTCGGTGGCGGCAACGGCGCCTTCACCATGGGTGCCCTCGCCCTCGCTCGCCTCCGCGTGATGCGCGGGGATCCCGAAGAAGCGGTTGATCTGCGCGTGATCGCCAAAGAAGCTGCCATACCAGATCATGCCCGCAAAGACCGAGCCGATGGCCAGCACGCCAAGCGGGACCAGCATGACCATGGGAGATTCATGCGCGTTCTGATGCGTATGCTTGTCGCCCCGCGCGGTGCCGAAGAAGGTCAGGAACATCAGGCGCCAGCTGTAGAAACTGGTCATCAGCGCGGCGATCACCAGCATCCAGAAGGCATAGCCCCCTGCCGTGCCGGCCCAGGCGCTCTCGATCACGGCGTCCTTGCTGAGGAAACCGGCAAAGCCGAAATGCGTCAGCGGGATACCCACGCCGGTGATGGCAAGCGTGCCGATCATCATGGCCCAGAACGTGTAGGGCAGCTTCTTGCGCAGGCCGCCATAGTTCCGCATGTCCTGCTCGTGATGCATCCCGTGGATGACCGATCCGGCGCCAAGGAACAGCATCGCCTTGAAGAAGGCATGGGTCAGCAGGTGGAACATCGCCACCGAATAGGCGCCGACACCCGCCGCGACGAACATGTAGCCCAGCTGCGACATGGTCGAATAGGCGATCACGCGCTTGATATCGTTCTGCACGAGGCCGATCGTGGCGGCGACGAAGGCCGTGGTCGCGCCGATGAAGGTCACGAAAAGCAGCGCCTCGGGCGCGTATTCCATGATCGGGCTCATGCGGCAGATCAGGAAGACGCCCGCGGTCACCATCGTCGCCGCGTGGATCAGGGCCGAAACCGGGGTCGGACCTTCCATCGCGTCGGGCAACCATGTGTGCAGGCCCAGCTGCGCGGATTTGCCCATCGCGCCGATGAAGAGCAGGAAGGCGATCAGATTGGCCGCGTTCCAGTCCGTCCAGAGAAAGCGCAGGTTCGTCTCGGCCAGTTGCGGCCCGGCGGCGAACACATCGTCGAACTGGATCGAGTCGGTCAGCAGGAAAAGGGCCATGATCCCCAGCGCAAAGCCGAAATCGCCCACGCGGTTGACCACGAAAGCCTTGATCGCGGCAGCGTTGGCCGACGGCTTGCGGTAGTAGAAGCCGATCAGCAGGTAGGAGGCGAGGCCCACGCCCTCCCAGCCAAAGAACATCTGCGCCAGGTTGTCGGCGGTCACCAGCATCAGCATCGCGAAGGTGAAAAGCGACAGATAGGCAAAGAAGCGGGGGCGATAGCTCTCGCTGTCCTTGAAGTTGTGATCATGGGCCATGTAGCCCATGGAATAAAGGTGCACGAGCGCCGAGACCGAAGTGACGACGATCAGCATGATCGCGGTCAGCCGGTCCATCCGGATTGACCAGCTGGTGTCCAGGAGGCCCGACTGGATCCAGTCGAGGATATGGATCTGCTGTGTCGTGCCGTCATGGCCGATGAAGACCACCCAGCTGAGCGCGCAAGCAAGGAACAAGAGCGCGGTCGAGACCCACTGCGCGCCCTTGTCGCCGATGATGCGCCAGCCAAAGCCGGAGATGATCGCGCCCACCAGCGGGGCAAAGAGGATGATCTTTTCCATGATCTCAGCCCTTCATCACGTTGACGTCTTCGACCGCGATCGTGCCACGGTTGCGGAAGAAGCAGACTAGGATCGCAAGGCCGATCGCAGCCTCGGCCGCGGCGACGGTCAAGACCAGCAGGGTAAAGACCTGGCCCGCCAGATCGCCGGCAAAGCTGGAGAAGGCAACGAGATTGATGTTCACCGCCAGCAGCATCAGCTCGATCGACATCAGCAGGATGATGACGTTCTTGCGGTTCAGGAATAGCCCGAAGATGCCGATGACGAACAGCGTCGCCGCCACCGTCAGGTAATGTTCAATTCCGATCATGTCTGTCCCTCAGTCTTTCCTGTCGCGCGCCTCTGGCTGGGCGCCTGGCGGCTGACTAGCCGATCAGAGAATATCCGCCAAAGATGATGATCAGCACCACCACGAGCACGACAATCGTATTTCTGGACATGCGTTTCATCCTTGGTTTGTGGCGAGACCTACTGGCCCTGCATTAAATAGTGGAGAGAGCGCCTAGAGGCCCTGCCCCGGTTTGACGTCCTTCAGCTCCATCGCCTTCTTGGGGTCGCGCCACATCTGATGCAGCACATTCTGCCGCTTGATGTCGACGCGGTGGCGCAACGTCAGAACGATGGCCCCGATCATGGCGACCAGCAGGATCAGACCCGCCAGCTGGAAGAGAAGGAAATACTTGTCATAAAGGAGCAGACCCAGCGCCGCGGTGTTATGCACATCCACCGGCGCCGGTGCGGCAGCGGCGGCCTCGGCCCCGGCCGAAACCTCCCACGCGCCAAAGGCGATGCCGAACTGCATCAGCAGGATCACGGCAATCAGCAGCGCAAGCGGCATGTATTTCGCCATCTCGGCCTTCAGCTCGGCGAAATCCACGTCCAGCATCATCACGACGAAGAGGAAGAGCACCGCGACAGCGCCCACATAGACGATGACCAGCAGCATGGCGACGAATTCGGCGCCCAGCAGTACGAAAAGGCCCGCCGAGCTGATGAAACTGAGGATCAGCCAAAGCACCGAATGCACCGGGTTGCGGCTGATGACGGTAAAGAGGCCACCGGTCAGCGCCGAAATTGCAAAAAGATAGAAGGCAAACGCCATAGCGGTCATGTGTCTTTTCCTTCCTCGTTGTCCCCGTCCATCACCTCGCGGGCCAGATCCATCGCGCGGGAGGTCGCCGGAAGTCCTGCGAACATGGACATGGTCGCGATCGTCTCGGCCACTTCGGCCTCGGTCGCGCCGGCCTCGAGCGCGTGGCGCACGGTCAGGCGCACCGCCGTATCGGCCTGAGCGCCCTGCATGGTCAGCCCTGCCAGCGTCAGCAGCAGGCGCGTCTTGGCATCAAGCCCATCGGGGTTCAAGCCCTTGCCGAAGGTCATCTCCATCAGGTCGCGCGGCATGGTCTGCCACATCGCCTCGAAGGCTTTGGGCGAGAATGCCTCCATCGCCGGATTCATGGCCTTGGCCATGTCCTGCATCTGGCGCATCATCTGCTCGAAGGGGTTTTTCGCGTCGCTCATCTGTAGGGTGCATCCAACTCGAGGTTGCGGGCAATCTCGGCCTCCCAGCGATCGCCGTTCTCCAGCAGCTTGTCCTTGTCGTAGAACAGTTCTTCGCGGGTCTCCGTGGAAAACTCGAAGTTCGGGCCTTCGACGATGGCATCGACGGGGCACGCCTCCTGGCAGAAGCCGCAATAGATGCATTTCGTCATGTCGATATCGTAGCGCGTGGTGCGGCGGCTGCCGTCATCGCGCGGTTCGGCGTCGATGGTGATGGCCTGCGCAGGGCAGATGGCCTCGCAGAGCTTGCAGGCGATGCAGCGCTCTTCGCCATTGGGATAGCGGCGCAGCGCATGCTCGCCCCGAAAGCGCGGCGACAGATATCCCTTTTCATGCGGGTAGTTCAGCGTGGCCTTGGGCGCGAAGAAATACTTGAGGCCCAGCCCCAGTCCTTTCCACACATCGCTCAGCAGAAAGTAACCGGCTGCGCGTCCATAGTCGATATTCGCCATTTCGTCAGCTCCTTGTTGTCGCTTCGGACTGAGTCTCGATCTTCAGCCGCGTCTTACCCGCATTGACCGCGCCATTCCAGCGGGTCTCGCATCCCAATGCCTTAGCTCCCCATCGCGAAGCGGGCCCAGAACGCGCCCAGAACTTCGAACTTCGCGAGGAAGGCGATGATCACCACCCAGGCAAGGCTCAGCGGCAGGAACACCTTCCAGCCGATGCGCATCAGTTGGTCATAGCGATAGCGCGGCGTGATCGCCTTGACCATCGCGAAGAGGAAGAAGAAGAACGCCATCTTGCCGACCATCCACAGAACGCCGTCTGGCAGGCCCGGGATCGGCGACAGCCAGCCGCCGAAGAACAGCAGCGAGGTCAGCGCGCACATCAGGAAGATCGCGATATATTCGCCTGCCATGAAAAGCAGGAAGGGCGTCGCGGAATACTCTACCTGATAACCGGCAACCAGCTCCGACTCGGCCTCGGGCAGGTCGAAGGGCGGGCGGTTCGTCTCGGCCAGGCAGGAGATGAAGAAAAGCGCGACCATCGGCAGGTGCGGCAGCCAGTACCAGCCGAAGAAGCCGTATTTCGTATCCTGCGCGGCAACGATTTCGCCGAAATTGAGGCTGCCGGTCGAGATGATGATGCCGACGATGATCAGGCCAAGGCTGACCTCGTATGAGATCATCTGCGCCGCCGAGCGCAGCGAGCCGAGGAACGGGTATTTCGAGTTCGACGCCCAGCCGCCCATGATCACGCCATAGACCTCCAGCGAAGAAACGGCGAAGACATAGAGGATGGCCACGTTGATATCCGACAGCACCCAGCCATCCGCCATGGGAATCACCGCCCAGGCGATGACGGCCAGAACAAAGCTGACGATGGGGGCCATGATGAACACGGTCTTGTCCGCGCCCGCCGGCACCACCACTTCCTTGAGGACGTATTTCAGCGCGTCGGCCACGGATTGCAGCAGGCCGAACACGCCGACCACGTTGGGGCCGCGCCGCATCTGCACGGCGGCCCAGATCTTGCGGTCGCCATAGACGAGAAACAGAAGGCTGATCATCACAAAGCCAAGCATTGCAAGGCACTGCGCAAAAATCAGCAGGACGGTCCCCGTAGGGGTGGTAAAGAATTCAGCCATCAGGTCCTCATACCATCGGTATTCCGTTTTCCGCACAGTCGGCGGCCACGACTTCGGCGTCGATTGTTTTCAGCCCGCGCGGCAAGGCAGGCGAGATCGTATAAACCGCATCGGCGCGCCAGATGCCACCCTCATCCGCGATATTCGTGCGCACATGACGCGCAAATCCGTACCCGCGGATCAACGCATATTGCGCCGCGGCGCATTCCGCATAGCGGGCGATATCGGCGCTGCCGCGCGCGCCGGTCATCGACACGTGGAAATTCACCAGATCGCCGTCCAGAAGGTCTGTCTTGACGCCGCGATACTCGGGCGCGAAGGGCAGTGCCGACTCGCCGGTGCCGTCCTCGCCCGCCGCGCAGCCCGCCAGCGCGCCCGAAGCGGCAAGGGCCAGCAGCGCCGCACCATGACCCCGCGCCGCCCGCATCAGGCGCATCCCGGTGTCGGTTTGCGAAATTCGCTGACGATCCAGTCATCGCCGCGCTTCTCGCCGATCAGGGTGTAGCGGCAGGTCTTGGAATAGGGGATGTAATCGGTGCCGAGGGTGGTCATGCCGCCGCTCCAGCCGCCCCAGCCATGCCTGCCGATGCCGATGCCCACACCGATCCGGGGCTGCGGCGACGGGCGAAAGCCTGTCTTGGTCAATTCCCACTGAAAGGCGCGCCGCCCGTCGGACAGCTGAAATACTTCCACCGGGCTGCCGTGATCCAGAACCGCCGCGCCGATGGGACGGCCCACATAGCTCTCCATCTGGTTCGGCGCGGCGCAGCCCGCCAGAACCAGCGCGGCGAGGCAGGCCGCAATGATATGCTGCCCCGCGCGCATGGCTTACTCCGCCGCCATCTTGGGGGCGCGGCGGGCCTTGGCATTCGCGCTCAGTTCGGCCATCAGCTGGCTTGCGCGGGCGATCGGGTTGGTCAGGTAGTGATCCTTGATCGCGCTGCGGAACGTTGCCTTGCCCATCGCCTTGGCCTCCAGCGGTTGCCACTCGTTTTCGGGGACATCGTCGATCTGCGCCAAATGCGGCACCTCGGCCACCAGCGCCTGACGCAGTTGCGGCAGGCTGTCATAGGGTAGAACGCTGCCCATCTCGCCCGACAGCGCGCGCAGGATGGCCCAGTTTTCCTTGGCCTCGCCGGGCGCAAAATTGGCACGCAGCGCAAGCTGAGGGCGCCCTTCGGTGTTGACGAAAAGGCCCTGCTCCTCGGTATAGGCGGCGCCCGGCAGGATGATATCGGCGCGGTGCGCGCCGCGGTCGCCATGGCTGCCCTGGTAGATCACGAAGGGTCCGTCCTTGATCTCGGTCTCGTCCGAGCCGAGGTTGTAGATCACTTCGGCGCCCTCCAGAGCCGCCTCAAGGCCGCCCTCGGTGGTGCAGCCCGCATCCATCGCGCCGACCCGGCCCGCAGCGGTGTGCAGCACCAGCAGCTTGCCTCCGGTCTTCTCGGCCAGTTGCATCGCATGGGCCAGAACAGCTTCGCCATCGGCCTCCTGCAAGGCACCCTGCCCGACGATCACGATGGATTTACTGTCGGATGCCTTGGCGTCCTTCACCAGTTTTTCCAGCGCGGCGCGATCCTCGCCCGCGTGGTCATACTCGTAAGTCAACTCGCAGGCCTCGCCGATCAGGCTGACCGTGCCGCCGCGCAGCCATCCCTTGCGGATGCGCGCATTCAGAACCGGCGCCTCGATGGCGGGGTTCGCGCCGATGATCGTGACGCTGCCTGCGTCATCCAGATCCTCGATGCGCGCCGTACCGACATAGCCCGAGCGGTTCCCGGCGGGCAGCTTGGCCCCATCGGTGCGGCACTCGACATGGCCGCCCTGCCCCTCGATCAACTGTTTCAGCGCAAACGCCGCCTCGACCGGGACAAGATCCCCGACAAGGCCGGCAACCTTCTTGCCCTTCATGGCGGCCGCGGCAGCGCTCAGTGCCTCGGGCCAGCTTGCGGGACGCAGCTTGCCATTCTCACGGATGTAAGGCGTGTCCAGACGCTGGCGGCGCAGGCCATCCCAGACAAAGCGGGTCTTGTCCGAAATCCACTCCTCGTTCACGCCGTCATGGTTGCGGGGCAGCATGCGCATGACTTCGCGGCCCTTAGTATCGACGCGAATGTTGCTGCCAAGCGCATCCATCACGTCGATCGTCTCGGTCTTGGTCAGCTCCCACGGGCGGGCGGTGAAGGCGTAAGGTTTGCTGACCAGCGCGCCGACGGGGCAAAGGTCGATGATGTTGCCCTGCAGGTTGCTGTCCAGTGTCTCGCCCAGATAGGACGTGATCTCGGCATCCTCGCCCCGGCCGGTCTGGCCCATCTGGCTGATGCCCGCGACCTCGGTGGTGAATCGCACACAGCGCGTGCAGGAAATGCAGCGCGTCATGTGCGTTTCGACCAAAGGTCCCAGATCCAGATCCTCGGTCGCGCGCTTGGGCTCGCGGAAGCGGCTGAAATCAACGCCATACGCCATCGCCTGATCCTGCAGATCGCACTCGCCGCCCTGATCGCAGATCGGGCAATCCAGCGGGTGGTTGATCAGCAGGAACTCCATGACACCCTCGCGGGCCTTTTTCACCATGGGCGAATTGGTGCGCACGACCGGCGGCTCGCCATCTTTGCCGGGGCGCAGATCGCGCACCTGCATGGCACAGCTGGCCGCCGGCTTGGGCGGGCCACCGACGACCTCCACAAGGCACATCCGGCAGTTCCCGGCGATCGACAGACGCTCGTGATAGCAAAAGCGCGGAATTTCCACGCCCGCCTCTTCACAGGCCTGGATGAGGGTCATCGCCCCATCCACCTCGATCTCGGTTCCGTCGATGTTCACTTTGCGAAGGTTCGTCATGGTGTTCACTTTGCTTTCAGGAATGAGCCGATGCGGCTGCGGTTCTTGATTTCTTCCTGCCCGAGACGGCACAGGCTGGCGGCATCCAGATTGCTGGCGCCCTTGGATTTGAAATAGGCATTCCGGCGCTCGCGCATCTTGTCCTGCTCGGCGTCGTCGTTCACATAGGCCTCGATCTCGGCCTCGGTATAACCGCGCTTCTCGGCCATGCCCTTGAGCTGGTTCACATAGCTGCGTGCGGCCCAGAATTTGCCGGAGATATCCCCGCAGTCACGGCGGATCTTGTCGGCGGCGGCGATGGCCAGAAGGCCGGCGTTGATATCCTGCTCTGCGGCCAGATCGGCGCGGGCGGCGCTGGCCCCTCCGGCCACCGAGAGGGCAATAAGCGTGGTCACTACGACGCGCATGGCGTTACTCCTTTCATGCGTGTGGGGGCGCGTGCAGGCGCACGCTCCTTCCCAACGCAGATGGAGATCCGGGCCGCCGTTATGCAATAACATGCGCTGAATGCCGCCAAGATCATCAGCCAATCTACCATATCACGCAGCTCCCGCGCAAAATGAGCTTGCCATTGTCGATCACCGCCGCACCCGCGTCGGGATCATACCCAGCCCGCCAGTTGATCGTGCTGTCGCCAAAGGTCTCGACGCAATAGCGCGTTGCCTCGTACCGGCCCGCCTCGCGTGCGCCTTCGATGCCCTGCCCCGGATCGCGCACCGCGATGACGAAATCCTCGCGCCGGTCACCCACCTGGTTCAGGTCGGCGGGATAGTAATTGCCATTGAAGCGCGCCCGCTCACCCGACCTGGCGCAGGCGGTGAGGGCCAGCGCAGCGCAGACGGCGAGGGTCAAGGGTTTGGCGATCATCATGTTACTCCAGGTTTACCGCAATCCGGCGTTCACTCTGCCGCGACAGGGCGCGAGGTGGTGCTGCGCTTGTGCTTGATGCGGTCCTCAATCTCGTCGCGGAAGTTGCGAATGAGGCCTTGGATCGGCCAAGCCGCCGCATCGCCGAGCGCGCAGATCGTGTGACCCTCGACCTGTTTGGTGACATCCAGCAGCATGTCGATCTCTTCGGGCTCGGCGTCGCCGGTCACAAGGCGGTCCATCACGCGCATCATCCAGCCCGTGCCCTCGCGGCAAGGGGTGCACTGGCCGCAGCTTTCGTGCTTGTAGAATTTGCTGAGGCGCCAGATTGCCTTGATGATGTCGGTCGATTGATCCATCACGATCACTGCCGCAGTGCCAAGGCCGCTACGCTGCTCACGCAGATAGTCAAAATCCATGATCGCCTCGCGCATGTTCTCGCCCCGGATGCAGGGCACGGAGGAGCCACCGGGGATCACGGCCTTGAGGTTGTCCCAGCCGCCGCGAATGCCGCCGCAATGCTTTTCAATCAGCTCCTCGAAGGTGATGCTCATCGCCTCTTCGACCACGCAGGGGTTATTCACATGGCCCGAGATCGCAAACAGCTTGGTGCCCGCATTGTTGGGGCGGCCAAAGCTGGCGAACCATTCCGGCCCTCGCCGCAGGATCGTCGGGACGACCGCGATGCTCTCGACGTTGTTCACCGTGGTCGGGCAGCCGTAAAGGCCCGCTCCCGCCGGGAAAGGCGGCTTCATGCGCGGCATGCCCTTCTTGCCCTCCAGCGATTCGAGCAAAGCAGTCTCTTCGCCGCAAATATACGCGCCAGCGCCATGCACCAGGTAAAGGTCGAAATCATAGCCGGACTTGCAGGCGTTCTTGCCGATCAGGCCCGCATCATAGGCCTCGTCGATGGCAGCCTGCAGGGCCTCTTTCTCGCGGATATATTCGCCGCGGATGTAGATATAGCACGCATGGGCCTGCATGGCGTAGCTGGCAATCAGGCAGCCCTCAATCAGGGTATGCGGATCATGGCGCATGATCTCGCGGTCCTTGCAGGTACCGGGCTCAGATTCGTCCGCGTTGACCACCAGGTAGGAGGGGCGACCATCGCTCTCCTTCGGCATGAAGGACCACTTGAGGCCGGTGGGAAATCCCGCGCCGCCACGCCCGCGCAAGCCGCTGGATTTCATCTGCTCGACGATCCAGTCACGGCCATTCTGCAGGATCTTGGCCGTGCCATCCCAGTGGCCGCGCGCCCGCGCGCCCTTCAGCGTGCGGTCATGCATCCCGTAGAGGTTGGTAAAGATACGGTCCTGGTCTTTCAGCATTGCGCCGTTACCCCTGATTGTCCTGACGCGCGCGCCAGATATTGTAGATCATCCAGACAGCCCAGAGGAAGCCTCCGAGCGCCATGATATCGAACAGTACCAGCTGTTGCTGGGTCAGTCCGAGCATAGGTCCGATCATGGTCGCGGCCACCCACAGGATGGCCGTTCCCGCGATCACCATCGCGGCGCGGCGGCCTGCGCGGGCCTGGTCTGCGCCCTTATCGCTCACGCCGATACCATCCTAGGCGGCGCCATTCTTGCCGGCGCGGCTGGCAAACTCGGTGGTGCCGCCGCTGGCCAACGTGGCCGCCTGCCCTGTCCAGTCGTCCCGCGTCGCGCGGCCCTTGAAGCCTTGCAGGTTCTGATCGACCCACGCCACCTGCGCATCCGTCCAGTTCGCGATCTGCTCGTAATGGTAAAAGCCCATGCCGTTCAGCATCTTTTCCAGCTTGGGGCCGACGCCCTTGATCAGCTTCAGATCATCCGCCCCACCCTTGCGCGGCGCGCTGAGGGTTTCGGGCTTCTCACTCTCATCCGTGCTCGCAGCGTCGGAGTCGGCCTTGGGCTTTCTCGCCTCGGAGGCGACGGGATGCGCCTGGGGCGCAGCTTCGTCCGGCTCATCGAAATGCGGCGGGGTCGCGGCGGCGGCCGAAGCGGCGGCAGCGTGCGCCCCGCCCGGTTGCGGCGCGGGCGGATCGCCCGCCACCAGACTGGAGGGCGCCGAGGTCGCGGCCAGCGGGCGCACGGCACCGCTGGTGCAGACCAGCTGCGGCAGCACGAAGCCCAGAAAGAAGAAGACCAGCACGCCCAGCAACATCGCCCAGAGAAGAGACCAGCCCGACGCGGCAATCAGAACGATTGCCAAGAGCAAGCCCAGCCCGACGGCAACATACCAGCAGGTGCTGGCACATTTCTTGGCAGATTGGTCACTCGTCATGGTCATGTCCCCCTTGAGGCACGGCGCGCACGGCTAGGATCAGTCGTAAACGTCGCCTTTTTTGACACGCTTGGCAAAGTCGGTTTCCCCGCCCGATGCCAGCGTCTTGGCCTGCCCTGCCCAGTCGTCGCGGGTGGCGCGGCCCTTGAAGCCTTCCAGATGCTCATCGACCCAGGCGGTCTCTTCGGCCGTCCAGGAAGCGATCTGATCGAAATGATAAAACCCAAGATCGTGCAACAGGCCTTCCAGCTTGGGCCCGACGCCCTTGATCATCTTGAGATCGTCTGCCGACCCGCCGCGCGGCGCATCCAGCGCTTCGGGCTTCTTGCCAGCCGCGGTGCCTTGCGGTCCGGCCTTGGCCTTGCCAGCAGACTTGCCCTCGGATTTGGCTTTGGCCTTGGCCGCAGGGGCACCGCCGGGCGCGCCTGCGGTATCGCCCGGCACTTGCGGCGCCTTAGGAGACGCCTCGGACGTCTTGGCGGTCTTCTCTTTCTTGGGCCCCGGCTCGCCTTTGGGCGCCTTGGCGACGGTGCCCTCTTCGGGCTTGGCCTTGGATTCGGCGGCGTCGCCCTTGGCGGCCTTGTCCGCGTCAATGCGGCCCGTCTCCTTGACGATGTCGAGCGGCGCATCCAGCACCTTGACGTTCGGCTTGGCAGGCTGGTGCATGGCGCCCTTGTCGCGCCACGGCGCCAGCATGGGCACTTCGGTGCCGTCAATGCGCTTGACCGTCTCGCCCAGATCGGTGGCCAACTGCACCGAGGCATTGTATTTCTTATGGCCGCTATCGAATTCCTTGAGGCTGGTCAGACCGCTTGCCGGCTCGGACGCAAAACGTCCGTTTTGGGGGCCCGGCACCGGCACGTTGCCAGCCGCCAATTCGTCGATGATCTCGCCCAGACGCTCGGCGGTCAGATCCTCGTAGTAATCCTTGCCGATCTGGGCCATCGGCGCGTTGGCGCAGGCGCCAAGGCACTCGACCTCTTCCCAACTGAATTTTCCGTCAGCGCTCAGCTGATGCGGCTTGTCGGCGATCTTCTCGCGGCAGACGGCTACCAGATCCTCGGCGCCGCAGATCATGCAGGAGGTGGTGCCGCAGACTTGAATATTCGCAACGCTGCCAACTGGTTGCAGCTGGAACATGAAGTAGAACGACGCCACTTCCAGCGCACGCATATAGGCCATGCCCAGCATGTCGGCCACGCCCTCGATCGCCGGGCGGGTCAGCCAGCCCTCCTGCTCCTGCGCGCGCCAGAGCAGCGGAATGATGGCGCTGGCCTGACGGCCCTCGGGATACTTGGTGATCTGCGCCTCGGCCCAAGCCTGATTGGCGGGGGTAAAGGCGAAACTCTCGGGCTGCTCATGGTGGAGGCGACGAAGCATCAGGCGCTCTCTTTCGTGCGTGTCGTGTCAGTGCTCTGCGCGGACGCGCAGATCGCAACAGGTTTGTCAGTGGCCCGCGCCGCGGCGCAGGTGGCAGAATAGGCGGTGGTCACCTGTCGATCTCCCCGAAAACGACGTCCATCGTGCCGATGATCGCCGCCACGTCGGCCAGTTGGTGACCGCCGGCGATATAGTCCATCGCCTGCAAATGCAGGTAGCCGGGCGCGCGCAGCTTGGCGCGGTAAGGCTTGTTGGTGCCGTCCGAGACCATGTAAACGCCGAATTCGCCCTTGGGCGCCTCGACGCAGGCATAGACCTCGCCCGCCGGCACGTGAAAGCCTTCGGTGTAGAGTTTGAAGTGATGGATCAGCGCCTCCATCGACGTCTTCATCTCGTTGCGCTTGGGCGGGGTAATCTTGCCGCGCGCCAGGATGTCGCCCCGGCCCTCGGGGGCACGCAGTTTCTCGATCGCCTGCAGGATAATGCTGGTCGACTGGCGCATCTCCTCCATCCGGACGAGGTAGCGATCATAGCAATCGCCATTCTTGCCCACGGGGATCTGGAAGTCGAATTCATCATAGCATTCATAGGGTTGCGCCCGGCGCAGATCCCACGCCATACCGCTGCCGCGCACCATCACACCGCTGAAGCCCCAGTCCAGCACATCCTGCTCGCTCACCACGCCGATATCGGCGTTGCGCTGCTTGAAGATGCGGTTCTCGGTCAGCAGGCCGTCGATATCGGCCATCACCTTGGGAAAATGCTTGGCCCACGCCTCAATATCGTCGAGCAGGTCATTCGGCAAATCCTGATGCACGCCGCCAGGCCGGAAATAAGCCGCGTGCAGGCGCGCGCCGCAAGCCCGCTCGTAAAAGATCATCAGCTTTTCGCGCTCTTCAAAGCCCCAGAGCGGCGGCGTCAGCGCGCCCACGTCCATCGCCTGAGTCGTGACGTTCAGGAGGTGGCTGAGAATACGGCCGATCTCGGAATAAAGCACGCGGATCAGGCTGGCGCGGCGCGGCACTTCAATGTCGCACAGACGCTCGATGGCCAGGCACCAGGCATGTTCCTGGTTCATCGGCGCCACGTAATCGAGGCGATCGAGATACGGCAGGTTCTGCAGGTAGGTGCGGCTCTCCATCAGCTTCTCGGTGCCGCGATGCAGCAGGCCGATATGCGGGTCGCACCGCTCGACGATCTCGCCGTCAAGCTCCAACACAAGGCGCAAAACGCCATGCGCCGCAGGGTGTTGTGGGCCGAAGTTGATGTTGAAGTTGCGGATCTGCTGCTCGCCCGATTCGAAGTCGCGCGATCCGTCATCGTATGTGTTGGTGCGGATATCGCCGTCCATCACTTCGCCCCCTCTTTCTTCTCATCCGTCTTCTCGTCACCGGGCAGGACGTATTCGGCCCCTTCCCACGGCGACATGAAGTCGAACTGGCGGTATTCCTGCACGAGGCTCACCGGCTCGTAGACGACGCGCTTCTGGTTCTCGTCATAGCGCACCTCGGTATAGCCCGTGGTCGGGAAATCCTTGCGCAGCGGATGCCCGCGAAAGCCGTAATCGGTGAGGATGCGGCGCAGGTCGGGATGGCCGGAAAAGAGGATGCCGAACATGTCGAAGACTTCGCGCTCGAACCAGTTGGCCGAGGGGTGGATCTCGGTGATCGAGGGGACCATGTCGCTCTCGCGGGTGGCGACGCGCAGCCGGATGCGCTGATTCTGGTACATGCTGAGGAAATGATAGACCACGTCGAACCGCTTGGCCCGCTCGGGGTAGTCCACGGCGGTGATATCCACCAGTGATGAAAAGCGGCAGGTGCTGTCGGTTTTCAGAAACTCAACCAGCCCTTTGATGCTGCTGAGGGCCACATCCACGGTCAGCTCGCCGCGGTCGACGCTCCAGCCCAGCACGCAATCCTTGCGCTTCGTCTCGATATGGCTGCCCAGTTCCTTGAGCGCTTCGGTCATGTCATTCCCCTTGCGTCACAGCGCCCGCCCGCCTCAGCGGACGATCGTTCCGGTGCGGCGGATTTTGCGTTGCAGCTGTAGAATACCGTAAAGCAGCGCCTCGGCGGTCGGAGGGCAGCCCGGCACGTAGATATCCACGGGCACGATGCGGTCGCATCCGCGCACGACGCTATAGCTGTAGTGATAATAGCCGCCGCCATTGGCGCAGCTGCCCATCGAGATCACGTAGCGCGGCTCGGGCATCTGGTCATAGACCTTGCGAAGCGCCGGGGCCATCTTGTTAGTCAGCGTGCCGGCGACGATCATCACGTCCGACTGGCGCGGGCTGGCACGCGGTGCGACGCCAAACCGTTCGGCATCATAGCGCGGCATGGAGGTGTGCATCATCTCGACCGCGCAGCAGGCAAGGCCGAAGGTCATCCAGTGCAGCGAGCCGGTGCGCGCCCAGTTGATGATGTCCTCGGACGCGGTCAGCAGGAAGCCCTTGTCCTGCAATTCGCGGTTCAGATCCTGCGTGGCGACCTCGCGGTCGGCGCCCGCATGGTTGGGCGAGGTGGCTACTCCCATTCCAGGGCTCCCTTTTTCCATTCATAGGCAAAGCCGATGGTCAGCACGCCAAGAAATACCATCATCGACCAGAAGGCCGTCATGCTGATGTCCTGGAACGCCACCGCCCAGGGAAACAGCATCGCGATTTCCAGATCGAAAATGATGAAGAGGATCGACACGAGGTAGAACCGCACGTCGAATTTCATCCGCGCGTCATCGAATGCGTTGAAACCGCACTCATACGCGCTGACCTTCTCGGGGTCGGGATTGCGCCCGGCCAGAACAAGCGAGGCGACGATCAGGATGACCCCGAGGCCGATGGCAATGGCCAGAAAGATCAGAATGGGAAGGTATTCCAACAACATCTCTTCCAAGAGTGGCTCCTATTCTGCTGCGGCCTCCGGGGCCCTGCACGCAAGTTGCAAAGGTGGCTGGCATGTATCTATCGCCGCCCCCTGATGGGGTCAACCGACGCGTGACAGTTTAGATAGCCCGCGCGTGAGGCGAGCCAGCCCGCATATCATGCGCGAATGGTCGCAGATGCACGGCCCGGAACATCAGCCTGGCCCAGCGATGGGGACTCAACGGACTAGCCGTCGGGCATGGGATAAAAATCCTGATCGAACATGCGGCTGCTGGCCGCGCCCGGCAGGGCATCGTGATAGCTTTGGCGCTCAGTGATCCTTTCGAACCAGGCCGCAAGCTCGGGGTGACCGTCCACCGCCGCGAAATGCCGCGCCATGTAGACCGCCTGTCCCACGCAAATATCAGCCGCCGAATACCCGCCCGTCAGCAGGTAATCGCGGTTCTCGACCGGCGTGCTGAGTCGCGCCTCGATCGCGTCATAGCACTGAAGCAGGCGCTGCACCTCGATCCGCTTGACCGCATCGCAGCTCTCGTCCCCCAGCACCACGTGCTGCAGGGTCAGCGCCGCCACATGCTGGCTGACCGTTTCGGCGAAATGCACCCAGACCAGCCATGCCATGCGGTCCATCGCGCCCGGCAGCCGGCCCATGCCGCGCTCGGGGAATCGCTCGCACAGGTATTCCACCATGGCCCCGCTCTCAAACATGCGCTCGCCCTCGATTTCCAGCGCCGGCACCCGCCCCGCGGGCGAGCGGGTCAGGAATTCCTCGGTGCCCAGCGACCCGTCGAACGGCATCTCGACCAATCGATGCTCAACATCCAGCTCGTTCAGCAGCCAAAGCACCCGCATCGAGCGGCTTTGTGGCACGTGATAGAGCGTGATCATGTCATTTTCCCTTTTTGTTTCGTGATCGTGATTTCGGTCAGGCAACCGGCTTGGCAGAGCGCAGCCGTCCCACGGTAACCCCAAGCCCTCCGCTCGGGATGCATCCGCAAGGGCATTTTCTTGGCAAAAATACCCAAGTTCTTGGCAAAAATACCCAAGGACAACCTTCGCCTAACGCGCTCCCTACGCCTCACCTGTGGCGCGGCTGCATCACTCGCACCATCGTGATTTCGTTTGACCCAAATCAACTCGTCTCCGAGCGGCCGGGCCTAACACACCAGCGAGCTTAGAAGGAGAAGAGCCATGAATACCCGCCTCACCATCGCCGCCGCCGCCCTTATGGCCACCGTCGCCGTCCCCGCCATCGCCCAGAGCAAGGGCGACGTGACCGTCGGTATCGGCGTGCACAATGTCAACCCGCAGGGCAGTTCGACCACCGCCGCGGGCGAAATCAGCGTTGGAGACAACACCCGCCCGACCCTGACCTTCGAATATTTCGTGGCCGACAAGATCGGTATCGAGGTGCTGGCCGCATGGCCCTTCGAACATGACATCAGCCTTGCCGGCGCCGGCAAAATCGGCAAGACCAAGCATCTGCCCCCGGTCCTGTCGCTGCAATACCACTTCGTGAACAGCAGCACCGTCACGCCCTTCGTCGGTCTTGGCATCAACTACACGACGTTCTTCGACGATGTGGGCACCGGCGCGCTGGCCGGCGCGGCGCTTGACCTCGATGACAGCTGGGGTGTTGCCGTTCACGCGGGCCTTGATTTCAAGGTGTCCGAGCATGGCTCGCTGCGTCTCGACATGCGCTACATGGATATCAGCACCGACGTGAAGGTGAACGGCACCAAGATCGGCTCGGTCGATATCGACCCTTGGGTCGTCGGCGCGGCCTACGTCTACCGCTTCTGAGCCTTGGCTCAGTCGGTGCGGTCCACATCTGCGATCGCGCCAAACCGGTCGATGTAATAAATCCTGCCTGCGCGCCCACGTGGCGCGCAGGTCACGACCAGCCAGAGCGCTTCGGCCGTGGCAAGCCGCGCGGTGCAGTCCGTCTCGGTCGCGCCCGCCCCCTCCTCCTCGACATATTGCCTGATGATGCGCGTGATCACCTCGGTTTCGTCGCTGCGCAAAGCCGTCTTTCGCCCCAGCGACAGTCCGATCACCGCCGTGGCGGCGACCAGCCCGATCAGCGGCGCAAAGAACATCCAGCGCGGCACAATACCCCTCCTTGAACGCTGTGGCCCTGCGCCGGGAACCCCGCGGGCCTGCGCATCGTTTAGCCGGTGAACGCAATGACACGACAAGGGGATCGACATGAGCGACCAAGACCTCAAGGCCACCTTCTGGGACCGTATCGAAAACGTCAATGTGGGCATGCTCTCGGCCACCGGCACCGATCCGCGCCCCATGGTCCACCATGCACGGCAGGATGACGGAGCGCTGTGGTTTCTGACCGCCGACCACACCGATATCGGCGAGGATGCCGCCGCCGGCAAGGATGCACGATATTCAGTCGCGTCGGGCGATGCCAAGCTCTACGCTGTGATCGACGGCAGCCTCGCCATCGAGACCAGCCGAGACAAGCTGGATGAGATCTGGTCGCCCATGGACGCGGCATGGTTCGAGGAAGGCAAGGACGATCCCGATGTCCGCCTCGTGCGCTTCACCCCCAAATCGGCCGAGGTCTGGGCCCATGAAAGCAATGCCAAAGCCTTCTACGATATGGCGAAATCCGCATTGACCGACGACACCGCCAATCCTGGCGGTCATGGCAAGATCCGTTTCTGATGGGCCGTATCCTGAACATTCTGGGGGTCGCCGCGCTGGCGACCCCTTTGGCGTGGCAGGCCAGCGCCGAGCAGGTGGGCGAGATCGGCGTTGACTGGGCGGGCAATGACATCGTGATCGAGGCGATCGCCGATCCCGAAGTTAGCGGCGTCACCTGCCATCTTGCCTATTTTGAGCGCGGCCTGATCGACCGCCTCGCCAATGGCAACTGGTTCGAGGACCCGTCGAACAGTGCGATCGAGTGCCAACAGACCGGCCCCATCACGCTGGGCGATATCGACCGCAGCGAAGACGGCGAGGACGTGTTCCGCGCCAGCCGCTCGATCATCTTCAAGACCCTGCGGGTCAAGCGCATCTATGACCAGGCAAACCGCACGCTGGTCTATGTGGCCCATGGCCGCGAGCTGACCCAAGGCTCGGCCAAGGTATCCATCTCGACCGTGCCTATCGGGGATGCTGTGGACCGCCGCTAATCCAGCGATTGCCAGACCGCGCCCACCTCGGCGCGGATGATGCGTGCGATAAGGGCGCAATCCGCCTCGCTGAAGGTCAGCGGCAAACGCATGTCGACGATGGCGCGCAGGATGCGGTCGCTGTCCGTCATGCGCACGCTGGGGGCGTAGTGCCAGCTGTCATAGCGGCTGGTAAAGCCCTCAGGCTCGGCCCCGCCGAACCATTTCAGCTGCACGCCGCGCGCCGCGCAGCGGCGCAGCACATCGCCCACCGCCGCATCGGGCCAATCCTTCAGCAGGACCTGGATGGAAGAACCGACGAACGTCTCTTCCGCAGGCCGCTCGACCACCGCTAGGCCCGGCGTTCCGCGCAAGCCCTCTTCGACGATCCGATATCGCGCCGTCCACGCCGCGCATTGCGCGTCCAGTTTGCGCAGTTGAGGCCGTAGGATCGCCGCGCGCAAATTGTCCATCCGGCCCGAAACGTTCGGCGTCAAATACTTCGCGCGCTCGAACGCATCCTCCGGCGGGCGCGTGCCGTGCCGGCCATAGAGCATGTAGGATCCCGACAGCAGGATCGCTCGCGCTGCGACGTCATCATCGTCGGTGATCAGGAAACCGCCCTCGCCCGAATTCATATGCTTGTAGGTCTGCATCGAGTAGCAGCCGATCAGTCCGTCGCGGCCCGACATACGGCCGCGCCACGCAGCGCCCATCGTATGCGCGCAATCCTCGATCACGGTGATGCCTGCCGCGTCACAGATCTGCATCAGACGGTCCATGTCGGCCAGATGCCCGCGCATGTGGCTCAGCATCAGCACTTTCGCCTCGCCCGCCTTGGCCTCCAGATCGTCCAGATCAATCGTCAGCGCCTCGGTCACGCCAACAAAGACCGGCACCGCGCCCACGCCCGCAATCGCGCCCGGCACGGGGGCGAGCGTGAAGGCATTGGTCAGTACCTTGTCGCCCGGCCGGACCCCGATGGCCCGAAGCGCCGCGCCCATCGCATACCCGCCCGAGGCAACGGCCAGTGCATATTTCGCGCCCGTATAGGCGGCGAATTCACGCTCCAGCGCGGCGACCTCGCCATCCTCGGTGTTATAGCGGTGCAGCCGCCCCGAGCGCATGACGGCGACAGCGGCCTCAATCGCGTCCTCGGGGATCGGCTCTTGCTGGGTAAAGCTGCCGGTGAAGATCTCGGGGCCGCCGCTCATACTAGTAGCCGTGCAGCGATGCCCGGCAGGTCCGCGAAATCATCCAGCAGCGCGTCGGGCGCCAGCGCGGGCATATCGGCGCCGTTCGGCCCGAACGTCACCAGCACTGACGGCACGCCTGCCGCGCGGGCGGTGTCGTGATCGGTGATCGTGTCGCCCACCATCAATGCGCGCGCCGGATCGCCGCCCGCGCGGCGCGCGGCCTCGCGCAGTGGCTCGGGATCGGGCTTGCGCACATGCAGCGTATCGGCGCCGATCAGGGCGCCGAAAAGGTCCAATGCCCCCATGCGGGTCAGCAACTGGCGCGCGAGGTATTCGGGCTTGTTCGTGCAGACTGCCACTTTGAAATCCGCCGCGACCAGCGCGGCGACAGCATCGAGCGCACCGGGATAAAACACCGTATGCGTGTCGATTTCTGCCTCGTAGGCATCCAGTAGGATTGGATAATAGCGATCGAGAAGCGCCGCATCCTCGGCCTGCCCCATCCGCTGGAGGCCAAGCGTCAGCATCGCCCTCCCTCCGCGCAGCGCCGTTCCGGCATCCGCCGCGCTCAGCTGATCCCCCGCCCCCATATGGCGAAAGCAGTGATTGGCGGCGGCCACCAGATCGCCGCTGGTATCGGCCAGGGTGCCGTCAAGATCGAAGATGATGCTGCGCATCCGCGCGCCTCCCGCTCAATTTACGCCCGGCGGCGCCTTTCCGCCCGGCCCTGTCACAATCGGCAATCTAGATTGATCGCCGCTCTCTTGCACCTGCGTGTCAGGCAGATAAAACGACCCTGCCCGCGATACAAAGGAAATCTTGGAGGGATCCCGTCGATGAGCACCGCTCTGATCGTCCTTGCCGCCGGCAAGGGCACGCGCATGAAGTCCGATCTGCCCAAGGTGCTGCATCCCATCGCGGGCGCGCCGATGCTGATCCATGCCCTGCGCGCCGGTGCGGCGCTGGAGCCGTCGCGCATCGCTGTCGTCACCGGCCACGGGGCCGAGGCCGTCGAGGCGTCGGCACAAGAACATGACGACGAGATCCGCTGCGTCCGCCAGGAAGAGCAGCTGGGCACCGCCCATGCCGTCGCACAGGCGCAAGATGCGCTGGACGGGCATGAGGGCGACGCGCTAGTCCTTTACGGCGATACCCCTTTCATCCAGCCCGAGACGCTGGAGCGGATGATCGCGGCGCGGCAGCAACATGACATCGTCGTGCTGGGCTTCAAAGCCGCCGATCCGGGCCGCTATGGCCGCCTGATCATGCAAGGCGATGCGCTGGACCGGATCGTCGAATTCAAGGATGCCACGGACGAAGAACGCGCTGTAACCTTTTGCAACTCGGGCGTTATCGCCGCTGATGCCGCCACGCTCTTCGATCTGATCGACGCGGTTGGCAATGACAATGCCTCGGCCGAGTATTACCTGACCGATATTATCGCCATCGCCCGCGCGCGCGGCCTCAGCGCCACCGCCATCGCCTGCGACGAGGCCGAGACGCTGGGCATCAATTCGCGCGCCGAGCTGGCCGCCGCCGAGGCGCTGTTTCAATCGCGCGCCCGTGCGCGGGCCTTTGAGGATGGCGTCGCGATGCAGGCGCCGGACACCGTCTATTTCGCCTATGACACGATGATCGGCCCCGATACGCTGATTGAACCGAATGTCGTTTTTGCCCCCGGTGTGACTGTCGAGAATGGCGCGCATATCCGCGCCTTCAGCCATCTTGAAGGGTGCCATGTCTCGCGCGGCGCGGTCGTCGGCCCCTATGCCCGCCTGCGCCCCGGCGCTGAGTTGGCCGAGGATGTGCGCGTCGGCAATTTTGTGGAAATCAAGAACGCGGTGCTGGAGGCCGGTGCCAAGGTGAACCATCTGACCTATATCGGCGACGCGGATCTGGGCGAGGCTTGCAACGTGGGCGCAGGCACCGTCACCTGCAACTATGACGGCGTGATGAAGCACCGCACCACCATCGGCGCGGGCGCCTTCATCGGGTCCGGCACGATGCTGGTCGCGCCGGTCTCGGTGGGGGCTGGGGCGCTGGTCGGATCAGGCTCGGTCATCACGCGGGACGTGCCCCAAGATGCGCTGGCGATCGGGCGCGCGCAGCAGGTGAACAAGCCCGGCTTTGCGCGAAAATTGTTCGATATGTTAAAGATTAAGAAGGCCAAACAGGGTAAAGGGGCAGTATAATGTGCGGTATTGTAGGGATACTGGGCCGGCACGAAGTTGCCCCGACACTGGTCGAGGCGCTGAAACGGCTGGAATATCGCGGCTATGACAGCGCCGGGATCGCCACCGTCAACGAGGGCACGCTGGATCGCCGCCGCGCGGTGGGAAAGCTGGTCAATCTCAGCGACCTTCTGGTGCACGAACCCCTGGCCGGCAAATCCGGCATCGGCCATACCCGCTGGGCCACCCATGGCGCGCCGACGCTGACCAATACGCACCCGCACCGGGCAGGCCGCGTCGCCGTGGTGCACAACGGCATCATCGAGAATTACCGCGACCTGCGCGCCGAACTGGCCAAGGCGGGCATCGCGCACCAGACGGAAACCGATACCGAAACCGTCGCGCTCATGGCGCAGCACCATATCGACGAAGGCGCCACACCCGAAGAGGCCGCCCGCTGCACGCTCGCCCAGTTGCAAGGCGCCTATGCGCTGGCGTTCCTCTTTGAGGGCGAGTCCGATCTGATGATCGCCGCACGCAAGGGCAGCCCGCTGGCCATCGGCCATGGCGAGGGCGAGGTTTTCATCGGCTCGGACGCCATCGCGCTGGCCCCGATGACCGACCGCATCACCTATCTCGAAGAGGGCGATTGCGCCGTTTTGACCCGAGACTCGATCAAGATCACAGATGCGCAGGGTCAGGTCGTCCAGCGCGAGGCGCGCACCATCCGCATCGATGCCGCGCGCATCGACAAGGCCGGGCACAAGCACTTCATGTCCAAGGAGATCGCCGAGCAACCCACCGTCATCAGCGAGACATTGGCGGCCTATATCGCCCCCGATGCGAGCGACATTAACCTGCCGGACCAAGGCATTGATTTCGCGAACATGAACCGCATCGTCATGGCCTCCTGCGGCACCGCGTATTACGCCTGCCTCACCGCGAAATACTGGTTCGAGCAGCTGGCCGGTCTGCCCGTCGAGGTCGATTTCGCCTCCGAATTCCGATACCGCACGCCGCCCGTGACCGAGGGCACCGCCGCGCTCTTTGTCAGCCAGTCGGGCGAGACGGCCGACACGCTGGCTGCGCTGCGCTATTGCGCGGGCAAGGCCAGCACGATCCTTGCGGTGACCAACGTCCCCGAAAGCTCGATCGCGCGCGAGAGTGATCTGAACATGCCTATCCACGCGGGCGCCGAAATCGGCGTCGCCTCGACCAAGGCGTTTACTTGCCAGCTGACCGTCTTGCTGTTGCTGGCGCTCAAGGCCGCCCATGCGCGCGGCCGCCTCACCGATGCAGAGCTCAAGGCCAAGCTGGCTGGGCTGCGGGGCCTACCGGCGGTTTTCAACCAGGCCATGAGCATCGAGGAGACGGTGCGCGGCATCTCGCAGCGCCTGGCAAAATCGCGCGATGCGCTGTTCATGGGGCGCGGTGTGATGTTTCCGCTCGCGCTTGAAGGTGCGCTAAAACTAAAAGAAATCAGCTATATACATGCCGAAGCTTATGCCTCCGGCGAGTTGAAGCATGGCCCCATTGCTCTCATCGACGAAAACATGCCCGTGATCGTGATGGCCCCGCGCGATGCGCTCTTCGACAAGACCGTGTCGAACATGCAGGAGGTGATGGCCCGTGGCGGAAAGGTGATCCTGATTACCGATGCGGCGGGCGCGCATGAGGCGTCGGACGGCGTCTGGCAGACCATCATCATGCCCGAGATCGACGATGCGATCGCGCCCATCCTTTATGCGCTGCCGGTGCAATTTCTGGCCTACCACACCGCGATCACCAAGGGCACGGATGTGGACCAGCCGCGCAACCTGGCGAAATCGGTGACGGTCGAGTAGCGCCTAGTTCAGGCGAAACACCTGCACCTCGGGCAGCCCCGTCAGCGGCGCCTCGATCACGCGCAGCGCGGCCAGTGACATGCGGCTCCCCGCCCCCGGCTCGGCATCCAGCGGAATCAGATCGACCTTCACCGATTTGCCATTGGCCGGATAGACGACGCGGCCCGGCCCCGCCTTGCTGACCAGTGGCGTCTTCAGCCAGAACCCCGGCTCGCCCGGCGCGCCGAGGCTGGCAATGGTCATGCCCAGATCAGTGCCGCCCGCGGCCGGCTGCGCCGCAGCGGCCTTGTCAGCATCGGTGGTGGTGTCGAACTGCTCGGCCGTGCGTGCGTTTGCGGGCGGCGGGGTGCCGGCGGGGGTCGGCGCTTTGGATGCGGCGGGCGCCTCGGTGGCCGACGCGGGGTCGGGCCGGGACGCATCGGAGCGCATCCAGTCCGGCATGGCGGCGCAGCTGGCAAGGGCCGCAAAGGCCGCGATGGAGACGAGGTGTTTCATATCGCCGAGCCTATGCCGCGCCGCCGCGCCGATCAATCCCCGACACAAGGGCCCCGCGGGCGGCATATCGCCCTTGCCCCGCCCCGCCCCGGGCCTTACCTTTGCATCTATGAATACACCTTTGATCGACCCCTTTCAGCGTGCCATTGATTACCTGCGCGTTTCGGTGACGGACCGCTGCGATTTTCGCTGCGTCTATTGCATGTCCGAGAACATGACCTTTCTGCCCAAGAAAGAGCTTCTGACGCTGGAAGAGCTGGACCGCATGTGCAGCACCTTCATCGGCCTCGGCGTGCAAAAGCTGCGCATCACCGGCGGCGAGCCGCTGGTGCGACGCGGGATCATGACATTCTTCGACGCGATGTCACGTCATCTGGAAAGCGGCGCCTTGCGTGAATTGACGCTGACGACCAATGGCTCTCAACTCGAACGGTTTGCTGGCGATCTTTATGCCGCAGGCGTGCGGCGCATCAACATCTCACTCGATACGGCGGATGAGCAGAAATTCGCGGATATCACCCGCTGGGGCCGCCTGCCACAGGTCCTGCGCGGCATCGACGCGGCGCAGGCGGCGGGCATGCGGGTCAAGATCAACGCCGTCGCACTCAAGGGCTTCAACGAGGACGAGCTTTTCAGTCTAACCGAGTGGTGCGCCGATCGCGACATGGACCTGACCTGGATCGAGGTCATGCCGATGGGCGATATCGGCAACGAGGACCGGCTGGACCAGTATTGGCCGCTCAAGGATCTGCGTGCCCGGCTGGCCGAGCGCTATACCGTCACCGATATCCCCGAGCGCACGGGCGGCCCCGCTCGCTATGTCAGGCTGGAGGAGACAGGGCAGAAGATTGGCTTCATCACGCCGCTTACGCATAATTTCTGCGAAAGCTGCAATCGCGTGCGGCTGACCTGCACCGGCCAGCTTTACATGTGCCTCGGGCAGGAGGATATGGCCGATCTGCGCCCTGCCCTGCGCAATCACCCCTCGGACACCGCGCCCTTGGAAGACGCCATCCGCGCCGCCATCGCGCGCAAGCCCAAGGGCCATGATTTCGACTATTCGCGCCAGACGGTGGGCGGCCAGATGCCCCGCCATATGAGCCACACGGGCGGGTAGGCGCATGCCCCGCGACACCGGGCGGGCGACGCCGTTGGTGCGGGCCTATGCGATTGCCTCCAGGGCGCTGATACCACTGGCCTATCGCCGCAGCGCGCGCAAACTATCCGAGCAGGGCATGGACGACGCGCGGGTTGCCGAGCGGCTGGGCCATGCCACGCTGCCGCGCGCTGAAGGCACGCTGGTCTGGTTTCACGCCGCCAGTGTCGGCGAGAGCCTGTCGGTCTTGCGCATCATCGCGCATCTGGGCGAGGCGCATCCTTCGCTGAATTTCCTCATCACCACCGGCACGGCGACCTCGGCGCGCATCATCGCGGGGCGGATGCCGCCGCGCTGCAGTCACCAGTTCGCGCCGCTGGACAGCCCGGCTGCCGTCGCTCGGTTCCTGGATCACTGGCGCCCCGATGCCGGCGTCTTTGTCGAGAGCGAGCTTTGGCCCAACATGCTACGCGGGGCAGCCGCGCGGGGCATCCCCCTTGCCCTACTGAACGCGCGGATCTCGGACCGCTCCGCCCGCGGCTGGGCGCGAATCGGGGGCACGGCGCGCTACCTACTGGGCCATTTCGACATGGTGCATTGCCAGGACGCGCGCACGGCGGATCATCTGCGCAGCCTTGGCTGTGCACACGCCGCGAAGGGTGCAAATCTGAAGGCCATGGCGGGGCCCGTGCCGCATGACGCCGAGATTCTGGAAAGCTTGCGCGATATGGTTGGGCCGCGCCCCGTCTGGGTCATGGCCTCGACCCATCCTGGCGAGGAGGAGATCGCGATTGACGCGCATCAGATCGTGCTGGCCCGGCACCCGGACGCGCTGATGATCCTCGTGCCCCGCCACCCCGAGCGCGCAGGCAGCATCGCGCGCCAGCTGACCGAGGCCGGGATGGACCATGCGCAGCGCAGCGAGGGCGCGCAGATCGGCGATGCGCCGGTTTATCTGGCCGACACGCTGGGCGAGATGGGCCTTTGGTATCGCCTGGCCCCGCTGGTCTGCGTCGGCGGCAGCTTCGTACCGGTCGGCGGGCATAACCCGTTCGAGGTGGCCCATGGGGGCGCGGCGGTGCTGCACGGCCCGCTCTATGCCAATTTCGCTGAGGGCTATGCGCAGATGGATACCGCGGGCGCCGCGCGCGAAGTGGCGGATGCTGTGGCATTGGGCAAGGGGGTTGCGCATCTTCTGGCCGCGCCCGAGGATCTGGGCGCGATGCAGGACCGCGCATCGGAATACGCTGCCGCGCAAGAGGACAGCCTTGCAGATCTGGGATCGGAGCTTTGCGCCGCGCTTGGCCTGCGCTAGGACGGGGGCGGGCCAACTAACGGAGCGCGCCGTGACCGAGCTGATCGTCACCAATTTCAACCGCAATTTCACTGGCGTCTCGGCGACGGCTGCGGGCGTTCTGCGCGCGCAAGTGCCACGCTACGATCTGGCGCTGGCGGGCCAGCCCCTGCCCGGCTGCCCCGCTCCGGTTTCGGTGGCCGAGGCGCGGCGCCTGACCCGGCGCCCGCCCGAGGGCCGTGATTTCGCCATCTGGCATGTGCGCCGCAACACCGAGATGCGCGCCGCGCTCTGGGCGCGCGATGTGCTGCGCCTTCCCATCCGCATCGTCTTTACCTCCGCCGCGCAGCGCCGCCATTCGGCCCTGCCGCGCTGGCTGATCTCGCGCATGGATGCCGTCATCGCCACCACGCAGCGCGCCGCCGATTTCGTGCCCCATGTGCGCGCCGTAGTGCCCCATGGGGTCGATTGCGAGCGCTACACACCCGCCGAGGATCGCGCCGCCGCGTGGCGCGCCACCGGCTATCCCGGCGCGCGCGGGATCGCCACGATCGGCCGCATTCGCCCGGAAAAGGGCACTGATCGCTTTGTCGAGGCGATGCTGAGCCTGCTACCGGATCACCCGGAGGTCACCGCGCTGGTACTGGGCCGCGCCGGGCGCAAGGACCTGGCCTTTCTCGAAGGGCTCAAGGCGCAGGTGGCCAAGGCGGGACTTGAAAACCGCATCCTCTTTCCCGGCGAGATCGCGCCCGAGGCGCTGCCCGCCCTTATCCGCGGCCTGTCGATGGTGGTGCAATTGCCCGTCTACGAGGGCTATGGCATGGCCCCGCTGGAAGGCATGGCCAGCGGCGTGCCCTTCGTTGCGACCGAAGCGGGATATTACCGCGACTTCAGCGCCGGGGATTCGGCCGGCTGGATCGCCAAGGATGCCGAGGGCGCCGCAACCGCGCTGAGCGCCCTTCTGCGCGATCCAAAGCGCCACGCGGCGATGGCTGAGGCCGCGCGCCAGACGGCGGTAGAGCGGTTCAGCATCGCGCGCGAGGCCGATGGCATAGGCGCGGTCTATGACGCGATGTGGCGCGGGGAGGCCTAGACAGGCATCCGCCGCTCGACAATCTCGGCCCACCAGCTGCATCCGGCGGGGATGATCTCGTCGTTGAAATCATAGTCGGAATTGTGCACTGCGGCGGTGTCGCCATTGCCGACGAGGATATAGGCGCCGGGCCGCTCCTCCAGCATATAGGCGAAATCCTCGCCCCCCATGACCAGCGGCGCCTCGGCGCAATCGCCCGCGATGCCGCGCGCAACATCGGCGGCGAAATCGGTCTGGGCCGGGTGGTTCACCATCACCGGATAGCCGGGGCGGAAATCCAGCGAGATGGTGCCGCCCATTGCTGCGCCCAAATGGTCGCAGATCCCGCGCAGGCGCGCCTCGGCCAGATCGCGCATCGCATTGTTCAGCGTGCGCACCGTGCCTTTCAGATGGACCGAGCCGGGAATGATATTGAGCGCCTTGCTCGAGGATTCGATCGATGTGACCGACACGACCAGTTGTTCAGTCGGGTCGGCGTTGCGGCTGGTCACCGTTTGCAGCATGGTCACCAGCTGCGCCGACATGACGATGGGATCGACCCCTTCATGCGGCTTGGCGGCGTGACTGCCCCGCCCGGTCAGCGTGATCTCGAACTCATCGGTCGAGGCAAAGAACCCCCCGGGCCGGATGGCAAATGTTCCCACAGGCACGCCCGGCCAGTTATGCATGCCATAGACCTCCTGGATGCCGAAGCGCTCCATCAGGCCATCCTCGCACATGACCGCCGCGCCGCCCCCGCCCTCTTCGGCGGGCTGAAAGATGACGATGGCCGTGCCGTCGAAATTGCGCGTCTCGGCAAGGTATTGCGCTGCGCCCAGCAGCATGGCGGTATGCCCGTCATGGCCGCAGGCATGCATCGCGCCTGGCACGGTACTGGCATAGGCGGCGCCTGTCGTCTCGTGAATGGGCAGCGCATCCATGTCGGCGCGCAGTCCCACGACTTTGCCCGAGGCGCTTGCGCGACCGTGGATCACACCCACGACGCCAGTGCGCCCCAGCCCGATCACCACCTCGTCGCAGCCGAATTCTCGCAATTTCTGCTCAACCAGCGCGCTGGTGCGATGCGTGTCGAACATCAGCTCGGGATTGGCGTGGATATCGCGGCGCCATGCGGTGATGTCGGCATGGGTTTCGGCAAAGCGGTTCTTGATGGGCATGGGGTGTCTCCTTGGGCGCCGGGCGCATTTGGCACGCTGCGGGGCAGGATGAACCTCGGGGGCAGCGCCGTAAAGGGCCTAATGCGCCGGGGCGGGATCGCCCAGCGCCGAGGCCGCGACGAGCGCGCGGGAATGTGGATGCGCGGGCGCGCTCAGCAG
Source organism: Roseovarius roseus (assembly GCF_043355935.2). Taxonomy (NCBI): domain Bacteria; kingdom Pseudomonadati; phylum Pseudomonadota; class Alphaproteobacteria; order Rhodobacterales; family Roseobacteraceae; genus Roseovarius; species Roseovarius roseus. The sequence continues at coordinate 117,378 of NZ_JBHFPE020000004.1, read as the reverse complement.
CCGTGCGGCGGGCCCCTCCTCGACGATGCGTCCCGCCTCCATGACGGCGATGCGATGGGCGATGGCGCGCGCGGCCTTCAGATCATGGGTGACAAACAGGATGGCGAGGCCACGCCGCGCCTGCTCGGCCCGAAGCAGCGCCAGAATGGCCGCGCTCTGCACGCTGTCGAGCGCCGACAGCCCCTCATCCACCACCAGAATATCCGGATCGAGCGCAAGGGCGCGGGCAATCGCGGCCCTCTGGCGCTGCCCCCCCGAGACCTCGTGCGGCAGGCGGAGCATCAGCTCGGGCGCAAGGCCGACCTGCGTGAAGGCGCGCGCGACCCGCGCGTCATCTGCGCTGCGACCATAATTGCAGAGCGGATCGGCCACCTGCCGCCCCAGCCGGCGGCGCGGATCGAGTGACGTGACCGGATCTTGAAACACCATCTGGATGCGCGGGCGCATCTGCCGCAGCGCCGCGCCGCGCAGCCCCGCGATATCCGTGCCGCCGATGCACACCGCCCCGTGCGCGGCAGGCTCCAACCCCAGCGCTGCGCGCGCGAGGGTGGATTTGCCGCTGCCCGATGCGCCGACCAGCGCCAGCGTCTCGCCACGCGCAATGTGCATGTCGACACCCCGGACCGCAGGGCGCCCCGGCCCATAGCGCACGGTCAGCCCTGCAATTTCGAGAAGGGGCGCCGTGAAGGGTATGGCTGCGGGCGGTGGCAACGGACGGGCCGCGTCGATCAGCGCGCGGGTGGCGCCCTTCTGCGGGGCGCGCAGCATGTCGTCGACTGGCCCAGCCTCGACGATCTTCCCCGCCTCCATCACCAGGACGCGCCCGCCAAGGCGACGCACCGCGTCCATGTCATGGGTGACCGTCAGAAGGGCCATGCCCGTCTCGCGCCGCAGGCCGTCCAGCAGATCGAGGATGCCAGCCCGCAGAGGCGCATCCAGCGCCGTCGTCGGTTCGTCCGCGATCAAGAGGCGCGGGCCCGAGGCCAGCGTCGCTGCGATGGTCACACGCTGGCGCATGCCGCCCGACAGCTGATGCGGATAGGCGTCATAGGAGGCATGCGGATCCGGCAGCCCTACGCGCGCCAGCAGTGCCGTGGCGCGCTGCCGCGCCTCGGTGGCGTTCAGGCCCAGATGTATGCGCATCGGCTCGGCCACCTGTGCGCCTGCCCGCATCACCGGGTCCAGCGCCGTTGCCGGATCCTGAAAGATCATCCCGATCTCGCGTCCGCGCAGGGCGCATATCCGCCGCTGTGGCAACGACAGCAGATCGCAGGCCGCACCATCCGCGCCCTGCCAGAGCGCGCTGCCCGTGACCTTGGCGTTCGGCAGCAGCCCGACCAGCGCACCGGCCAGCGCCGATTTGCCAGCGCCCGACGCGCCGATGATGCTCAGCGCCTCGCCCGGTACGATGCTGAGCGCCGCATCGCGGACCGCCACCGGCGCAGCCGCGCGGCGGTCCGCATAGCGCACCGTCAGATCGCGGATATCCAGCAATGGCAGGATCGTGTCACCTCCCGGCAGAATTGGTCCGGGGCGCCATGGCGGACCGATAACGACGAAGCGCGAGGCATGGTGCGAGATTTACGAATATTTTTCCGTAAATTTCCCCTGACCCTTGTGTCATCTCACTGCATATTTCAGTTAATGAGAAGCTGAAAGCCCCAAGGCTGGCCCGTGGGGCCATCCGTACCCGTAAGGAAATCCAGATGATTGCCCGACTCGCCGCATCACTGATCGTTACTGCGCTGGGCCTGGCGGTCGGACCGGCCCATGCGGGGGATGCGGTCCGGGCCAGCGATGGAACCCTGCGCGTCATCTACTGGCAGGCCCCGTCCACCCTCAACCCCTACCTATCCGGCGGGGTGAAGGACGTCGAAGCGGCCTCGCCCGTGCTCGAGCCTCTGGCACGACTCTCGCCCGACGGCGAGCTGATCCCGTGGCTGGCTGAGGAGATCCCGACACTTGCCAATGGCGGGGTGTCGCCCGACTTGCGCAGCATCACATGGCTGCTGAAGCCGGGCCTCACATGGTCCGACGGCAGCCCCGTCACCTCGGGCGACATCGCGTTCACCTATCGCTATTGCACGGCCCCCGGCGCGGGATGCGCGCAACTGGCCAAATTCCGCGATATCGAGCGGATCGAGACCCCCGATACGCAAACCGCCGTGCTGCATTTCTCGGTGCCCAAACCCTATCCCTATGCCGCCTTCGTCGGCCCTCAGACGCCGCTGATCCAGGAGGCGCAGTTCAGAAATTGCATCGGCCCCGATGCTGCCAGCTGCACCGAGGCGAATTTCGCCCCCATCGGCACCGGCCCCTTCACCGTTGCCGAGTTCCGGCCCGGCGACACCGCGCTTTTTACCGCAAATGATGCCTACCGCATCCCCGGCCAGCCCGCCTTTGCCGAGCTCCTCCTCAAAGGCGGGGGCGATGCCACCTCTTCCGGACGCGCAGTGCTGGAGACGGGCGAATTCGACTATGCATGGAACCTTCAACTGGCGCCCGAGGTGCTCTCGGCCATGTCCTTGCGCGGCAAGGGCGAGGTGGTCACCGCATTTTCGACGCTGGTCGAACGTCTGGCCTTCAACCTGCGTGAGCCTGCGCAGCCCGGCGCGGATTTCAGCCCTCACCCGGCGCTGAAGGATCTGGCGGTGCGCCGCGCGCTGGCGCTCGCGCTCGACCGCGACCTCATGGCGCAGATCGGTTATGGCGCCACCGGCCGCGTCGCCTGCAACATCCTGCCCGGTCCACCCATCTACGCCTCGGACGCCAATGATCCCTGCGGCGATCAGGATATCGAGGCGGCCCGTGCCCTGCTGACCGGCGCAGGCTGGATCGACAACGATGGCGACGGGATCCGCGAACGCGGAGGCGAGAAGCTGGAGCTGGTGCTGCAGACCTCGACCAACGCAGTGCGCCAGGATTTTCAGACGCTGGCCAAGGAATGGTGGCGCCAGATCGGGGCGCGTACCGAGCTGCGTGCGGTCGATGGCTCGGTCTTTTTCGGCAGTGATCCGGGCAATCCCGACACGCTGATCAAATTCAACGCAGATATTCAGATGTATGCGGGCGCATCCGACGGGCCTGACCCCGAGGCCTATCTGGCCGGCTGGTCCTGTGATGATACGCCGTCCGCCGAGAATGGCTGGCGGGGTCAGAATATCGGGCATTGGTGCGATCCGGCCTATGATGCGTTGCTGGCGCGCCTGTCCCACACCGCAGGCGCGCCGGACCGGGCCGCTCTGGCGCGCACGCTGAACGATATGCTGGTGCAGCAACACGTCGTCGTGCCGCTGATCGACCGGGGCCGCACTTCGGCCCATGCCAATTCGCTGGGCGGCGTGCGCCTCAATGCCTGGGATAGCGAGCTGTGGAACATCGCCGAATGGCATCGCCTGCGCGCCGACTGAACGGGCTAGCCGCATTGCCAGCGGGGCCGCACGCATCCTAGAGTGGCCGCGCGGCCCCTCCCTCGCCCCGCGGCCCTCGACCCAAGGCATCCACCCAATGCGATCTCCCCTTCTGTCCCGCCTGATCATGGCCATCCCGACGCTTCTGGTCATCTGGGCGGTGATCTTTGCCCTGCTCGAACTTGCCCCCGGCGATCCGATGGCCCAGTTGCCCTCCACCATTCCCGAGGAGGTGCGCGCTCAGATGCGCGAGGCGCTTGGTTTCGGGCAATCCGCTCCTGTGAGGTTCGGCAAATGGCTGGTCCAGATGCTGGTGATCGAACCGGGCGTCGCGCTGGACGCGGCGCTTGGCACCGACCTGACCGCAGGGGCGGCGCGGATCCTTAGCTGGCAGACCCGCGGCCCCGTGATGGCGCTGATCGCGCAGCGCCTGCCCCAGACGGTGATCGTCGTCGGCTCGGCCTATCTGATCGGGATCGGTGCGGCCATCGCGCTTGGCGTGGCCTCGGCCCGGTGGCGCGGCGGGCTTCTGGACCGCGCAGGCACGGCGCTGGCGACGCTCGGCTATGCGCTGCCGCCGTTTTTCACTGCGGCCGTGCTTATCTATCTCTTTGCCATCCAGCTTGGCTGGGCGCCCTCAGTCTATGATACGACGCTGGCGGTCACGGGCTGGGACAGCCTGCGCGCCCAGATGGGCCAGATGGCGCTGCCCATCGCCGTGCTCAGCCTGCAGACGACGGCGCAGATCACCCGCTACATGCGCGCGGCCATGCTAGATACGCTGGGCCTTGATCACATCCGAACCGCCCGCGCCCTCGGCCTGCCCGAGAGGCGGGTCATCTGGCATCACGGCCTGCGCAATTCGCTGATCCCGGTGGTCCCGATCATCGCGCTCGGCGCGCCCCAGATCTTTGCCGGCGCGATCATCACCGAGACGATCTTTGGTGTGAACGGCATCGGCCAGTTGTTGGTCACTTCGATGCAATCCACCGACCTGCCCACCGTGCAGACGATCACGGCCCTCATCGCGCTGATGATCGTCCTGGCCAATCTCGCCTCCGATATCGCGCTGACGTGGCTCGATCCCCGGCTGCGCATAGGGGGGCTTCGCGATGCATAGGCGGCGCGGGCTGATTGCAGGGGTGGTTCTGCTTGGCCTCATCGCTTGTTTTGTGCTGCTGGGGCCCACCGTCTGGACCCTGCCGCCCGGCGCTATGGATATGACCGTGCGCAACGCGGGCAGCAGCCTTGCGCACCCGCTCGGCACCGATCAGCTGGGGCGCGACGGGCTGGCGCGGCTGATGGCCGGAGGGCGACTTTCGCTGGCCGTCGGGTTGGCGGCGATGATCCTCGCCATCACCATCGGTTCGGCCATCGGCATCGCTGCGGGCCTCTCGCGGCGGCTGGACGGGCCGCTCATGCGCCTCACGGACCTCTTTCTGGCGCTGCCATTGCTGCCGCTCCTGCTTATTGCCGCAACACTCTTTCTCGGGCCGCTGGCGGAGCGCTTCGGCCTCGAGGCGGGCCTCTTCGTGCTCATCACCCTCGCCATCGGCGCCACCAGCTGGATGGCGCCCGCGCGCATTCTGCGCGGCGAAGTGCAGGGCCTCAGCCAGCGCGACTATATCCGCGCCGCGCGCAGCACCGGCACACGCCTGCCGCCGATGATCTGGCGCCATATCCTGCCCGCAATCGCCGGCCCGCTTGGCGTCACCGCGGCGCTTGGCGTCGCCTCTGCCATCCTCATGGAAAGCGCCCTCAGCTTTCTCGGCCTCGGCTTTCCACCCGATATCGCCAGTTGGGGGCGCCTTTTGCATGATGGCACGCCGCATCTGGGCGCCCATCCGGGGCGCGCGCTCTGGCCCGGCGCGCTGATTACCCTGACCGCGCTTGGCGCCACGCTGCTGGGCGATGCGCTGCGCGATCTGGCGGACCCGCATCACCGCGCCCGCCTTGACCCCTGAGGCATCAGCCATGGCTTTTTCTTGGACCAAATACCCAAACCCTGCGCGCACTACGCGCCGCCATGGCTCGACACGCGGGTCATGCGGGTTAAGGTGTACCGCAAGGCATCTAGCAGGAGATCTTACATGAATTACGGCAGCGATCGGCCCGAGACGCTCAAGCACAACCCGCTCAAGGCCATCATCACGCCGCGTCCCATCGGCTGGATCGGCACGCTCGATCCGGGCGGGCTGCCCAACCTTGCGCCCTATTCGTTTTTCAACGCCATCGGCGCGGACCCTGACATGGTGATGTTCTCCAGCGAAGGGGCCAAGCATTCGGCCATGTATGCGCGCGATCAGGGCGAATTTACCTTTTCCCTCGCGACCGAGGCGCTGACGCATGAGATGAACAAAAGCTCCGCGCCCGAGCCTTCGGGGGTCAGCGAGTTCGAGACGGCGGGACTCGAGCAGGGCCAGCCTCAGGTCATCCGCACGCCCTTCGTCGCCGCCAGCCCCGCGGCGCTGGAATGCGTGACGCTCGACGTGATCCATCTGCGCGACCGGCATGGCAACCTTGTCGATCGCTACCTGGTGTTGGGCGAGGTCGTCCAGACGCATATCCGCGATGAATACATCAAGAACGGGCGTTTTGATACGGTCGGCGCGCGCCCCATCGCGCGCATGGGCTATCGCGATTATACCACCGTCACCGACTCGTGGGAGCTGGGCCGCCCGGACGACTGATCGCGCAGAAGCGTGCCTGTCGCCTCTGCCGCCAGCGCCAGATCGGCGCGGAAATCGGCGGTGGCGCGGGCGCGCGCGGCCTCTTCCGACAGACGCAGCAGATAGGACGGATGCACCGTCAGCAGAACGTCATGCCCGGTCAGCGCCCTTTCGATCCTGCCGCGCCGCGCGGTGATCCCCGCGCCCGAGCCGGTCAGCGCCAGCGCAGCCGTGGCGCCCATGGCAAGGATCAGCGCGGGCTTCGTGCGGGCGATTTCGGCCTCCAGCCACCATTTGCACCGCTCGACCTCGCCCGCATTGGGGCGCTGGTGGATACGGCGGCGGCCGCGCGGGATATGCTTGAAATGCTTGACGGCATTGGTCACATACGCCGTCTCGCGGTCCAGCCCCGCCTCCTGCGCAACGCGGTGCAGCAGCTGCCCGGCGGGGCCGACGAAAGGCCGCCCCACAAGATCCTCGCGGTCGCCCGGCTGCTCGCCCACGATCATCAGGCGCGCGTCCTCGGGGCCCTCGCCGCAGACCGCCTGCGTCGCGCGGCAATGCAGCGGGCAGCGCGTGCAGGTCCGGATCTCGGCCTCGAGCCCCTCGCCCTGATCGACCCAGACCGATTTATGCGCCGCAAGCTGCGCCTGAGCGGCTGCGGCGCGCAGGGGCGGCAGCGTTGGCGCGGCCTCGGCCATCTCACGCGCGCGGGCCGGCGCGCTGGCGATGAGCTCCGGGATCGCCGCCGCCTCGGGCAGGTTCTTCCAGTATTTGCGCGGCATCTCCGAGGTCATGGCGCTGATCTTGAGCCGCGCGGGATTGAAGATGTTGCGAAAATAGGTGAGCCAAAGCTCCTCGCTGGCATCCTCGGGCAGGTTCGGGGCCGCCTGCCCCGGCTCGAGCCGCACCGCACCGCCTTCATGGATCGCCGTCACATCGGGCGTGACGATCCGCCAATTCATATCGGCAAAGCGGTCGCGGAAAAACGCGGTGTTCATTTCCAGCGTGTAATGCGTGGGCTCGAACCACGCGCCGAAGCTGCGCCGATTGGAACCTGCCCCGCCAAGCTCGCGAAAACGGACAAACGCGCGCATCTTGTGACGGCAGCGATGCACGGCCTTCTCCATCTGGCGTAGCTTCGCCAAATCCGGATCAGCACGGTCGGACATCAGGTGCGGGGCCGACCGCAAGCGCCAGAGAAAGGCATAAAGCCGGGCGTATCGCTGCGGATCGCTATGAAAACAGACGCTGTTTGCCAGCGCGATGAAACTGCGCGGCACCGTGATGGCGCCGCCGCCGGTCGGGGCCTGCTGATCGCCGCCGAACAGGTCGGGGGCGTCGCCCTGCCCCTCGGCGTTCCACAGCACATCCTGCGGTGGCACGCCTTCGGCCAAGAGGCCGCGCGCGGCGTCTCGCCAGATACCCGCGGCCCCGATCAGCGGTACGATGACCTGGCGCATCAGAAGAGGCTCATCTGTTCCGGCGGCGGCGCGAAGCGCGCCCGCAGATTGGCACTGTCGGTCAGCGCGCCGGGTGTCCAGCCGCCTGCAGTCACAAAGGCGCCCGCCTTCTTCATCGACGCGCCCATCCGCGTGATATCCTCATACCGCAGATGCCGGTGGCGCCGCGTCGTCAGGATGCGGTTCACCGTCTTGACGCCAAAGCCCGGAACGCGCAGCAGCAGATCGCGGCTGGCGCGGTTCACATCCAGCGGGAAAAGACCGCGATGTTGCATCGCCCAGGCCAGCTTGGGGTCGATCGAGAGGTCGAGATTGCCATCGGGCGTGACCGAGGTGATCTCATCGACGCCGAATCCATAGAACCGCAATAGCCAATCGGCCTGATAAAGCCGATGTTCGCGCTGCAAGGGCGGGCTGATCAGCGGCAACTTGGCCGAGCTGTCGGGGATGGGCGAGAAGGCCGAGTAATAGACCCGCCGCAGCCCGTAGCCCGAATAGAGCCGCGTCGACTGGCCGAGAATCGTGGCGTCGGTCGAGCCATCGGCGCCGATGATGACCTGCGTCGACTGCCCGGCGGGAGCGAATTTCGGCGGCCGCTTGCCGGTATGGCTGCAGTCCTTGGAGGCGTCGCGGCGCTGGCGCACATCGGCCATCGCGCGGCGGATCTGGCCGGGGTTTTTCTCGGGCGCGTAGGTCTCGACCGCGGCATCGGTGGGCAATTCCACGTTGATCGACAAGCGATCCGACAAAAGGCCCGCCTCGGCGATCAGCTCGGGCGCGGCGTCCGGGATAGTCTTGAGGTGGATATAGCCCTTGAAATGCTCCTCGTGGCGCAGTTTGCGCGCAATCTGCACCATGTCCGACATGGTCGCATCGGGCGATCGGATGACCCCAGACGACAGAAACAGCCCCTCGATATAGTTGCGGCGGTAGAATTCGATGGTCAGCTTGACCACCTCATCCACCGAGAACCGCGCGCGCGGCACATTCGATGAGACCCGGTTGATGCAATAGCTGCAATCGTAGATACAGAAATTCGTCATCAGGATCTTGAGCAGGCTGATGCAACGCCCGTCAGGCGCGTAGCTGTGGCAGATCCCGCTGCCCGTGTTCGAGCCGAGGCCCCCGCCGCGCGCATTGCGTTTCGTGCCGCCGGACGACGCGCAGGAGGCATCGTATTTGGCGGCATCGGACAGAATCGCAAGCTTGTCATCGAGGGTTTGGCGGGTCATGTGTTCTTTATATGTTCTCATCACCTCCCCCACAAGAGGTGGAGCATGAGCTTGAGCCAACGCCGTCCAGCAAAAAGGGCGGACCTTTCGGCCCGCCCCCTGTCTTTTGCCCTATCGCGCAACCTCAGGCCGCGCGCGCTGCCGCAATCGATTCCTCCAGGATATCCATCGCTTCGGCAAAGATCTCGTCCTGGATGGTGATCGGCGCGAGGAAGCGGATCACGTTGCCATAGACGCCGCAGGTCAGCAGGATCAGGCCCCGCTTCAGCGCTTCCATGCGGATGCGGTTGGTCATGTCGGGGTTGGGCGCGCTGCCGTCGGGCAGGTTGAACTCGGCCGCCACCATGAAGCCCGGACCGCGCACGTCCACCATCTCGGGCGTGGTCGAACGGATCGATTCGAGGCGCTGCTTGAGGCGCGAGCCCAGCTCGTTCGCGCGGTTGCAGAGGTCTTCCTCCTCGATCACGTCGAGAACGGCGTTCGACGCCGCGATGCCCAGCGGGTTGCCGCCATAGGTACCGCCCAGACCGCCCGGATGCGCCGCATCCATGATCTCGGCACGGCCCGTCAGCGCCGCCAGCGGCAGACCGCCAGCCAGACCCTTGGCCATCGTGGTGATGTCGGCGGCCACGCCATAGCCTTCCATCGCAAAGAGATGACCGGTGCGCGCAAAGCCTGTCTGAACCTCATCCGCGATCATCACGATGCCATGCTCGTCACAGAGCTTGCGCAGGCCGCGCATCAGCTCGGCGGGTGCGGGATAGAAACCACCCTCGCCCTGAACCGGCTCGATGATGATGGCGGCAACGCGGCCCGGATCCAGATCGGATTTGAAGAGCTGCGTCATCGACGCCATTGCATCCTCGGTCGAGATGCCGTGCAGGTCGATCGGGAACGGGATATGATAGACATCCGGCATCATCGCGCCAAAGCCCTTCTTGTAGGGCGCGACCTTGCCGGTCAGGGACATGCCCATGAAGGTCCGACCGTGAAACGCGCCGCCAAAGGCGATGACCGCCGAACGGCCCGTGTGGATACGCGCGACCTTGATCGCGTTCTCGACAGCCTCGGCGCCGGTGGTGACAAAGACGGTCTTCTTGTCAAAATCGCCCGGCACCTTCTCGTTCAGCCGCTCGGCCAGACGAATGTAATTCTCGTAGGGCAGGACCTGGTGGCAGGTATGGGTAAACTTGGCCACCTGGTCGGACACGGCCTGCATTACCTTGGGGTGGCAATGGCCAGTGTTGACGACGGCGATCCCGGCGGCAAAGTCGATATAACGGTTGCCCTCGACGTCCCACACTTCGGAGTTCTTGGCGTGGTCGGCATAGACTTGGGTCATCATGCCCACGCCCTGCGAAATGGCGCCTGTGCGGCGTTCTGCGATCTCGGCGTTCAACATGACGCATCCTTTCGAGAAATTGTACCATATCCGGCGCGGATTCGCCCTGCCCGGATCTGCCACCTGCTGTACGCCGTTTCATCACCGCTCAAAAGTCTGTTTCTTGCGCGGGCCAAGCCATTGATTTAATTGTAGCGGGGTGAAAACTGTTCAGGAACGCAAACATGGCCGAGAGTAAGGGCGATCTGGAATTGGGGCCGCGACTCAAGGCAGTACGCGCGCAGGCGGGCCTGTCGCAACGGGCGCTGGCCAAGAAAACGGGCGTGCCCAATTCGACCATTTCCCTGATCGAAGCCGGCAAGATGAACCCATCTGTCTCGGCCCTCAAACGGATACTCGAAGGAATTCCCATCGCTCTTTCCGAATTCTTCGCCTTCCAGCCCGAGGCCGAGCGCAAGGTCTTCTACGCTGCCGAAGAGCTGACCCAGATCGGCAAGAACGGCGTCTCGCTGCGCCAGGTTGGCACCACATTATATGGCCGCGCGATGATGATCCTTGCCGAAACCTACGAGATCGGCGCCGACACGGGCCGGACCATGATCGGCCATGAGGCCGAAGAGGGCGGCATCGTCGTGCGGGGCCGTGTCGAGGTGACCGTGGGCGATCAGCGCAAGGTGCTGGGCCCCGGCGACGCCTACTATTTCGACAGCCGCAATCCCCACCGATTCCGACAGGTCGGTCCCGAACCCTGCGAGATCATCAGCGCCTGCACCCCACCGACGTTCTGAACGAAAAAGGGCAGGCCCGCAGGCCTGCCCCATCCCCCTTGTCTGTGGCGGTATCAGAACGGATCGTCGATCCGCATCACTACCGTCATCGTGCCTCGGACCGGCGTGCCGAATTGGAGGCGTATCCAGTTACTGTCCGGCCCCTGCTTGGCCTCGTAATAGGGCGCAACATGCACGATCGATCCCGACGCATCACGTAGTGGCCCGGCGGGGATTGCCGATGTGACGGTCTGCACAAAGGCGCCGAATGGCAGGTTTTGACCCGCATCGATTGTCCAAGTCTGCGCGGGCGACGATTGCTCGTATTCGATCATCAGGGGGCTGGAGACCGGGTGAAAGATGTTGCCAAAGGTATTGTCTGCAAAGGCAATGTTCTTGATCCGGTTATAATCCAGGTCCGCAAAGGTCGTATCGATCCGCTCGATCCTGTCGATGGGATCGTCGATGATCCGGAACGAGTTGCCGCTGACATTGACGCCGTTCAGATAATGCCCAGACCCATGCGGCTTGACCACAATGAACGTGAACCAGGGCGCGACATTTCCCGCCAGAAACACGTTGTCGACGATGTTCAGCGCACTGAAGGAGAACTCGCTGGAGAATTCGGGCGCCGCGTCATGCTCGTTGCTCCACTCGATAAAGCAATTGTCGACATAGTTCGAATTGACCGTGCTCCGGCTGTTGGTGCGCGTCAGGATCAGGCCCGCCGTCCGCGTGCCGTCATTGGACTCGTCGCCCTGAAACCAGTGATTGCCCGAGACGATATTGCTCGACCCGGCCAGCAGGGCGAAGTGTCGGAAACGCGTCACGCGGTTGTCGCGCAGCTTGACGTCATTGGCGTTCGCATTCAGCGCGATAGAGGTGCGATCCGCGACCAGCTCGGCATCCTCATTCGACAGAAACTGGCAGCGGTCCACGATCATACCCTGATCGCCCACCGACAGGCTGGAGATGCCGCGATCCTTGGGGCGGGTAAAGAAACAGTCGCGGAAATGAAACCCGGTTCCCGCCTGCGGCAGCATCACACAGCTGCAATCGCCGCCGGCCTGAAATTCAATATTCGACAGGCTGAACTTGCTCAGCTTCTCGAAGCCACTGAAATCCAGCATGTATTTGAACCGCCGAAAGGTGAAATTCTGCGTGCCCGCCGCATCGTAAAGCTGCTGGCTCAACCGCACTTCCTGCGCCGGAATATCGATGCTCGCGACATAGACCTCGCGCCCGACGCCATTACCCTCGACCACCGCGCCCAGGGGGATGTTGGCCACGTCGACGACATTGGTCAGGCGCAGGGGGTCACTGGCCGAATAGGTCGCGCGCGAGGTGACCACCTCTGTCTCCCATGCCGTGCGCTCAAGCGCCGAGAATTGCCCATTCTTGATCAGGCGGCGCTGCGAGTAAGAGGTCTTGTCAGGCACGGCGGCGGCCATGTCGATCGGTCCGGACAGCGAAATGATGCGCCCCTGCATGTCGAGCGACTCGTGCCCAGAATTGTTCAAGAGCGCCTGGAACGCCTTGCGAAACCCTTCTTCCTCATCGCCGAAGGCGTCGATATACGCGGGCAGGTCGTAGTTACGGGTCAGCGCCAGAATATGCTCGCGCGCCATGACAACCGTGCCGTCGAAACGGACGGAGGATTGCATCGTCACACTGTCGCCAAGCCGGTAGTTGCCGTCCGGCACCAAAACGTCGCGCCCCGCCGCCGCGGCATCTGCCGCCTCAAAAGCAGGGGCGTCGTCATGCACACCGTCACCGATGGCGCCGTAGTCGCGCACATCCACGATGTCGATCAGATCCCGCAGGAAAACGCGGGTGACGTCCTCGATCTCCAGATCGTCGATGCGCACGACGCCGCCGTTGACGCCGATCAGGTCCAGCCCAAAATGGCCATATGCGGCGCTCGGCCCCCAGACCATGTCAACGCCGGGCCGCTGGCCGGTCCCGACAATCGCACTGATCTCGACCACCTCACCATACCGGGTCAGCGTGATCTCTGGGCCGGTCTCATCCGCCCCGCTGACCGCGCCACCGTCCGGCAGACTGGCGCGGCCCGCAATGCGCACCGTCGGCAGGTTGCCCGACATGGCCTTGATGCGCGCAGTGACGCGCAGGTAGCAGCCGGGCAGGATCGGCGTTTGCCCCATATAGCGCAACCGCTGCACCGTCTGCGCCTTCTGCAGCTCCAGCGTGCTGCCAAAGTCCTGATCGGCGGGCAGAAACGCCGCATTGGGCGCGTTCAGATAGGTGTCCGAGCCCGGCGTGCCATCGCCGCTTGACCAGACGCCCAGACCATCCGCAAAGCTCGGCGGCATGAAGAGGATCCCGTCGGTAACTGCCTTGTTCATCTTGCTTTCCCTTTCGCACCCGGCCCGGTCAGCGGACGGCGGATGTCACTATTGACGCCAGACCGGGGCGCGCCCGGTTGGCTGAGGGACTTAAAGATGCAAGGTTAACGGGCGCTGGCAGCACCGTGACGGTGGTGGCGCTTCAGGCCGTTCCGGCGGCCGCGCGCCGGATGGTCACGCCGTTGATTTTCCGGCCATCTTCTCCCTGTTGCATCTGGTACTCAAGAATATGCAGCGCGCCGTCCAGATCACGGATCATCACGTCCTGATAGAGCCGCCCGCCCCGCTCTTCCAACGCCAGAAACCGCAGATTGTCTGGACGCCAGACCATGGGGTAGCCGCCCTTGACCATCGCGCCAAAATTCTGTGCGGTGCCAAACATGCCCTGAATCGTCGGGCTGGCATAGGTAAAGGCCGTGTCGAAATCATCCGCCTCAAAGGCCCTGATCTGCGCCTCGATCACGGCACGAATGGGTTCTTCTTGCGCGCCGGAGGCCTGAGGCAGGCCAAGCGCGGCGGCGGCGCAAAGCGCCAGTATGAAATGTCTCATATGTATCCCTCCCTGACGGGGAAGATACTCTGCGCCCCGCTTCGGGCAAATGACAAAGCCGTCAGGCGCGCCCTGCCAGCCCTTGCACCTGCGCCCAAAAGGCATCGGGTACGTCGACGTGCACAGCCTCGACACGCCCCTGCCCCGGCATCCGCGCGCCCTCATTGGCGGCCACACCCTCGGCCAGTCGGGCAAGGCGCGCGGCGAAATGCTCGGACATGCCCGGATCGATCAGCAGGTAGAACTGCCCCAGATCATGCGGCGCGCCCTCGGGCGCCTTCAGCGGCGCAACATCCAGGCTGGCCAGCCCCCCGGTCAGACCCGCCGCCAGCACTTCGGCCATCAGGCCAAAGCCCCAGCCCTTGTAGCCCGCCGCGCTACCCCCGAGGCTAACCAGCGAGCCGGCCAGCGCCGCCTCCGGGTCGGTCGTCGGGCGGCCTTCCTTGTCGACAGCCCAGCCTTCGGGGATCGCCTCACCCGCCGCCTTGGCCATGGTGATCTTGCCCAGCGCAACGGTGGTCGTGGACTGGTCGAACTGCATGGCGACACCGCCCTGCCCGTCCGGCACCGAGAATGCGATGGGATTGGTCCCGATCACGCGCGTGCTGCCGCCCGGCGGCGCGACGATGGGCGTTGCGTTCGTCAGGCCCAGCCCGATTAGCCCCGCACGCGCGATCTGCCCCGTGAAATAGCCCAGTGACGTGCAGGTATGCGCGTGGCAGACCGCCAGCGACGCCGTCCCATTCTCGCGCGTGGCGGCGATCGCCTCGGGTAGCGCCTTCTGAAACGCCGCCTGCGCAAAGCCGAACTTCGCATCCACCCGGACCGATCCGGGGCGCGGGCGCGTCACTTCGGGCGCGGCACTGCCTTTGACCCGGCCGCTTGCCAACTGCTGGCAATAGCTCTCCAGATAATACAGCCCGCAGATCGGGTTGCCCGTCGCTTCCGCCTCGCGGATGGCATCCGCCACACTGGCGGCGATCCATTCCTCGGCCCCGTGTCGCATCAGCGCGGCCTTCGAGAGGGCTTCGATTTCGGTGGTAGCGATGGTGGGCATGGCAAGCTCCTTGAACTATGCCGCCTTTTGCGCCGCCCGGCCTGCCGCGTCAATCATCCCGGTACAAGGCGCCCGTGATCCAGCCGGACCACCCGGTCCATGCGCGCCGCCAGCTCGAGGTTATGAGTGGCGATCAGCGCCGACAGCCCCGTTTCCCGCACCAGCCCCATCAGCGTGGCAAAGACCTGATCGGATGTCGCCGGGTCAAGGTTGCCCGTCGGCTCGTCCGCCAGCAACAGGCGTGGACTGTTGGCCAGCGCACGGCAAAACGCGACGCGCTGCTGCTCGCCCCCCGACATGGCGGACGGGCGGTGCCCCGCGCGCGGCCCGACGCCCACGTGATCCAGCAATTCCTGCGCGCGCACCTGCGCCTCGTTCCGGCGCACGCCATCGGCCAGTTGCGGTAGCACGATATTCTCAAGCGCCGTAAACTCGGGCAGAAGGTGGTGAAACTGGTAGACGAACCCCACATCCCGCCGCCGTGCAATCGTGCGCCGCCGGTCGCCAAGGCCGGTCATCACCTCGCCCCCGATCGACACCTCGCCCGCATCCGCCGTGTCCAAAAGCCCCGCAATATGCAGGAGCGTGGATTTGCCGGCCCCCGAGGGGGCAACCAGCGCCACGATCTCGCCGCGCGCGATGTCCAGATCGGCGCCGCGCAAAACGGCAATCTCGGCCTCCTTCCCGCGATTGTAGATCTTTTCGATGCCTTTGAGGCGCAGCACGGGATCACTCATAGCGCAGCGCCTCCACCGGGTTCATGCGCGCGGCGCGGCGCGCGGGAAAAATGGTCACGATGAAGGACAGCGTCAGCGACAGCGCCACAGCAGACATCACATCGCCAAATTGCAGCTTGGCGGGCAGATAGTAGATGCCGCGCACCGAAGGATCCCATATCTCGCCCCCCATCGCCCAATTCACGAAGGCAAAGAGCGGGTCAATGTAAATGGCGAAGAGACAGCCAAGGATCACCCCCATCGCGGTGCCGATTATCCCGGTGAAGGCCCCGCAGATGAAGAACACGCGCAAGACCGAACCCTCCGTCAGGCCCATCGTGCGCAGAATCCCGATATCGCGGCCCTTGTTCTTGACCAGCATGATCAGGCCCGACGTAATGTTCATCGCCGCGATCAGCACAAGGATCGACAGGATGATGAACATCACGTTGTCCTCCACCTCCAGCGCGCGCAGAAAGCCGCCCGACTGGTCCTTCCATGTCCAAAGAAGCGCGCCTTCGCCCGCCGCCTGCATCAGGGGCACAGCCATGTCACCCACCTGCTCGGGGTCGGTGACCATCACCTCCAGCTCATCCGCCGCGCCCTCGCGGTTAAAGAACGACTGCGCCTCGGCAAATGGCATGTAGACGCGCGTGCGGTCGATATCCCAGCGCCCAGCGCTGAAGATATAGGCCACGTCATAGGCATTGACGCGCGGGGTGGTGCCAAAGGCGGTCTTGACCCCGCCGGGCGAGATGATCTTGACCCGGTCACCCACGCCCACGCCCAATTCGCGCGCCACGCCCGAGCCTATGGCGATGCCGGTCCCGAACTGCTCGATATCGCCCTGCCCGGTCTCGGGGTCCGCGATGCGCGGGATGCCCTTCAGATCCTCCAGCGTGATCCCGAACACCTCGACGCCTGCGTTCCGATCGCGCGCATTGGCCATCACCTGCCCCTTGATCAGGGGGGCGACGCGGGTCACGCCCGGCACCGCGCGCACGCGCTCGGCCATGGCGGGATAATCCTCAATCAGCCGGTCGATCCGGCCCGAGGCGGCATCGACCTCGCCCGCGTCATAGACGGTGACATGCGCGTTAGACCCAAGGATCGTATCGACGAATTCCGCGCGAAATCCGGCCCTTACAGCCAGTGTTGCGATCAGAGCCAGCACCGCCAGAGTAATCCCGATCAGCGAGATCCACGTCATCACGCTGACGCCGCCCTCCGCCCGCTTGGCGCGCAGGTACCGCCAGGCGATCATCCATTCATAGGGCGCGAAGGGGGGCGATTTGCCTGCCACGTCAGGAACCTTTCCTCAAAATTCGGCGCAACTTGCGCCGGGTTGCCGTCCGCCGTCAAGCGACGCCGGCGCGCCTCCGGCGAAAGGGCGCGCGCAAAAGCGCCAGAACGCCTCCGACAACGGCCAGCCCGCCCAGAAATCCAGCCCCGGCAAAGATGCCGCCCGCCGCAGTCAGGGGCACGGCGGGCTGAAACTCCTGCCACGCGGCTTCGGCGATCTCGGGATCGGCGAACTTGCCCATGCGGTGGGCGCGGGTGAACGGCCCGGCACTGCGCAGTGCCGCCAGATCCGAGGACAACCGATGGTGACGCAGGATCACGCCCTCCATCGTCTCGGCCCGCTTGGCCCCCATCACGCCGCCCTGCGCCAGATCAGACAGCGCCGCCTCGCGGCTCAGCCCGACCTCGGCGGCATCGGCGTCAAACTCGGCCACGAAGCGGCCCAGCTCATCCACCGCGCCGCCCAGACGCTGCACATATTGCTGCGAGAACTCGGGAAATTGCGATAACCCCGCCGCCCCGGCGAGACCGCCCACCAATGTGAGGGCGCGCAGCAGCATTCAGAAAGGCGTCGCCACGCGGTGAGGCGCGTAGATCTCGGCGAGGCGCTTGATCGCGTCCTCGGGCGGCATTTCCTCGCTCTCGCCGGTGCGGCGGCTGGTCAGTTCGACCACACCGTTCTTGAGCCCGCGCGGCCCCACGGTGATCCGCCACGGCAGGCCGATCAGGTCCATCGTGGCGAACTTGCCGCCCGCCCGCTCATCGCGGTCGTCGTAAAGCGGGTCGAGGCCCAGCGCGACCAGCCCGTCATAAAGCGCGTCGCAGGCCGCGTGCGCCTCGGCGTCGCCCTGCTTGAGGTTGACGATCCCCGCATGGAAGGGCGTCACACCCTCGGGCCAGATGATGCCCTTGTCATCATGGCTGGCCTCGATGATCGCGCCCACAAGGCGGCTGACGCCGATCCCGTGGCTGCCCATATGGACCGGCACGGATTTGCCATCCGGGCCCTGCACGGTCGCGCCCATGGCGTCCGAATACTTGGTGCCGAAGTAGAAGATCTGCCCCACCTCGATGCCGCGCGCCGTGCGGCGGCGCTCTTCGGGGACCTCATTGAACAGGGCCTCGTCATGGGTCTCATCAGTGCGGGCATAGCGCGATGTGAACTCGTCCAGAACGGCGCGGCAGGCCTCGTGAGATTGGTAATCCACTTCTCGGTCGCCGAATTTCAGATCGGTGATCTCGCTGTCATAGAACACCTCGCTCTCGCCCGTCTCGGCCAGCACCAGGAATTCATGCGTGTCGTCGCCGCCGATCGGGCCGCTATCGGCGCGCATCGGGATGGCTTGCAGGCCCATGCGCTCATAAGTGCGCAGGTAGCTGACCAGATGGCGGTTATAAGCGTGCAACGCATCCTCCTTGGTCAAATCGAAGTTGTAGCCGTCCTTCATGTAGAACTCGCGGCCCCGCATCACGCCAAAGCGCGGGCGCATCTCGTCGCGGAATTTCCACTGGATCTGATACATCGTCAGCGGCAGATCCTTGTAGCTGCTGACATTTGCGCGGAAAATATCCGTGATCAGCTCTTCTGCGGTGGGAGTGAACAGCATGTCACGGTCCTGCCGGTCCTTGATGCGCAGCATCTCGGCGCCATAGGCGTCATAGCGCCCACTTTCGCGCCAGAGGTCGGCGGGCTGGATCACCGGCATCAGCATCGGCATGTGACCTGCGCGAATTTGCTCCTCGTGGACGATATTCTCCAGCTTGCGCAACACCTTGAAGCCCATGGGCAGCCACGAATAGATCCCGGCCCCCGCCTGCTTGATCATGCCCGCGCGCAGCATCAGGCGATGGGACACGATCTGCGCCTCGGCGGGCGTCTCTTTCAGAACGGGCAGAAAATAGCGGGACAGGCGCATGACGATCCTCTCGGAGGGACAGGGACATTTGCCCCCGTTTATGGCCTGACGCGCCCCCCGGCAAGCCACGCGTGATGCACAAGGCACTGTTTCGGCGCAAACACGCACTTGAAAGCGCGCGCTGCTTGGGCGACATGTGTCAGACGCCCACCTGAAAGGACATCATGGCCCTGCCCGTATCGACGCAGCTGAAATACTGGGGGATCGCTGCGGCGGTCTTTCTTGGCGTGCTTTGGGTGCTCGGCGATGTGATACTGCCCTTTGTCGTCGGCGCGGCCATCGCCTATTTTCTTGATCCCGTGGCCGACAGGCTTGAACGCCTCGGTCTCAACCGCGCCATGTCGGTCGCGGTCATCGCAGTCCTGTGTCTGCTGATCTTCATCGCGATGACCTTGTTGGTGGTGCCGACATTGGTCAACCAGACGACGGCCCTGATCGAGAGCGCGCCAGAGTTGACGCGCAAGTTGCAAGTCTTTGCCAACAATCATTTTCCTGACATTGCCGACGCCGACAGTGCGCTGCGCCAGTCGCTCACAGCCATCGGCGAGACGATCAAGGAACGCGGCGGCCAGATGCTGGAGGCGATACTCGGCTCAGTCTCGTCGCTGATCAGCGTGCTTGTTCTTTTCGTCGTGGTTCCGGTTGTCGCGGTCTACCTGCTATATGATTGGGACCGCATGGTGGCGCGCCTCGACGATATGCTGCCGCGCGAACATGCCCCCGTGATCCGCTACCTCGCGGGCGAGATCGATGCCACGATGTCGGGCTTCATCCGGGGGATGGGCACCGTCTGCCTCATCCTTGGCACCTATTATGCCGTAGCGCTCATGCTGGCCGGTCTGCAATTCGGGCTTGTCGTGGGGTTTGCCGCGGGCCTGCTGACCTTCATTCCCTATGTCGGCGCGCTGGTGGGCGGCGTTCTGGCCATCGGCCTCGCCCTTTTCCAGTTCTGGGGGGATTGGCTGCAAATCGGCCTCGTCGCGGTGATCTTCGTGCTGGGCCAGACGATCGAGGGCAACATCCTCACGCCCAAGCTGGTCGGCAGTTCGATCGGGCTGCATCCTGTCTGGCTGATCTTCGCCCTGACGGTCTTCGGTACATTGTTCGGCTTTGTCGGGATGCTGGTGGCGGTCCCTGTCGCGGCGGCGATCGGCGTCTTGGCGCGCTATGCCATCGGGCGGTACAAGGACAGCCAGCTCTACCGCGGAGCCCCGAAGCAAGACGGCCTGTGATGGCGCGCCGGATCGTCCCGCCCCGTCAGCTCAGCCTCGATCTGGTCACCATGCCCGCACAGGGCCGGGATGATTTCTACGTCTCGTCGGCCAATGCAACCGCCGTTGCGCTGATCGAGGGCTGGCAGGACTGGCCGGCGCGCAAGCTGGTGCTGAACGGCCCGCCCGGCTCGGGCAAGACGCATCTGGTCCATGTCTGGCGCGATCTTTGCGGGGCTGTCATTCTGCCTGCAAAGGACCTGCCCGGCGCCGATATCCCGACCCTTGCCGCTGGACATGTCGCCATCGAGGGCGCCGATACCATCGCCGGTCAAAAAGACGCGGAAGAAGCGTTCTTTCACCTGCACAACCTCACATTGGCCGAGGGCAACTCTCTTCTGATCACGGCGCGCAGCGCGCCCAACCATTGGCCGCTGGTTTTGCCCGATCTGGCTAGCCGGATGCAGGCCACGCCCACCTGCACGCTGAAAGAGCCGGATGACGAGCTGCTTGCAGCCGTCCTGATGAAGCAGATGGGCGACCGGCAGATCCTGCCGACGCCGGGTACCATCCCCTATCTCGTGCGACGCATGCCGCGCGCCTTCGGGGATGCGGGCCGCGTGGTGGCGGCGATTGACCAGCTCGCGCTCGAGCGGCGGCGCCCGGTCACGCGCGCCCTAGCCGCCGAGGTGCTGGACAAGCTGGGCCTCTAGAGCCACACTCAACCTTGCCCCGCTTTATCACACTCCCGTCATATCAGGCCGCTATTTCCCGCCTTATGAATTACGCAGATTTCCTTGCCTCGCCCTTTCCGCCCGCTCAGGACCTGCCTGATCTGGATCGCACCGGCCCCGGCCGGTTCTACAACCGCGAGCTTAGCTGGCTGGGTTTCAACTGGCGCGTGTTGGAAGAGGCGCAGAACCTGCGTGTGCCCCTGCTGGAGCGGCTGCGCTTCCTGTCGATCTCGGCCACCAACCTGGATGAGTTCTACAACGTGCGCGTCGCCGGCCTGCGCGAGCTGGCCCGCGCGGGCAACACGACCCCCGCCGCAGACGGGCTGACGCCGGCCGAGCAGCTGGTGCTGATCAACGAAAACGCCCGTCGCCTGCTGGGCGCGCAGCAGCAGACCTATCAACAGCTCCGCGATGAGCTGGAGGGCGAGCAGATCACCATCATGTCGGGCGCGGACCTGACTGAAGATGACCAAACCTATCTGAACGATGTTTTCCTGAACAATGTCTTTCCGGTCCTCTCGCCGCTGGCGATCGACCCGGCGCATCCGTTTCCCTTCATCCCGAACCTTGGCTATACCCTTGCGCTGAACCTGATGCGCACCCGCGACAAACGCCCGCTGCAGGCGCTCCTGCCCATTCCGCAGCAGATCGACCGCTTTGTCGCGCTGCCGGGGGCGGTCGGCGCACACCGGTTCCTCCCGCTCGAAGAACTGCTGATCCTGCATCTGCACAGCCTCTTTCCGGGTTACAAATACAAGGGCCATTGCGCCTTTCGCGTCCTGCGCGACAGCGATCTGGAGGTCGAGGAAGAGGCCGAGGACCTCGTGCGCGAATTCGAGGTCGCGTTGAAACGGCGCCGCCGCGGCGAGGTGGTGCGCATGAACATCACCGCCGATGCGCCGGACGCGCTGCGCAGCCTCGTAATGGAAGAATTGCACGTCACACCGGACGAGGTGGTCGAGGTCGAGGGCATGATCGGACTGGCCGATCTCAAGGAACTGGTGCTCGAGGCCCGGCCCGACCTTCTCTGGCCCAGCTTCTCACCGCGTGTGCCCGAACGGGTGCAGGATTTCGACGGCGACATGTTTGCGGCGATCCGGCAAAAGGATATGCTGCTGCATCACCCCTATGAGACGTTCGACATGGTCATCCGCTTTCTCAAGCAGGCGGCGAACGATCCCGATGTGGTGGCCATCAAGCAGACGCTCTATCGCACCTCCAACCTCTCGCCCATCGTCGAGGCGCTGTGCGAGGCGGCCGAGAACGGCAAATCCGTCACCGCGCTGGTCGAGCTGAAGGCGCGCTTTGACGAGGCCGCGAACATCCGGCAGTCACGCCGCCTGGAGCGCGCGGGCGCACACGTCGTCTACGGATTCCTTGATCTGAAAACCCACGCGAAAATCAGCACCGTGGTCCGCCGCGAGGGCGATCATCTGGTAACTTATACCCATTACGGCACCGGCAATTACCACCCCATCACCGCGCGCATCTACACCGATCTGTCCTTCTTCACCTGCAACACCGCGCTGGGGCGCGACGCCACCAAGGTCTTCAACTACCTTTCGGGCTACGCCCAGCCCGAGATGCTGGAAAACCTCGCCATTTCGCCTACCACGCTGAAGCCCCGCCTGCTGGAAATGATCGCTGCCGAGATCGAGCATGCCGAGGCGGGCCGCCCCGCCGAGATCTGGGCCAAGATGAACGCACTGATCGAGCCCGATATCATCGACGCGCTCTATGCCGCCAGCCAGGCGGGCGTCCGCATCAGCCTCGTGGTGCGCGGCATCTGCGGGCTGCGCCCCGGCGTCGCGGGCCTCAGCGAGAATATCCGCGTCAAATCCATCGTCGGACGGTTTCTGGAGCATAGCCGGATCGTCTGTTTCGGCGCGGGCCACGGCCTGCCGCACAAAAAGGCGCGTGTCTACATCTCCTCCGCCGACTGGATGGGCCGCAACCTCAACCGCCGCGTCGAGACGCTTGTCGAGATCGAGAACCCTACCGTCAAGGCGCAGATCACATCGCAGGTTCTGGCCGCCAACATGGCCGATACGGCGCAAAGCTGGGTTATGAAGCCCGATGGCGGCTTCGAGCGCATACCCGTCCCTGAAGGCGAATTCGCCTTCAACTGCCACCGCTTCTTCATGGAAAACCCGTCGCTCTCCGGGCGCGGCTCGGCGGGGGCCGCGGATGTGCCCAAACTGACCCATGCCGAAGACTGATCCTGCGCCAGATTGTCCGGCGCGCAGCACATGCGTTGACGGCGGAGGCCCGCGTGGCACATAAGACGGCAGAAAAAGGACGAGGGCTGGTGAGAATATGAGCACACCCGAAACCGAAGGCGACAGCGCCGATAGCGGCGCGGCCTTCAGCCCGTTTGGCCGCGCCCTGTTCGATTCGCCCTCTGCCCGGCGCCTGCGACGGGTCGGCGTGGTTGATGTCGGCTCCAACTCGGTCCGGATGGTGGTGTTTGACGGGGCGGCCCGCAGCCCCGCCTATTTCTTCAACGAAAAGATCATGTGCGGCCTTGGCGCGGGAATGTCCGAAACCGGGCGGCTCAATCCCGATGGGCGCGCCCGCGCCCTTAGCGCGCTGCGCCGTTTTGCCCATCTTGCCCGCGCGATGGAAACCGGCCCGCTGACCTGCGTTGCAACCGCCGCCGTGCGCGAGGCGCTGGACGGCGACGATTTCCGCCGCGAGGTCGAAGAGGAAACCGGCCTCATCCTCTGGGTCATCGACGGGCGCGAAGAGGCGCGGCTGTCGGCGCAGGGCGTCCTTCTGGGCTGGCCCGGCGCATACGGCCTCGTTTGCGATATCGGCGGCTCGTCCATGGAACTGGCCGAGATCAACGGCGGCACCGTCGGGCGGCGCGTCACCTCGCAACTGGGCCCGCTGAAACTGCGCGACATGAAGGGCGGGCGCCGCGCACGCCGCGCCTACATCGCCGAAACGATCGAGGCCATGACCGCCGAGCTGGGCGAACAGCGCAACCGTCTCTTCCTCGTTGGCGGCTCGTGGCGCGCCATCGCCCGCATCGACATGGAGCGTCGCGCCTATCCGCTGCACGTTCTGCATGAATACCGCATGCGCGCCTCCTCCGTGCGCGACACGCTGGCCTATCTGCAGTCCTCGGGCGATCTCGACTCGTTGCGCCAACGGGCGGGCGTGTCCGCGGCGCGTATGGCGCTGGTCCCGCAGGCCGCCGAGGTTCTGCGCGAAGTGGTCCGCATCTTCAAGCCGCATGACATCGCCGTCTCCAGCTACGGTATCCGCGAGGGCATGCTTTACGAGCAGATGCCCCAGCAGTTGCGCGACCGCGATCCCCTGATCGAGGCCTGCCGCTTTACCGAGGCGAAGGACGCGCGCGTGCCCGGCTTTGGCAAGGTGCTTTATCATTTTATCATGCCGCTTTTCAAAGCGGCCAAGCCCGAGCGCGTGCGCCTGATCAAGGCCGCCTGTCTGCTGCATGACGTCAACTGGCGCGCGCATCCCGATTACCGCGCCGACATCTGCTTCGACACCGCGACACGCGCCAATCTGGGCGGTCTGAAACATTCCGAGCGGATTTTCCTCGGATTGGCCCTCCTGCACCGCTATTCCAACTCGACCGGCCATACCCGCTTCGAAGACGTCAATCGCCTGATCGACGAGCCGCTGCGCCGCGACGCCGAGATCCTCGGCCGCGCGATGCGCTTTGGTGCCATGCTCTGGCTGCAGCGCGAGGCGCCTCCCGGTGCCCTACACTACTACCCCAAGAAAAAGGTGCTGGAACTGGGTCTCGCCCCCGAGGCCAAACCGCTGTTCGGCGAGGTTGCCCAAGCACGCTTCGCCTCGCTCGCCTCGTCGCTGGGGGCAACCCCCACGGTCAAGGACGCGGTGCCCTCCTAGATCTCGATCTCGCCTTCTGTGTCCGGAACAGCGTCCGGCGCAGGCCGTTCAGGCCCCTCACCCTCGGGCGTCTCGGGCTCCAGAGGCACCTTGCGGCGAATGATGATATCGCCATTCGGCAGTCGCTCAGGTGCGGCGTAAACGCTCAGATCGTCAACATCCTCCAGGATCTCGGCCAGCGCCGGCCCCATCTCCTCGGCAAAGTTGCGCAGTTGCGGACCAAACCGCTCAGCCATATCGCGCAGGCCCTCCATCGCCGGCTGCGCCTCTTTCATCAGGCCATCCAGCAGCATACGCGCACCGTCTTCGATGAGCGATCTGCCATCCTCGGACGGGTCAGCCTCCTGTGCAGCGGCAGGCATGGCAAGACTAGCAGCAAGGGCGAGCGGAAGAAGTATCTGTCTCATAGGTTCAATATAGCGCGTCTGCCGCGCCGATTTAAGCCCCAAGGTCGATATCCAGCGTCACCGGGAAATGATCCGACGCCGTCAGCAGCGCCTCGCGCAGCGCGGGCGTGCCATAGCAATGCGGATCGTCGAAGGGGTGCCAGATGCGCCAGACCGGCGCGCGTGCCCGCAGATCGGGCGAGACCATGATGTAATCCAGCAGCGCCTGCATGTAGCGGCCTTCGTGATTCATGTAGAATCTCGATGTGCTGTAGCGCGCCCCGATCCGCTGGCCCAGCGCCGAATGCGCATGCGGATCAAACAGTTGCACCTCCTGGCCGTCCCCCAGCACCACCTCCACCGAGGAGCGGCCAAAGAGATCCTCGTACACATCCAGACCGGGGCCGTCGTTCAGATCGCCCATCACGATCAAGGACTCCCCCGCCGCCAGATGCTCGGCCACGCGGCTGCGCAGCCATATCGCCTGCGCCAATTGCTTGCGCCGATTGGCTATGGCCATGCGCATGACGTCCTCAGGCGTCGCCGCCCCGTAGGGCGCCTTGGATTTCAGGTGCACCCCGATCAATCGCACCGCGCCTTCGCCATGCGGCTCCAGCCGCACCTCCAGCGGCGGCTTGGAAAACCGCACCAGATCCTCTTTGGCGTCGATATCCAAATCGATGCGGAACGTCCCGTCAAAGCGAGGCGCCCCGGCCGCGCCCTGCTTGCCCGTCGGCGCACCTATCGGATCATGCGCCGCGCTTATTACGTAGGGATCATAAAGCAGCGCAATTTCCTGCTGGGTGTCATTGCGAAACCCCATCAGCGCACACCGTGTGCGCAGCCCCTTGGCCTCTGCAAATCCTTCCAGCGCGGTCACGGTGCTGCGCTGACCATTGTCATCCGGCGCCTCGATGATCATCAGCGCATCGGCATCCAGCGCGTGCATGATCATGGCAATCGCCGCCGCCTGTTCCCTCCGCGTAACATCGCGGCGCGACGACCATTCCCCATCTTCGATCAATCGCCCCGCATCATCGAACAGACTGTTGAACCATTCGATGTTCCAGGTCGCCAGCCTCATTCTCCGCGCGCCGCGCGAATCTGGTCCCACGCGCGGTTGATATCGACCATGCGCTTTTCGGCAAGGCGCATCGCCTCAACCGGAACGCCGCGTGCGACCATCCGGTCAGGATGCGAGGCCCGCACCCTCTCGCGATATCGTTTGCGCAAAGTGTCCATGTCGTCATCCGGCGACGCGCCCAGCACCTGGTAGGGGTCGGGCGCTGCATCGGGCACGAATCGGCAGCGCATCTGCTGAAAATCGCGTTCGGGCAGCTCGAATATCTGCGCAACCCTCTCAAGGAAGATATTCTCGTCAGGGTGATACTGACCATCGGCTATCGCAATGTGGAAAAGCCCCTCCAGCAGATCGCTCAGCGCATCTGTCTGATCCCCGAACATCGCCTTGATGCGCGCAGCATATTCCTCAAATCCCGCCACGTCCTGCCGCGCCAGGTTGAAGACCCGCGCCGCGCCCGCCTCATCATCCTGCGCAATCTGAAACACCTCTCGAAAGGCCGACACCTCGCCCCGCGTCACCTGGCCGTCGGCCTTCGCCATCTTGGCCCCCAGCGCGATCACGGCGATGGCAAAGGCCACGCGCCGCTCGGGCGGCGTGCGCAGACGCTCGAACACATGGCTCAGCCCCTCGCCATTGGCGAGGGCCGACACGGCCTCGGTTATGCGGGTCCAGAGCGACATGGCGCGATCCTACTGCCTTTGCTCAGCAGTGTCAGTGCGATGCAGCATTCCGCGCCGAAAAAGCGTCTCAGAGAATTTTTTGCAACAGGACAAGGTCCATCCATCGCCCAAATTTACGGCCAACCTGCGGCATGCGCCCGACCTCGGTAAAGCCCAGCGCCTCGTGAAACGCGATGCCCCCCGCATTCTCGCCGGTGACGCCGGCGACCAGAACATGCACGCCCTGTGCCCGCGCATGCTCTTCTAGCGCGGTCATCAACGCGCGGCCAGCACCGCGCCGCCGCACCTCGGGCGCCAGAACGATGGTATGCTCCGCCGAATGCGCATAACCCGGCCCTTTGCGAAACAGAAACCAGGTGGCCACTCCGATCACCTGCCCCGCCTCTTCCGCCACCAGGAACGCTCGGCCCTCCTCGGCACAGGCGTCAATCTCGGCGGCCAGCATAGCCCCCGTCTTCTCGACGGTCGTAAAGGTGATGGCCGTATCGCGGATCTGCGGGTTCCAGAAATCCATGATCCGCGTGACATCGTCCCGCCGCGCGGGCCGCACGATCATCCCAGGAACCTGCATCCGCCGGGCGTGTCGAATTCCGCGCGCAGCCCGGCCTGCCCCGTCTCGAAGACAACGCGGCGGTCCGATAGATGACCCTCAAGCCGCGCTTCCAGCTCCTGCGCCTCGGGATGGGTCACGATCAAGCGGCGCAGCGATATCCCGTGGTCCGGCAGCAGCGCGGCGGGATGCGCATCGCAATCCCATTGAATCACCGCCGGATGGCAGTCATCGAATGGCAGTTGCCCATCCTCAGGGACCGCCATGCGCCAATTAAGCTCGCCGCGCACCAGCGCAACCTGCGGCCCCATACCCGGAAGCGCCTGCTGCGCTGCTTCCAGATCCCTGGTGCGGCAAATCCAGTTGTGCAGCCGCGGCGGGCCGGAAAACCGGTCCAGATCGAACCAGCGCGCGTGGGCCAGCTTGGCGGCCTCCGGATCGATTGCAATCACTTCCAGATAGAGGCCCCCGGATAGTCCCAAAAGACGATTATGCGTGCCGAAATGTGCATGCTGCCCGCCCGGTCCGGCCCTCGCACCAATGGCATCATGCAGCCACTCACACCCCTCCCCCAAAGTTTCGGCGGCAATGGCAAGGTGATCGAGTTCAAGCAAATGAGGGACCTTTCGGATCGGGTTCATATCGCGCCCGACCTTAAACGCGCCCGCGGGCGAAGTTCAATCCCACCCGCCCCGGCGCGCCCGCCGCAAATTAACCGGATAAGAAGACCGATTTGCACCTTGACGGGCGCGCGGCTCTGCCTTAGCCACGCGCCCATGGCGTGGTAGCTCAGGGGTTAGAGCAAACGACTCATAATCGTTAGGTCGGTGGTTCAAATCCACCTCACGCCACCACAGACACTTTGCAGCGCAAAGTGCCCTCTCCGCGAAAAATCATCCTGGCACTCAGTGCCCCTTGGACCCACCGGTGCCATGGTGCCGCATTTTGCGATGCAAAATGCCCGCGCAAATAGACATTTGCGCGTCCTGTTAGCGGCAGGCGAAGGCGCGGCAGTCTTCCGCCGCGCCGCCATGGATCACTTCCGCGCGTCGCGGATCATCTTGAGGATGTCCTGCGCCGCATCGGGGATATTCGTGCCCGGCCCAAAGATCGCCTTCACGCCGGCCTTTTTCAGGAAGTCATAGTCTGCCTGCGGAATCACCCCGCCGCAGATCACCAGGATATCCTCGGCGCCCTGGGCCCTCAGCGCCTCGACCAGCTTGGGCGCGAGGGTCTTGTGGCCGGCGGCCTGGCTGCTGATGCCGATGACATGCACGTCGTTGTCTACCGCGTCTTGCGCGGCCTCCTCGGGCGTCTGGAACAGCGGGCCGACATCGACGTCGAACCCGATATCGGCAAAGGCCGTCGCGATCACCTTGGCGCCGCGATCGTGCCCGTCCTGGCCCATCTTGACCACCAGCATCCGGGGGCGGCGACCTTCTTCCTCGGCGAAATCCTCGACCGATTTCTGAATGGCGGCAAAGCCCTCGTCGCCCTCATAAGCGGCGCCATAGACACCGGCCAGCGTTTTTACCTCGGCGCGATGGCGGCCGAACACCTTTTCCATGCTCATCGATATCTCTCCTACCGTGGCGCGGGCGCGGGCCGCCTCGACCGCCGCTTCCAGCAAATTGCCGCCCTCGCGCGCGCGGCGCTCAACCTCGTCCAGCGCGGCAGTGCAGGCGTCTTCGTCGCGCTCGGCGCGAATCTTTTCCAGCCGTGCGATCTGGCTGTCGCGCACCTTGGAATTGTCGATATCCAGCAGGTCGATCGGGTCTTCGCTGTCGCGGCGATACTTGTTGACACCGACGATCACCTCGGTGCCCCGGTCGATCATCGCCTGACGTGTTGCCGCCGATTCCTCGATCCGCAGCTTGGGCATGCCGCTGGCCACCGCCTTGGTCATGCCGCCCATCTCTTCGACCTCTTCCATCAGCTCCCATGCCTTCTCGGCCAGCTCTGCGGTGAGGCTTTCGACATAGTAGCTGCCGGCCAGCGGGTCGACGACCGCACTCACCCCGGTTTCCTCCTGCAGGATGAGCTGGGTGTTGCGGGCAATCCGCGCGCTGAAATCGGTGGGCAGCGCCATCGCCTCATCCAGCGCATTGGTATGCAGCGACTGCGTGCCGCCCAGAACGGCGCTCATCGCCTCGTAGGCGGTGCGCACGACGTTGTTATAGGGGTCCTGCTCTTGCAAGCTCACGCCAGAGGTCTGGCAATGGGTGCGCAGCATTTTCGAGCGATCATTCTTGGCGCCGAACTCTGTCATGATGCGGTGCCACAACAGACGTGCGGCGCGCAGCTTGGCCGCCTCCATGAAGAAATTCATGCCGATCGCGAAGAAGAAGCTGAGCCGACCTGCGAATTTGTCGACGTCCATGCCCGCCTCGATGGCGGCCTTCACGTATTCGCGCCCATCGGCCAGCGTATAGGCCAGCTCCTGCACCAAGTTCGCGCCAGCCTCCTGCATATGGTAGCCGGAGATCGAGATCGAGTTGAACCTGGGCATGCCATTCGAGGTGTATTCTATGATGTCCGAAATGATGCGCATGCTGGGCTGGGGCGGATAGACGTAGGTGTTGCGCACCATGAACTCTTTCAGAATGTCATTCTGAATGGTGCCGGACAGGACCGACTTGTCATGCCCCTGCTCTTCGCCCGCGACGATGAAATTGGCGAGGATCGGAATGACCGCGCCGTTCATCGTCATGCTGACACTGACCTGATCAAGCGGAATCTGGTCGAAGAGGATCTTCATGTCCTCGACCGAATCGATGGCGACGCCGGCCTTGCCCACATCGCCCTCTACCCGGGGGTGATCACTGTCATAGCCGCGATGCGTCGCCAGATCGAAGGCAACGGACACGCCCTGCTGCCCGGCCGCCAGATTGCGGCGGTAAAAGGCGTTCGATTCCTCGGCCGTCGAGAAACCGGCATATTGCCGGATGGTCCAACGGCGCCCGGCATACATCGTCGCCTTGACGCCGCGGGTGAAGGGGGCGGCGCCGGGGATGCCGCCCATATGCTCCAGGCCCTCGATATCCTCGGCGGTATAGAGCGGCTTGACGTCGATCCCCTCAATCGTGTGCCAGGTCAGATCCTCCAGCGGGCGGTCCTTCAGCTCAGCCTCCGCCAGCTTGCGCCACTCGCCTTGCACCTTCTTGGTCATGATGTCGTCCTCTTGTCTCGGCCGGAATGGGCGGTGTTTGCCCCGCCTCGTCCTGGCCCGTTTCTTCTGTCAAAGTCGCCAGACCGCCTGCACCGGCCCGCAGCCAGTAGAGATCGTCCAGATAAGCCTCGCGCAGGGCTGCACGCTCCTCTCGCGAAAATAGTTGCCATGGCCCCTGCCCGCCGGGAAGAACCCCAGGATTGCCGCCGCGCTCGAAAATCAGCCGCCGCAGTTCGGGCAGATCGGGCGCG
Source organism: Roseovarius roseus (assembly GCF_043355935.2). Lineage (NCBI taxonomy): Bacteria > Pseudomonadati > Pseudomonadota > Alphaproteobacteria > Rhodobacterales > Roseobacteraceae > Roseovarius > Roseovarius roseus. The sequence goes on along the minus strand of NZ_JBHFPE020000004.1, from coordinate 86,638 downwards.
CGGTTCAGCCATTCGCGCGCGTGGGCCTGAGGCACCTCGCTGAGGCCTGTCAGAGCCTTTAGACGCGCCTCGGGCCGCGACGCGAAGGCCTCGTGCGGCATCACCATCACTTCGGTGTCCGGCATGGCGCAGCTGAGATCGGTGATCACGTCGCGCCAGCCGCGCGGACCCGCGACGATTTCCGCCAGACGCTTCGAGGGCGGCACCCGAGCGCCGCGCGCCACCGCATAGGCGATGCACGAGGCCCACCAAGCATCCTGCGCACGCACCGAAATGGCAACGCGCGTGATCCGCCCGCCGAAGGCTGCGTCGTAGCGCGCCATCCGCTCGCCAATGGCCGGATAAAGGCGCATGGCACGTATCGTGCCTCGCGGAGTGCCGATCATATTCTCGTCCGAGACGATCAGTTGGCGTATCCCGGCGTCCTCGGCGGTGCGAAGCGCCAGCGCAATCCGCCCGCGGGCACGCGCCGCCTGTTTTGCTGTGCTGAAAAGGCCCGGGCTGGTCAGAATACCCTCCATGAGGCCCCTGCGCGTCTGCTGAGGTGTCCACACCCCTACGCCCGATCCCGCAAGGCGCGCTCCGTTCTTGCGCAAGTAAAACTGAAAACTGGTGGAGGCGCTGCGATGCACCCCAAGATGCAGGATAATCTCCATGTAAAGGCCCGCCTTTGGCTATGGCACCGCGCCGGAATGGGCGGCACACTCTTGTGCCCTCGGTGCTAGCCGGCATGTCTGATGATGCTCTTAACGGGAAAATTTGCGCAAAAGCGGCCATTTTGCGCATCGCAATCGGCGCATACCCGCTTATATCATACCCGATAGGAGTGCTGATGAAACCAATACTGAGCCTTGTTTTTGCTGGTCTTTTGGCCGGTCCGCTTGCCGCGCAAGAGGTGCTGTCCAACGGGGGGCAGCCTGCCCCCGAGAGCATCGTGATCGAAGGTAACGATGTCGATTTGAAGCAATTTCTATGGGAAAAAAGGCCGCTCGTCGTTTTTGCCGATAGTCCGTACGACCCGCAATTCGTCCGCCAGATGGAGCTGCTGACCCGCGAGCTGGACGAGTTGATCGAGCGCGACGTCGTCATTCTGACCGATACCGACCCCGACGCGAAAAGCGCCTTGCGCGACCAGTTGCGTCCGCGCGGCTTCATGCTGGCGCTCATCGTCAAGGACGGTACCATATATCTGCGCAAGCCGGTGCCTTGGGACGTGCGCGAGATCAGCCGCACCATCGACAAGCTGCCCATGCGTGAGCAGGAGATCGAGGACCGGCGCGGCCTCAGCAACTGAGTTTCGCGAGGCCCGGTCATTTCGCCCCCATCGTGGCAACGACTACGCCCGCATCCACGTCCATCAGCGCCAGGATGCCCTGATCGCGCCCGACCATCAGCACTGCGCGCGGCGCGACCAGAGCGGTGGCAAACGCGGCCTCGGTCTCGGCATCCATGCAGGCGCGCCCCTCGAGGCCGGCCATGCGCATCGCCATGCCGGCGCCGCGATCAGCCTCTATCAACGCGGCGATGGCCGCATCGGGGGTGAGGCGCGCGTCGTCTATCGCGACGGCGCCCTGCCCGCGCAGGATCATCGCCGCCTCACGCGCGTCCCCGGCCACCCGCATTCGCGACGCGATCCGCCCGTCCACCAGCTCGAAACGCCCTGCCGCGCAATGCCTCTGAGAAGTGAAGCTCAGCGTTTCGCCCAAGGGCGCCCAGCCGTCGAGCACCGCGCGCATGTCATCCTCGCTGCTGCGCTGGCACCCGGTCAGCGCAAGCGCCGCCAGACCAAGCAGCGCAGCCGCCCGAAAGGGATATGACGCGGCGCGCAGCATGGCGGGCTATTCGAACTCCATGATGACTTCGTCGACGGCAAGGCTGTCGCCCGGGCCGGCATTCACGACACTGACGATGCCCTGCTTCTCGGCGCGCAGGATGTTCTCCATCTTCATCGCCTCGATGGTGCAGAGCGCCTGACCCTCCTGCACTTCGTCGCCCACGGCCACGTTCATCTTGACCACGAGGCCTGGCATCGGACAGAGCAGCATCTTGGATGTGTCGGGCGCCTGTTTCTCGGGCATCTTGGCAGCCAGTTCAGCCTGACGGGGCGTGCGCACATGCACCTTCAGATCCGCGCCGCGGCAGCGGATGCGGAAGCCGCCCGAGATCTTGCCGACCTTCAGAACCAGCGGCGCGCCATCCACCTCGATCCGGGCCAGATGATCGCCCGGCGTCCAGTCGCTGACCACCTCGATGGATGTGCCATCGTCGAAATGCACCGTGGCCCCCCCGCGGCGCGCCTCGATACGCAGATCATAGCTGGTGCCCTGCAGGGCGACGTTCCAGTCATCGCCCACCTTGCGCTCGTGATTGTCCATGCGCCCCGAAATCCGCGTGCGGCGGATCTCGCCCACCCGGTGCATCGCGGCGCAAGAGGCGGCAACGCGGCGCAGCAGCGCGTCATCCAATACGGCTCCGTCAAACCCGTCGGGATACTCTTCGGCGATGAAGGCCGTCGTGATATCGCCCGAGACAAACTTGGGGTGATCCATCACCGCGGACAGGAAGGGCAGGTTATGCCCGATCCCCTCGACCTCGAAACTGTCGAGCGCGACGCGCATCCCCTCAATGGCTGCGCCCCGGTCCGGCCCCCAAGTGCAGAGCTTGGCGATCATCGGATCGTAATACATGCTGATCTCACCGCCCTCATAGACGCCGGTATCGTTGCGCACGGTAGCGCCTTCGACATCCAGCTCCTCTGGCGGGCGATATCGCGTCAGCCGTCCGATGGACGGCAGGAAGTTGCGATAGGGATCCTCGGCATATAGGCGGCATTCCATCGCCCAGCCGTTCAGCTTGACGTCGTCTTGCGCGATGCTCAGCGCCTCGCCATTCGCCACGCGGATCATCTGCTCGACCAGATCGACGCCGGTGATCAGTTCCGTCACCGGATGTTCGACCTGCAGGCGCGTGTTCATCTCCAGAAAGTAGAAGTTCCGCTCGCCATCGACGATAAATTCGACCGTGCCCGCGCTGGTGTAATCCACCGCCTGCGCCAGCGCGACGGCCTGTTTGCCCATCGCGGCGCGGGTCTCCTCGTCCAGAAACGGGCTTGGCGCTTCTTCGATGACCTTCTGGTTGCGGCGCTGGATGCTGCATTCCCGCTCGCCCAGATAGATGCCGTTGCCGTGGCTGTCGCAAAGCACCTGGATTTCAATATGGCGCGGCTGCGTCACGAATTTCTCGATAAAGATCCGGTCGTCGCCAAAACTGCTGGCCGCCTCGTTCTTGGAGCTTTGAAACCCCTCGCGCGCCTCGTCATCGTTCCACGCGATGCGCATGCCCTTGCCGCCGCCGCCGGCGCTGGCCTTGATCATCACCGGATAGCCGACCTCGTTCGATATCTTGACCGCCTCCTCGGCATCCTCGATCAGGCCCATATAGCCGGGAACCGTCGAAACTCCTGCCTCCTGCGCCAGCTTCTTGGACGTGATCTTGTCGCCCATCGCCTCGATCGCGCCCTTGGGCGGCCCGATGAAGGCGACGCCTGCGGCCTCCAGCGCCTCGGCGAATTTGGCGTTCTCGGACAGGAATCCGTAACCGGGATGCACCGCCTCCGCGCCCGTTTCCTTGATCGCGGCCATTACCTTGTCGATGACGATATAGCTCTCATTGGCGGGCGCCGGGCCGATATGTACGGCCTCATCGGCCATGCGCACATGCAGCGCGTTCCGGTCGGCGTCGGAATAGATCGCGACGGTCTGGATACCCATGGCGCGGGCCGTCTTGATGACGCGGCAGGCGATTTCGCCACGGTTGGCGATCAGGATCTTCTTGAACATGGGCATGTCCCCTTATGATTGGGTCTTGAAACGAAAAGAACCACCCGCGCCCGGTGGCACGGATGGTTCGATGAAGCTCGCGCGATGCGCGGTGATATCAGTTGCAGCGGTCCGGGAAGGCCTGGCAATAGGCGACGTTGCCCGCGGCGCCCACGACGGCGCCTGCCGCAAGGTTGCCGCCAAGGACCGCGGACGTCCCGAGGCCGCCCACGCCGCCGATGGCAGCCTGCTCGCCAATAGTGTCGCCGCACGCCGCGAGCGCAAATAGTGCGAGCACCGCAAATACAGCCTTAGGTTGTCTGGTAATTGTTCTGACCATGGTATGTCGCCCCTTTGTATACATGCACGATGCGAAGCCACATCAGTAAGGTTAACAACCGGCAGGTCAAAACGGTTCCCACCTTTGGCCCGCTTATGGGCGAGTTGCCGCCGATAGACTGAACCCCTTGCTACAGAAAGAAAAAAGAGCGACGTCCGCAATACTGCGAGACGCCGCCCATCAGGGGAAGGGTAACGGTGTGGACATGGTGCCCCGGGCCCTTGGGGAAGGCCCGCCACTACATGCATCACGGTGCCATCGACGCGGGTCCGAGCCAAGTCAAATCCGGAGGCAATACAATTATCGGCTGCATTCCGCGCAGACGCGGAAATCATGGGCAAATTCATGCCGGAGCAGCCTGCAGGAGGGGCGGCGCGCAGGCTCATGCACCCTCCTCGTCATCGAAGGCTGCCGGGAAGGACCGGCGCGCCACCTCGACGTCAAGAACCAGCAGCGCCTCGTAATCCGTGGGATCGAACGGATCAGACACAGGCAGCACCTCGCGCCCCAGCAGCCACGAGAGCCGCCCAGCATCGAGATTGCCGCGCTCGAACGGCTCGTCGCCAAAGCACTCATAGAGCGCCCTCACAAAGCCCGTATCGGCGCGCCGGTCGGGCATGCGCCGGTCGGCGTATCGCTCACGCCGGATCAGGGGCGTGGCGCCCTTGGGATTGGCGCGGCGAATGGTGAACTGGAAATCGGAAGACGGCAATCTGCCGGGGAAGCCGCGATGCTTGATCATGCCATGCCCTCCGATAACGGGCGCTGGCGCAGGCTACGGCCGAGGGTCGAGGCAGGCCCAGCGGCCTGCCCCGGTATCAGGGTCCGACGATGCGGATTAGTATTTGCCGGTCTGAACGGGCTCGGTCGTAACGGGCTCGACCACGACGTAATCGTCCTCGGGTGCCTGCTGGCAAGCCGAGACTGCGACGACCAGGCCGAGGGCCATGAGGCTCTTGATAGCATTCGACATTGAATTCTCCTGTCACTTATTGAAAACGGGGCCGCGCATAGGCAAACGCCCCGCCATGTCTTCGAGGTTTGGATTGCTTGGGTGCAATCGGTGTTGAGGATAATGCAGTTTCGCGCGAAGCGATACGTCATTGCACGAATGCGCAAGGTATGTGTCCTCAAAGCCTCACAAACCCGTGAGGGTGAACAAATCCGCGCAAGATATTGTGGATACATCAAAATGCCTCCCAGATGCAGGTGCCATCGGCCATTGTGAAGGCGTCGAAGCTTTGCCGAATATCGGTGTTCAATACGCCGAATTCCGCCGGTTGATCGGCGATGGACACGATGACATGCACCGTGCCGCCGGGCTGCGTGATCGGCATCAAGTCACTGTTTTCGCAAAGGAAAGTCATATCGGTCAGCAGTATCTCAGGGTCCATGCCCAAGGGATCGAACCCTTCCGAGACATAGCGCAGCCGGATCTTGAACTGGTCCTCCACGATGAACTCGTGAAGCTGGGCGATCAACCCCGAAGGCAGCGTGATATTTTCGGCAGCGGCAGGCGCCGCGTACATCGCAGCGGCAGCCGTGAAGGCGGCGGCAAGCCGCCGGCGCGTCAGTGGTTTCGCAGCGCCTCGATCAGCTCGTCCTTGTCCATCTCCGAGCGGCCCTCGATTCCGATCTCCTGCGCCCGCTCGTAGAGCTCGTCCTTGCTCCACTCCTCGTAAGGCGGCGCTTTGCCTCCTTTCGTCGAGGGACTCATGCTGTCGTTCGCCTTGGCATTCGCAATCCGCGCCGCTTTCTCCTTGGATGCCCCCTCGTCGCGCAGCGCCTCGTAGGTATCCGCGTCCTTGATACTGTTCCCACTCTTCGATTTGGCCATGACATGCCTCCTTTGACGCGAAAAACGCGCATGGTGGCGGCGCGGTTCCCGCTGCACGGCCCGTTCGCGCGATCTGATGCTGCCTTGTCATGCCCATGCCCCCGGCCTCCTGCCAAGCTGTCCTAAAGCGGGATGTTGTCGTGCTTCTTCCACGGCATCTGCGCCTTTTTCCCGCGCAGCGACGCGAAGGCCCGCGCGACGCGCTTGCGGGTGGAATGCGGCATGATCACCTCGTCGACAAAACCGCGCTCGGCGGCGACGAAGGGGCTGGCAAAGCGGTCCTCATAATCCTTGGCATGGGCCGCCAGCTTCTCGGCGTCGCCGCGATCAGCCCGATGGATGATCTCGGTCGCGCCCTTGGCGCCCATCACGGCGATCTCGGAGGTGGGCCATGCATAGTTGAAATCGCCCTGCAGATGCTTGGACGACATCACCACATAGGCGCCACCATAGGCCTTGCGCGTGATCACCGTGACCTTGGGAACCGTCGCCTCGCCATAGGCAAAGAGCAGCTTGGCGCCGTGCTTGATCACACCGTTATATTCCTGCGTGACGCCGGGCAGGAAGCCGGGCACATCGACCAGCGTCAGCAGAGGGATCTCGAAGCAATCGCAGAAGCGGACAAAGCGCGCGGCCTTTCGGCTGCTGTCAATATCAAGGCACCCGGCCAGCACCATCGGCTGGTTGGCGACGACGCCCACGGTCTGCCCCTCAATCCGGATAAAGCCGGTGATCATGTTCTTGGCGAATTCTTCCTGGATCTCGTAGAAATCGCCCTCATCGGCAATCTTGAGGATCAATTCCTTCATGTCATAGGGCATGTTGGGATTGTCGGGGATGAGCGTGTCGAGGCTGTCTTCGATACGGCCTGGATCGTCGAAGAACGGACGCACCGGGGGTTTTTCGCGGTTGGACGAGGGCAGGAAATCGACCAGGCGACGCACCTCGGCCAGCGCTTCGACATCGTTCTCGAAGGCCGCATCGGCCACGCTCGATTTGCGGGTATGTGTGCTCGCGCCGCCCAGTTCCTCGGCGGTCACCTGCTCGTTCGTGACGGTCTTGACCACGTCGGGGCCGGTCACGAACATGTAGCTGCTGTCCTTCACCATGAAGATGAAGTCGGTCATCGCAGGGCTATAGACCGCACCGCCCGCACAGGGGCCCATTATGACGCTGATCTGCGGCACGACGCCCGAGGCGGTGATGTTGCGCTGGAAGACCTCGCCATAACCCGCAAGGCTGTCGACACCCTCCTGAATGCGCGCACCGCCCGAATCGTTGATCCCGATCACGGGCGCACCGTTTTGCACGGCCATATCCATGATCTTACAGATCTTCTTGGCATGCGTTTCAGACACCGAGCCGCCGAGCACGGTGAAATCCTGAGAAAACACATAGACCAGACGGCCATTGATCGTGCCCCAGCCGGTGACAACGCCGTCACTGTAGGGGCGGTCCTTCTCCATGCCGAAATCGGTGCAGCGATGCGCGACGAACATGTCGAACTCTTCAAAGCTGCCTTCGTCCAGCAAGAGCTCGACCCGCTCGCGCGCCGTCAGCTTGCCCTTGGCGTGCTGGGCCTCGACACGGCGCGCGCCACCACCTGCGCGCGCTTCGGCGCGGCGGTTCTCAAGTTCCTGCAAGATGTCCTTCATGGCGCTCTTCCCCTGTCCTCTTGGCTGGCTGGCCGTCTGACCATTTGGCGCAGGCTATACCGCATCGGTTGTCATGCGACAGCAAATTTCGGCAAATTTGCAAACACAGGCAATTCCACTCATTGCAATTTGCAAACTTGCATAACCGGCAGCGCCCAGATGGACTCTGCCGGAGCGCGCGCCTAGCCATTGCGCATGCCCAAGCCCCAAGTCAAATTTCTCGACCGCAGGACGCCGCCCCATATCTCGACGCTGATCGTCATGACGGGCTTGTCAGCGCTGGCGATGAACATCTTTCTGCCGTCGCTGCCGAACATGGCCACGTATTTCGATGCGCCCTATCGGCTGATGCAACTGTCGGTCGCGCTCTATCTGGCGGTCAACGCGGTGCTGCAGATCCTGATCGGCCCCATCTCGGACAAGCTGGGCCGCCGCCCGGTGATCATGGCCGGCATGATTATCTTCATCCTTGCCAGCATCGGCTGCGCGCTCTCGACCAGCGCAGCCATGTTCCTGACGTTTCGTATGGTGCAGGCGGGCATCGTCGTGGCCATGGTTCTCAGCCGCGCGGTGGTGCGGGACATGGTGCCCCAAGACCGCGCAGCCAGCATGATCGGTTATGTCACGATGGGCATGGCCGTGGTGCCCATGGTCGGCCCGATGTTTGGCGGCATGCTTGAGCAAGCCTTTGGCTGGCAAGCAAATTTCTGGGCTCTGACGGTAGTGGGCATCCTGATCCTGGCGCTCACATGGGCCGATCTGGGCGAGACGGCGCAGGGCAGCGGGCTCAGCTTTGCGCAGCAGTTTCGCGAATACCCGGTGCTTTGCAGGTCGTTGCGGTTCTGGGGCTATGCGGGCGCGGCCGCATTTTCTTCGGGGGCGTTCTTCGCCTATCTGGGCGGCGCGCCGTATGTGGGCGATCATGTCTTCGGCCTGGCCCCGCACGAGATCGGGTTTTACTTCGGCGCGCCCGCCGTGGGCTATTTCGCCGGAAATTACCTTTCGGGCCGCTTCTCGGTCGAGGTGGGGGTCAACCGCATGGTCTATTGGGGCACGATCGCCAATGCGGTGGGCATCGCGATCAATCTTGCGCTTTTCTACGCCGGTTTCGGCACCGCACTCAGCTTTTTCGGCCTGATGATGCTGATGGGGCTTGGCAACGGCATGACCATCCCCAACGCCACGGCCGGCGCGCTGTCGGTGCGGCCAGATCTGGCGGGCACGGCCAGCGGCCTTGCCGGCGCGCTGATGATCGGTGGGGGCGCGGCGCTGTCGGCATTGGCCGGCGCGTGGCTGACGCCGCAATCGGGGGCCTATCCACTGCTGTGGATCATGCTGGTCACGGCCCTCGGCGCGGTGGCGACCATCCTGCTAGTAATGCGGCGCGAGGCGCGGCTGGGCGCGCTGTGATCCGGGTGCTTGCGCGCATGAATTTGCAAACATAGTCTGCGCATGAGGCTAACTTGCAAATGAGGCGCGCATGGCGAACCGAAAACTCTACGCCGGGGCCAAGCTGCGCGAGACGCGCCAGCGCATCGGCCTGACGCAAAAAGATTTCGCCGCCCGCCTTGGCGTGTCCCTGCCCTATCTGAACCAGATGGAGAACAACAACCGCCCCGTCAGCACCACTGTCGTGCTGGCGCTGGCGCAGGAATTCGGCTTTGACGTGACCGAGCTGGGCTCGGGCGAGGCCGAGCGCATGGCCGGCGACATCCGCGAGGCGCTGGCCGATCCGATCTTTGCCGACCCGCCCGGTCTGGCCGATCTGCGCCTTGTCGCCTCCAATGCTCCCGCCTTCGCCCGCGCCTTTCTGGAGCTGCACGGCGCCTATCGCCAGACGCATGAGCGGCTGGCATCACTGGATGAGGCGCTGGGGGCGCATGATGCCCTCACCCAGCAAAGCCCATGGACCGAAGTGCGCGATTTCTTTCACTATTGCGACAATTACATCGACGCCGTCGACCGCGCCGCTGAGCGGTTTGCCGTCGCCGCCCCCGATGGCGCGACCGAGGCGCTGGCGCGGATCGGGATTACCGTGGTCAACACCGATGACGGCCCTTTGCGGCGACTGGACCGGGGTAGCGGCATCCTCTATCTCAGCGCCCGCGCCGCGCCGGAAACCCGGCGGTTTCAGCTGCTGCTGCAACTGGCGTTGCTGACGCAGGACCAACTGCTGGAGGCGACGCTGGACCTGGCCCGGTTCCAGTCGGACGAGGCCCGCGCCATCGCGAAAATCGGCCTTGCTAATTACTACGCAGGGGCGGCGATGATGCCGTACACCGCTTTCCTCACTGCCGCGCGCGACTGCCGGCACGATCTGGAGGTGCTGGCCCATCGGTTCGGCGCCTCGATCGAGCAGGTGTGCCACCGCCTCTCGACACTGCAGCGCCCCGGCGCCAAGGGTATTCCGTTCTTCTTTGTGAGGGTCGATCAGGCGGGCACGATCACCAAGCGGCATTCGGCCACGCGGATGCAGTTCGCGCGCTACGGCGGCGCCTGCCCCCTTTGGAACGTGCACCGCGCGTTCGAGACGCCGGGACGTTTCCTGCGCCAGCTGGCCGAGACGCCGGACGGGGTGCGCTACATCAACCTCGCGCGGGACGTCTCAAAGCCCGGCGGGCATTTCGGCGCGCCGGTGCGCCGCTTTGCCATCGCGCTGGGATGCGAGGTCAAGCATGCGCCCGCCCTCGTCTATGCCGATGGGCTGGACCTCAGCAGTCCGGCCGCGTTCGAGCCCATCGGAATTTCCTGCCGCATCTGCGAGCGGACCGAGTGCCATCAGCGCTCCATCCCCCCGCTCGAGCGGCGCCTGACCATAAGGCCGGACGCGCGCGGCGTGCTCCCTTACGAGGTCGGCTAGGCCGCCTTGGTCAGCATGGCATAGATCTCGTCCTTGAGGGCGGCGCGCTTGCGGCGCTGCTCGCTCTCGGCCAGCTCATCCATCGGGGCGACATTGGTCTCGGCCTTGTGGATGATGCGGTTCACCTCGTCATACTCCTTGGACAGCTTGGCGAAATGGGCGTTGGACTGCTCCAGCTTGGCGATTTCCTCGGCCTTGTCGGGGAATTCTTCGCTCAGCTGGTGTGGGACATGGGTCATCTGCGGGCTCCTCTTGTTGCAGGTTGCGTGCAGTTTGCGCGGGCAAATCTGCCCGCGCATTGACCCGGATCAAACGGCGCTACTCTCCCCGCGGAAAACGCGCATTTTCCTCGACCACGTTCAGATCCATGTGATTGCGCATATACCGCTCGGACGCCTTTTTCAGCGGCTGGTAGTCCCACGGGTAATAGCCGCCCTCGCGCAGCGCCTCGTAGACCACCCAGCGGCGCGCCTGCGATTCGCGCACCTGCGCATCGAAAGCCTGCAGATCCCAGCGCGCCTCGGCCATTGCCGAGAACGTCCTGAGCGTTTCGGCATGGGCCGGGTCGGCGGCCAGATCGTTCAACTCGTGCGGATCCGCCTCCAAATCAAAGAGCTGGTCCGGATCGAGCCTGCAGCGGTTGAACTTCCACTTGCCCTGCCGCAGTGACACCAGCGGCGCGTAGGAGGCCTCGGCCGCGTATTCCATCGCCACCGGCGCCTCGCGCGTCCGGCCCTGACCCAGCGGGACCAGAGATTGTCCCGCGACCCAAGGCGCGACCTCGTCCATCGACACGCCCACCAGATCGCAGAGCGTCGGGCAGACGTCGATATTGCTGACGGGCGTGTCGATGCGCCCCGCCTCCATGCCCGGCGCGGCGATCATCATCGGCACGCGCGACGAGCCCTCAAAGAAGCTCATCTTGAACCAGAGCCCGCGCTCGCCCAGCATGTCGCCGTGATCCGAGACGAACAGAATGATGGTGTCCTCGGTCTGCCGCGTACCGTCGAGCGCCTCCATCACCTCACCGATCTTGTCGTCGAGATAGGAGATATTGGCGAAATAGGCCCGGCGGGCGCGGCGGATGTGATCCTCGGTGATGTCATAGCTGCGCCAGTCATTGGCGTCGAAGATGCGCTGCGAATGGGGATCGTGGTTCTCGTAGCCCATCGCCCCAACCTCGGGCAGCAGGTGGTCGCAATCCTCGTAGAGATCCCAGTATTTCTTGCGCGCGACATAGGGATCGTGCGGATGCGTAAAGCTGACCGTCAGGCACCAGGGGCGCAGATCCTTCCCGCGCGCGTAGTCATAGACCTTGCGCGTCGCCTCGTAGGCAACCTCGTCATCATATTCCATCTGGTTCGAGATCTCGGCCACCCCCGCGCCGGTGACGCTGCCCATGTTGTGATACCACCACTCGATCCGCTCGCCCGGCTTGCGGTAGTCGGGCGTCCAGCCGAAATCGGCGGGATAGATATCGGTCGTCAGACGATCTTCGAACCCGTGCATCTGGTCGGGGCCAACGAAATGCATCTTGCCCGAAAGGCAGGTTTGATAGCCCGCCCGGCGCAGGTGATGCGCATAGGTGGGGATATCAGCGGCGAACTCTGCGGCGTTGTCATAGACACGGGACCGCGAAGGCAGAAGGCCCGACATGAAGCTGGCGCGCCCCGGCGCACAAAGCGGGCTGGCCGTGTAGGCATTGGCAAAGCGGGTCGAGCGTGCGGCGAGCCGCTTGAGGTTGGGCGCGTGCAGCCACTCGGCGGGGCCGTCGGGAAAGAACGTGCCGTTGAGCTGGTCGACCATGAAGATCAGGATGTTCGGGCGGCTCATGTGCGGTGTCCTCTCAGGCAGTGTGGATGGAAAGGCGCAGAGTGCCCCACGCGCGCACCGTGGCGCGCGGCGACACTCTGTCATACAAGGTTCACGTTGGCGCTATGGAAATTTCATTGACTCGTCAATCTGCAGCCTGAATGCTCAGCCGCGATGCTGCCCGGACGCGCCCCGCAAAATGGTTGCAACCCGGCGCGGCGGCATAATAACGTCGCCGGGCGCGCAGAGGTCTGCATGTCCCGGCCAGGGCCATACCGCCGCGGGACCGGCAAACCGCAGCGCGCCCGAGGACCAACCGGAAGAGACAAGGCACCCCCTGCCGCTGCTGGCGGGCTGAGAAACAAGACCTTGATAGAAACGACAAAAGGGAAGATTTACATGTCGCTCATCACGAATGGACGCCTTGACCGGCGCGGATTTCTGAAAACCACCGCCGCAGGCGCCATTGCAGCCTCGCTGCCGCTGGGCGGGGTCTATGCCGCCACCCCCAAGAAAGGCGGGAATTTCCGCATCGGCAAGGGCTATGGCCAGACCACAGACACACTGAACCCCGGCGTCTGGGACAATGGCTATATGGTCGCGCTGACCTTTGCCAAGGACGGGCACCTGACCGAGGTTCTGGCCGACGGATCGGTCGGACCCGAGGTCGCCGAAAGCTGGGAAGCCTCCGATGACGCCACCGTCTGGCGCTTCAAGATCCGCGATGGCGTGACCTTCCATTCGGGCAAGACCGTGACCCCCGAGGATGTCGTCGCCTCGATCAACTTCCACCGCGGCGAAGAGGCCGCTTCGGCCGCCACGCCGATCCTCGCGCCGATCACCGACATCGCGATCGAGGGCGATACGGTCGTCTTCACGCTGGATGGCGGCAATGCCGACTTCCCGTTCATCCTCAGCGACTATCATCTGCCCGTTCTGCCCGCCAACGATGGCGGCATCGACTGGAAATCCGGCGACGGGTGCGGCAGCTACAAGATCGTCTCGTTCAAGCCCGGCATCTCGACCACGTTCGAGCGTAACGAGAATCACTGGCGCAGCGATGTCGGCTGGTTCGACACGATCGAGATGCTGTCGCTGGTCGATCAGAACGCGCGCACCACGGCGCTTGTCTCGGGCGATGTCGACAGTGTCGATCGTCTTGACCTCAAGACCATCGGCCTTCTGGCGCGCAACCCCGATATCGACATCAGCTCGATCGCGGGCACGCAGCATTTCACTTTCGCCATGGATTCTCGCGCCGAGCCCTATAACGACAATAACGTCCGCCTCGCGCTCAAGCACGCGATCAACCGCGAGGAGCTGGTCGAGAAGATTCTCTTTGGCTACGGCTCGGTCGGCAATGATATCCCGATCGGTCAGGGCCAGCAGTTCTACAACACCGAGCTCGAGCAGAAGACCTACGACCCCGACAAGGCCAAGTACTACCTCAAGGAGGCCGGCCTCGATTCGATCGACGTCAGCCTTTCGGCGGCCGATGCGGCCTTCGCGGGGGCGGTGGACGCGGCGACGCTGTTCCAGAACTCGGCCAAGGATGCCGGCATCAACCTCAAGGTCGTGCGCGAGCCCAATGACGGCTATTGGTCCGATGTCTGGATGAAGAAGCCCTTCACCGCCGTCTATTGGGGCGGCCGCCCCGTGCAGGATCAGATGTTCGCCACCGCCTATACCTGCGGCGCGGACTGGAACGACGGTTTCTGGTGCAATGAGAAGTTCGACGCTCTGCTGAAGGAAGCACGCGCCGAGCTGGACCCGGAAGTCCGCCGCCAGCAATACTGGGAGCTGCAGGAGATCGTCAGTACGCAAGGCTCGATCATCATCCCGATGTTCGCCAACTACGTGTTTGCCTCCAGCAAGAAGGTCGGCAAGCCCGAGAACATCGCTTCCAACTGGGACATGGACGGCGAGCGTTGGGCAGAGCGCTGGTGGTTCGCCTGATCCGGGCTTAGGGGCGGAGCGCCGCCCCATCGACCAGAAAATAGATGCTGCCGGGCCGCACCGCCCGGCAGCATTTTTCTTTTAGTGCGGCCTACGGCGCATCGCCAAGGCTTGCGCAGGCGGCAATTCCCGTGGTTCTAATCGGGAAGAATCCCCTGCCCGGATGCGCCCCATGACCGACCTGCCCCCGACCAATCATACCCATACGTCCAGCGCGGCGCTCATGTCCGAAGGGCCGCGTCTTACCGACAGTCCCGACTGGCTCTACCTGCTGCGCGAGTTCGACGCGCTCTACCGCTTTGGCTCGGACGGGGGCAGCCCCGTGATCCGCAGCCACCGCAAGCGGGTGCGCGACGGACTGTCGGCAACGATTGCAGCGAACCTGCCCATCTTGCCGCGCCAGCCCGAAACGCTGCCGGTGACAGCCCATCTCGCCCGCGCGCTAGATCTGGGGGAACGCGCGGCGATGCAGGGCATGGCCCGCGCCCTGCGCGAGGTGCGCGCCTCGCTGACCTGGGAATACGGGTATGAGAAAATGCCGATGGCACTGGCGCGCAAGTATGCGTTCTGCGAAATCCTCGGCCAGAAAGGGCCGGTGCAATCAGACCGACTGAACCTCGGCTTCGTGCTTTTCGCGCCGACCACGACATACCCGCAACACAGCCATCAGGATATCGAGGAGAGCTACATCTCGATCGCCGGCGCATGGTCGGAAAACAACGGCGCGGTCTATGCGCCCGGATCGCTGATCTTCAATGGCTCGGGCATGGAGCACCGCATCACCACCGGCGACCGCGATCCCTGCCTGCTGGCCTATGCCTGGGTCGGGCCCGCACATCGCCTTGCCTCGCCGGGGATGAAGCTCAGCCCGACGCGGCGGCCCAAGGCGGGCTGACAAGAGAGGCTGACAGGGCGGGCTGAAGCGCTCAGACCTTGGTGGCAGTACTGTTCGGCGTGATCGCGCGGCGCTTCAGCATGGCCTCGCGCCAGGTGATGAAGCTGACGGACCCCACGATCACCATCCCGCCCAGCACCACGTATGGGTCCACCGCCTCGTCAAAGACCAGCGCGCCCAGCAGAACCGCCCACACCAGCTGAAGAAACGTCATCGGCTGCGTCACGGCCAGCGGCGCGGCGCGGAAGGCCAGCATCATCGTGTAATGCCCCCCCGTTGCGAGGACTGCGACACCAAACAGCGTTACCAGCTCAAGCAGGGTCGGCGTCACCCAATGCAGCGCGGCAAAGGGCGCAAGCCCCACCGTCACTGTCAGCGACAGCATCGCCACGACGACAACGGGCGACGCCTCATCCGTCGCCAGCTTGGCCAGAAGGTAGGACGCGCCGAAGCTGATGGCAGTCACCAGCATGGCCATATGGCCCGGCCCGATTTCGCGCAGACCGGGGCGCAGGATGATGACCGCGCCCAGCAAGGCCACGAGGATCGCCATGAGGCGGCGCATCGCCAGCCGCTCGCCCAGGAACAGCGCCGCGCCGATCGTCACGTAGATGGGCGACAGGTAGTTCATCGCCGTAACATCCGCGAGCGGGATATGCGCCATCGCATAGAACCACAGCGCCACGCCGATAGTGTGCACCGCGCCACGCCCGCAGAAGATGCCCAATAGGCGCGGCGTAAGCTGCGCGCGCCGGATGGCCGGAATGGCCGGGATCAGCAGGACGAGGCCAAGGGCATAGCGCAAAAACGCGGTCTCGGCTGCGGGGATGCGCGGCCCGATCGTCTTGACCAGTGCTGTCACCCCCACAAAAAGGAGGCCGGTCACCACCATCCAGAAGATGCCCCAGCCGGGCCGCGTATTGATCTCACTTGCCATTCGCGCATTGAGAAATGAATTGCACGGGAATGTCGAGGGACGATCTGCCTGATATTTCGCGCGTTTTCTAGCGGCCCTCGATGCTGATGGTAAAGCTGCGCTGCGCGCCTGGCGGCGGCGCGGGGAACGGGGCGGCGCGCCGGATCATCTGCAACGCCGCATTGTCCAGTTGCGCCGAACCCGAGCTGGTTGCGATGGCCAGACCCGCGAGACCGCCGCCTGCCGCCACGCTGAAATTGACCACCGCCGTTCCCCGCGAAGCCGAGCGCGGGCGTGCCACGCGCGAGATTTTCGCCATCACGACGCCCGGATAGTTCGACGCCGCTGCATTACCCGCTGCCTGCGGTTGCTCCGCGCCGGCGCCGCTGGTCCGGGCCTCGGCGCTCTCCGTGCCGGACACGGTGCCTTTAGTTGCGTCCTGCTCGGCATTGCCCCGCGGGGCGGGCTGGGCCTGCTGCCGGGGTTCCGGCTTGGGTTGGGGCGCGGGCCGCGCAGGCGTGTTTGCCGCCTCAAATTCGGGCGTTCGGAGTTTGGGCCGAACGGATCCGGTGACAGCGGGGCTGATGTCTTTCGCCGGGCGCACCGC
Source organism: Roseovarius roseus (assembly GCF_043355935.2). Classification (NCBI taxonomy): domain Bacteria; kingdom Pseudomonadati; phylum Pseudomonadota; class Alphaproteobacteria; order Rhodobacterales; family Roseobacteraceae; genus Roseovarius; species Roseovarius roseus. Next base: position 69,942 of record NZ_JBHFPE020000004.1, on the reverse strand, counting down.
CTCGGCGGGTGAAGGCACCTCCGGCGCGAGCATCTCCGCAGCCTGCGGCGTCACCTTTGGGGTAGGGTCGGACTCTACCACGACAGGCTCGGCACGCTGCGGCTGCAGTGCGGTTTGCGGCGCGGGTTTCAGCGCCGGCAGGGGCGTCTCTTTGGCAGGCTGCAGCGCCTCGGCAGGCTCGGTCGCACGCGCGGCGGTCAAGGTGCCGGCGGCCATGTCGGCAAAGCTGGTGCCCAGCCGCGTCTCGGGCGCACTGGCGCCGCCTTCGATCTCGGGCCCGGACGTGTCCACCAGCACCAGCGCCAGCGCCGCATGGATCAGCAGCGCCATGCCCAGCGCCGCCAGCGCGATATTGCGCGAGGCGGCGATCACGGCGCACCCCGCCCCCCGGCCTCGGCAACCTGACGATATCGGATGAGAGCCATCATTTCTTTCCCTCGGCGACCTTGCCCGGTCGCACGGCGCGACCAAATCCTTACAGCAACTCTCGGGCGGTCACCACATTCCCACGCGAAGCGTGCCACATCGCGACAGCACTGGACAAGGCGCGCTCCGCTGCGCCAAATGCGGCGCATGAGCCACGACGCGACATACCCTGCCCTCAGCGATCTCAAGGCCCGCGCCCGCGCCCGACTGCCCCGTTTCGTCTGGGAATATCTCGACAGCGGCACGGGAACCGAGCGCGCGCGCCATGGTGGCCCCGCCGCGCTGCAAGAGGTCGAAATGATGCCCTCGATCCTGCATGGCGAATTCACGCCGGACCTTGCCACAACCCTCTTTGGGCGTGCGCACCCCCTGCCCTTCGGCATCGGCCCGGTGGGTATGTCGGGCCTTGTCTGGCCCAATGCCGAGCGCCACTTGGCCCGCGCCGCGGCCACCGCGCAAATGCCCTACACCCTCTCGACCGTCGCCGCGCAAACGCCCGAGGATATCGGCCCGCTGGCAGGCGATGACGCCTGGTTTCAACTTTACCCGCCGCGCGATGAGGGCATTCGTCGCGACATGCTGGAGCGCGCGCGCAAGGCGGGTTTCAAGGTGCTTGTGCTGACCGTCGATGTGCCTGTCGCCTCGCGGCGCGAGCGTCAGACACGCTCGGGCCTGACGCAGCCGCCGCGCCTGACGCCCCGGCTGATGGCGCAGGTGGCCCAGCGCCCAGCCTGGGCGCTGGGCATGGCGCGGATGGGCATGCCGCGCATGCGCATGATCGACAGCTATGCGGGCGATACCAGCGGCCTGCCCTCGACGGCGCACGCCGGATACCTGCTGCGCACCTCGCCAGATGCCGGATATCTGGACTGGCTGCGCGTGAATTGGGACGGCCCGCTGGTGGTCAAAGGCGTGCTCGACCCCGCCGATGTGCCGAGGCTGCAAGAGGCCGGGGTCGATGGCATCTGGATCTCAAACCACGGCGGGCGACAATTCGACGGCGCACCTGCCACCGTGCGGCAACTGCCGCGGATTCGCGCCGCGACAGACCTGCCGCTAATCTTCGACGGGGGCATCACGGGCGGACTCGACATCCTGCGCGCGCTGGCGCTGGGGGCAGATTTCGTAATGATGGCGCGCCCCTGGCATTACGCGCTGGCCGCACTTGGCCCCGAGGGGCCCGCGTATCTGGCGCATATCCTTGCCGCCGACATGACGGCCAATATGGGCCAGCTTGGCGCGCGCCGCCTTGCGGACTTGCCCGGACGACTGATCCCGGACCGAACCGGGTAGGAAATGTCGCAAATGGGTGGGCCGCGCGCCGCATCTGTTGCGCGAATCCGGCGCGATTTCTACAAGACTGGAAATACCTTGCGCTGCGCTGCGGCAATTCGCACTCTGCGCGCAACCGGGCAGTGACCCGCGCGTGACATAACCGGGGGACGCACAATGACCGAGTTCAAGAAAATCCTGATCGCCAATCGCGGCGAGATCGCCATCCGCATCATGCGCGCCGCCAATGAGCTGGGCAAACGCACGGTCGCGGTCTTTGCCGAAGAGGACAAGCTGGGCCTGCATCGCTTCAAGGCCGACGAGGCGTATCGCATCGGCGAAGGGCTGGGCCCCGTTGCCGCCTATCTGAGCATCGACGAGATCATCCGCGTTGCCAAGGAATCGGGCGCCGACGCCATCCATCCCGGCTATGGCCTGCTCAGCGAGAACCCCGATTTCGTCGATGCCTGCGAGGCGAACGGCATCACCTTCATCGGCCCGAAGGCAAAGACCATGCGCCAGCTGGGAGACAAGGCCAGCGCTCGGCGCGTCGCCATCGAAGCGGGCGTGCCTGTCATTCCCGCGACCGAGGTTCTGGGGACCGATATGGACGCCATCCGGGCCGAGGCCGCCGAGGTGGGCTATCCGCTGATGCTGAAAGCGTCCTGGGGCGGCGGCGGGCGCGGGATGCGTCCCATCAACGGACCGGACGAGCTGGAAGAAAAGGTGCTGGAAGGCCGCCGCGAGGCCGAGGCGGCCTTTGGCAATGGCGAGGGCTACCTGGAGAAAATGATCCTACGCGCGCGCCATGTCGAGGTGCAGATCCTCGGCGACAAGCATGGGGGCATGTATCATTTGTATGAGCGCGACTGCTCTGTCCAGCGCCGCAACCAGAAAGTGGTCGAGCGCGCGCCCGCGCCCTATCTGACCGAAATCCAGCGCGCCGAGATTTGCGAGCTGGGCTACAAGATCTGCAAACATGTGGATTACGAGTGCGCCGGCACGGTCGAGTTCCTGATGGATATGGACACGAACCAGTTCTACTTCATCGAGGTGAACCCCCGCGTGCAGGTCGAGCATACTGTGACCGAAGAAGTCACCGGCATCGACATCGTGCAGGCGCAGATCAAGATCGCCGAGGGCAAGACGCTGGCCGAGGCGACGCGCAAGAAGAGCCAAGACGATATCCGCCTGCATGGCCACGCGCTGCAGACGCGCATCACGACCGAGGATCCGCAGAACAGCTTCATCCCCGATTACGGCCGCATCACCGCCTATCGCTCGGCCACCGGCATGGGCATTCGCCTTGACGGCGGCACGGCCTATGCGGGCGGCGTCATCACCCGCTTTTACGACAGCCTGCTGGTCAAGGTGACGGCCCATGCGCAAACGCCCGAGGCGGCGATCGCGCGGATGGACCGCGCGCTGCGCGAGTTCCGTATTCGCGGCGTCAGCACCAATATCGCCTTTGTCGAGAACCTGCTGAAACATCCCACATTCCTCGACAACACCTACACGACCAAGTTCATCGACGACACGCCCGAGCTTTTCAACTTCCGCTCGCGCCGCGACCGGGGCACCAAGGTGCTGACCTATATCGCGGATATCACCGTGAACGGGCATCCCGAGACCAAGGACCGCCCGCGCCCGCGCGCCGATCTCAAGGATCCGCGCCCGCCCAAGCCCCGCTGCGCGCCGCAGCCCGGCACGCGCAATCTGCTCGAGGAAAAAGGCCCTCAGGCCGTGGCCGACTGGATGAAGGCGCAGACACAACTGCTGATCACCGATACGGCGATGCGCGACGGGCACCAGTCGCTGCTGGCGACGCGGATGCGCAGCCGCGACATGATCCGCGTCGCGCCCGCCTATGCCGCGCATCTGCCGCAGCTCTTCTCGGTCGAGTGCTGGGGCGGCGCGACTTTCGATGTCGCCTACCGTTTCTTGCAGGAATGCCCGTGGCAGCGCCTGCGCGATCTGCGCGCAGCGATGCCCAACGTGATGACGCAGATGCTGCTGCGCGCCTCGAACGGCGTCGGCTACACCAACTACCCCGATAACGTGGTGCAGGAATTCGTGCGTCAGGCCGCCGAGACGGGCGTCGATGTGTTCCGCGTGTTCGACTCGCTCAACTGGGTGGAAAACATGCGCGTGGCGATGGATGCCGTCGTCGAGAGCGGCAAGATCTGCGAAGGCTCGATCTGCTACACGGGCGATATCCTGAACCCCGACCGTGCCAAGTATGACCTGAAATACTATGTCGGCATGGCCCGCGATCTGGAGAAGGCGGGCGCGCATGTGCTGGGCCTCAAGGACATGGCAGGCCTCCTGAAGCCCGCCGCCGCGCGCAAGCTGATCACGGCGCTCAAGGACGAGGTCGGCCTGCCGATCCATTTTCACACCCACGACACCGCCGGCATTGCCAGCGCTACGATTCTCGCCGCCGCCGACGCGGGTGTCGATGCGGTCGATTGCGCGATGGACGCGCTCAGCGGCAATACCTCCCAGGCCACGCTTGGCTCGGTCGTCGAGGCGCTGGCCCATACCGAGCGCGAAACCGGCCTCGACATCGCCGCCGTGCGCGAAATCTCGGACTATTGGGACAATGTGCGCGGGCATTACGCGGCATTCGAATCGTCGATGCAGGCCCCCTCGTCCGAGGTCTATCTGCACGAGATGCCCGGCGGGCAGTTCACCAACCTCAAGGAGCAGGCCCGCTCGATGGGCCTGGAGGACCGCTGGCCGCAAGTGGCGCAGACCTATGCCGACGTGAACCAGATGTTCGGCGATATCGTCAAGGTCACGCCCTCGTCCAAGGTGGTGGGGGACATGGCGCTGATGATGGTGAGCCAAGGTTTGACCCGCGCGCAGGTCGAGGACCCGGCGCATGACGTGTCTTTCCCCGATTCGGTGATCGACATGCTGCGCGGCAATCTGGGCCAGCCTCCCGGTGGCTTTCCCGTGCCGCTGGTGAAGAAAGCGCTGAAGGGCGAGGCGCCCAATACCGAGCGTCCCGGCGCGCATCTGCCGCCCGTCGATCTGGAGGCCACCCGCGCCGAACTGCGCGCGCAGCTGGAAGGCCGTGCCGTCGATGATGAGGACCTGAACGGGTATCTCATGTATCCCAAGGTCTTCCTCGATTACATGGGCCGCCACCGCATCTACGGCCCCGTGCGGACCCTGCCGACACGGACCTTCTTTTACGGGATGGAGCCGGCCGAGGAGATCACGGCCGAGATTGATCCCGGCAAGATCCTTGAAATCCGCCTGCAGGCCGTGGGCGAGACGGGCGAGGACGGCGAGGTCAAGGTCTTCTTCGAGCTGAATGGCCAGCCCCGCGTCATCCGCGTGCCCAACCGGCTGGTCAAGGCCACCACCGCGGCCCGCCCCAAGGCCGAGCCGGGTAATCCGAACCATATCGGCGCGCCGATGCCGGGCGTCGTGGCCAGCGTCTCGGCCACCCCGGGCAAAAGCGTCAAGGCGGGCGATCTCTTGCTGACCATCGAGGCGATGAAAATGGAAACGGGCCTGCATGCCGAGCGGGACGCGGTGGTCAAATCCGTCCACGTCACACCGGGCGGACAGATTGACGCCAAGGACCTGCTGATCGAACTGGAATAGGCGGCATGCGCAAGATTTTGATCTTCACCGATCTGCATTACACAGCCCCGGGCGCGCTGATCGGCCATCTGGACCCCGATGCGCGCTTTCGCGAGGGGCTGGCCCATGCGCTGGCGCAGTTCCCCGAGGCCGAGCGCATCGTCATCACCGGAGATCTGACGCATCACGGCCACCCTGCGGAATACGCCCGCCTGCGCAGCGCGCTGGCGGACTGCCCCCTGCCCGTGCATCTGACCATCGGAAATCACGACCGCCGCGCGCATTTTGCCGAGGCGTTCCCAGAGGCGCCGCTGACCCCCGAGGGGCACGTCTGCGAGGTGATCGACACGGGCGACACGCGCCTGATCGTGCTTGATACGGTCGATGACGGTCATCATGCAGGCTTGCTATGCGACGCGCGACTTCAATGGTTGGACGCGGCTTTGGCCGCCGCCGAGGGGCGGCGCACCGCCGTCTTCATGCACCATCCGCCGATGCCGGTCGGCTTTGCCGCGATGGACGAAATCGGCCTCGCGAATCGGGCCGAGTTCCTTGCCCTGCTCAAACACCGCGCCAGCACCTGCCAGATCGTCGCGGGCCATGTGCACCGCACGATCTCGGGCGCTGCGGGCGGAATCGCGACCACGGTTCTCAAGAGCCCTTGCCACCAATCGCCCATCCTGCAGCCCGGCATGGACACGGATACCTCCGTCGACGAGCCGGGGGCCTATGGCATTCTCTACTTGGGCGAGGAAGGCCCCGTCATGCATTCCGAGGATTTCGGGATCCCCGGCAGGCGGACGCTGAGCTACGTCTGAGGCCCGCGTGCCTGCATGCGGCGGCTAGGGGTTTCACCCCCCGGACCCCCAGAGTATTTTTGGAACAATCAAAGTTGCCCCGACGGCGGCCTCTGACGATCCCACTTTTTTCATTTTGCCCGAAATTTGCCCTTGCGGCCTCCGCCCGCAATTTGTAGATACCCCTCAATCGGTGCGGGCGTAGCTCAGGGGTAGAGCATAACCTTGCCAAGGTTAGGGTCGGGCGTTCGAATCGCCTCGCCCGCTCCAATTAGACCGCTACCCACGGTCACAAGATCAAGGCCGCCTTCGGGCGGCCTTTTCTGTTTTCGGCATGCGCGTTTTGCCGCGCAGCCCTTGGCGGGGCGGCGCGATCTGCCTATAAGCGCGGCAAAGAGCAGGAGACCGACATGCGCAGCGCCACCATCACCCGCAAGACCGCCGAGACCGATATTCGCGTGGCCATCACGCTGGATGGCTCGGGCAACTATTCCAACAAGACCGGCGTCGGTTTTTTCGATCACATGCTGGACCAGCTGGCGCGCCATGCGCTGATCGACATGGAAGTGACCTGCGAGGGCGATCTGCATATCGACGATCACCACAGTGTCGAGGATGTGGGCATCGCGCTGGGCCAGGCGCTGGCCGAGGCGCTGGGCGACAAGCGCGGGATTCGCCGCTATGGCGCCTGCCTTTTGCCGATGGATGATGCGCTGGTGCGCGCGGCGCTGGACCTCTCGGGGCGTCCCTATCTGGTGTGGAACATGGACCTGCCTACCGCCAGGATCGGCACATTCGACACCGAGCTGGTGCGCGAGTTTTTCCAGGCATTCTCAACGCATTCCGGCATGACTCTGCATGTCGATGCGCTGCATGGGATCAATAGCCACCACATGGCCGAGGCGGCGTTCAAAGCGGTCGCGCGCGCGCTGCGAGAGGCGGTCGAGACCGATCCGCGCAAGGCGGATGCGATACCGTCTACAAAGGGGACGCTGTGATCTGATGCGCACGGTCATCGTCGATTACGAGAGCGGCAACCTGCACTCGGCCGAAAAAGCGTTTCAGCGCATGGCGCGCAAGGTGGATGCGGGCGAGGTGATCGTGACCTCGGATCCCGAAACCGTACGCCACGCCGATCGGATCGTGCTACCGGGCGACGGCGCCTTTGCCGCGTGCAGGGCCGAGCTTTATGACCATCGCGGGCTGTTCGAGGCGATGCGCGAGGCGGTGATCGATAATGCCCGCCCCTTCATGGGGATCTGCATCGGGATGCAGATGCTGGCCACGCGCGGACTGGAGCATGGCGAGACGGCGGGCTTTGACTGGATCGGCGGCACGGTCGAAGCGATCACGCCCTCCGATCAGGCGCTGAAGGTGCCGCATATGGGCTGGAATGATCTGGTGCTGGACAGGGCGCACCCCGTGTTCGACGGTATCGAGACCGGCCAGCATGCCTATTTCGTCCATTCCTACCAGTTCCAGGTGGCCGATCCCGCGCATCTGCTGGCGCATGTGGATTATGGCGGGCAGGTCACTGCCGTGGTGGGCCGTGACAACCTGATCGGCACGCAATTCCACCCCGAGAAAAGCCAGGTGACCGGGCTGCGCATGATCTCGAATTTCCTGCGCTGGACGCCCTGACCTCATTTTGCGAGACATATCATGATCCTATACCCTGCCATCGACCTCAAGGACGGCCAGGCCGTGCGCCTTTTACGCGGCGAAATGGATGCCGCCACCGTCTTCAATGACGACCCCGCAGCGCAGGCCGAAGCCTTTGTCGCGGCGGGCTGCGAATGGTTGCACCTTGTCGATCTGAATGGGGCCTTTGCGGGCACGCCGGTCAATGCCGCGCCGGTCGAGGACATTCTGAAACGCTGCAAGGTGCCGGCACAGCTGGGCGGCGGCATTCGCGACATGGCGACGATCGAAGCGTGGCTGTCGAAAGGTTTGGCGCGGGTGATCCTTGGCACCGTAGCCGTCGAAAATCCGGCGCTGGTGCGTGAGGCGGCCAAAGCGTTTCCAGGACAAGTGGCCGTGGGAATCGACGCGCGCAACGGGCGTGTTGCGACCAAGGGCTGGGCCGAGGAAACCGAGGTGATGGTTACCGACCTCGCCCGCAGTCTCGAAGACGCGGGCGTGGCCGCCATTATCTATACCGATATCGAGCGTGACGGTGCGATGCAGGGCCCGAATATCGAAGCGACAGCGGCGCTGGCCCATGCGGTCAGCATTCCGGTCATCGCATCAGGCGGCGTCAGCTCGCTGGATGATCTGCTGGCGCTGCGTGACTGCGGCGCGCCGCTGGACGGTGCCATTTCTGGCCGCGCGCTCTATGACGGGGCGCTGGATTTGCGCAGCGCGCTGGACGCGCTGCGCTAAGCTTTAGTTGGCCGGGCCAGCGGCCTTGCTGGTCAGCTTGCCAAGGGCGGCGCGCATTTCGGCGATGTAGGTGGCGCCCGGCTCAACCCCGCTGAGATTGCCCAGCATGACGGCCGGATCCTCGTAAGCGAGGTAGACCTGCCCGTCGAGCGATTCGTAGACCAGCACCTTCATCGGCAGATGCAGACCGGCAAGGATATCATCCTCCATCGCCTGCGAGCCCAGCTTGGGATTGCCGAAGATCAGAAGCTGTGACGGCTTGAGGTCGATGCCCACGCCCTCGGCCCCGGCGCCGTGATCGACGCGGGCAAAGACGGTGGCCCCGGCCGAGGTAACAGCCGCTTCGAGGCTGTCCATCGTCTCGGTCACACCACCGGCGGCCTCGACATGGGTCACGCTCTCTTCGCTGGCAAAGGCGGTGCTGCCCATCACCGCGAACAGCGCGGCTGCGATAAGTCGTCTCATATGAAATCTCCTTGTCCGGTTTTTCATCTTCTGGCCCTAGCATGTAGCGCGATTTGGCCATAGACAATCGCCTGACACGCCAAGGGCCGGATCCACCATGCTGAAAACCCGCATCATCCCCTGCCTCGACGTGGCCGATGGCCGCGTGGTCAAGGGCGTCAACTTCGTCGATCTGCGCGATGCGGGCGATCCGGTGGATGCCGCGCGCGCCTATGATGCCGCCGGCGCGGATGAGCTGTGTTTCCTCGACATTCACGCAACGCATGAGAATCGCGGCACCATGTTCGACGTGGTGCGGCGCACGGCCGAGCAATGCTATATTCCGCTGACCGTGGGCGGCGGCGTGCGCACGCCTGCCGATGTGCGCGCGCTATTGCTGGCGGGGGCGGACAAGGTCAGCTTCAACTCCGCCGCCGTGGCCCGGCCCGAGGTGGTGCGCGAGGCGTCGGACCAGTTCGGCAGCCAGTGCATCGTCGTGGCAATCGACGCCAAGACGGTCAGCCCCGGCAAGTGGGAGATCTTCACCCATGGCGGGCGGCGCGAGACGGGCATCGACGCGGTGGAATTCGCGCGGCTGGTCGCGGGCTATGGCGCGGGCGAGATCCTGCTGACCTCGATGGACCGGGACGGCACGCGCGCGGGGTTCAACCTGCCTCTCACGAGGGCGATATCGGACGCGGTGGATGTTCCCGTCATTGCCTCGGGCGGTGTCGGCACACTGGACCATCTGGTGGATGGCGTAATCGAGGGCGGCGCCAGCGCGGTGCTGGCCGCGTCGATCTTTCACTTCGGCGAGTTCACGATAGGCGAGGCCAAGGCGCATATGGCCGCCGCCGGAATACCGATGAGGACGGGACTATGACCCTCGACGATCTGGAAGCGGTCATCGCCCGGCGCGCCGCGGCGGACCCCGAGACCAGCTGGACGGCAAAACTGCTGTCCAAGGGCCCCGAGAAATGCGCCGAGAAATTCGGTGAGGAGGCCGTCGAGGCCATCATTGAGGCGGTCAAGGGCGACCGCGCGGCGCTGACCAGCGAGGCGGCGGATGTGCTTTTTCACCTCATGGTGATGCTGCGCGCGCGGGGTGTCGCGCTCAGCGACGTCATGGCCGAGTTGGAGCGCCGTCAATCCCAATCCGGCCTCGCCGAAAAAGCCAGCAGACAAAAGGGCTGAGATGATCAGGCACGTCGTTTTCTTTTCCGCGAAGGCGGATCAATCCGTGGATGAGGTCCGCGAGGGCCTGATGATGCTGGCGGAGATTCCGCATGCCGACCATTTCGAAGTCGGCCGCAACCTGCACAGCGATGTCATCACGCAGGAGGCGCCTGATCTGATCGTTTATGCGGAATTCGCCGACGAGGCCGCGCTGAGCGCATTCAAGGCGCATCCCACCTACGCCGCCTGCATCGCGCATGTGCGCCCCATGCGTGAGATGCGCATTGCAGCGGATTTTGTGGCGGGCTGAGGCTTAGGCCATCAGGCGCGGATACTCGATGGCCGGGCAGCGATCCATGATCACCTGAACACCGCGCGCGCGGGCCGTCTCGGCGGCCTCTTCGTGCACAACGCCCAGCTGCATCCAGATCGTCTGCAGCTTCGGCAACGCGGCCAACGCCTCGTCCACGACGCCCGGCACGTGTTCGGGGCTGCGAAAGACATCGACCATGTCGATATCGCCCTCGATGTCGGCAAGGTGGGCGACCACCTCCTGTCCCAGCAGGCTCTGGCCCGCAAGGCCGGGATTGACCGGAACCACCTCATATCCCTTGCCCAAGAGGAAACGCATCACACCATGACTGGGCCGCGCCGGATTGGCCGAGGCGCCCACAAGCGCGATGCGCCGCGTGGATTTCAGTATCTGCCTGATCGTGTCGTCTGTCATGGTGGCTCCCTCGCGTCTGCCTGTCCGCCGCAACGCTCCACAAAAAAGCGCCCGAAGTACAGACTTCGGGCGCAGTCACGGAACGAGGGACAGTGATAATAGACACCGAAGTTCCGGTCCGGCGTCTGTGCAGTATCATTTAGGACTGAATTTCAGATTAAGAAGAGGCGGTAATAGACCTGTGATCGGCATGTGACCTTTTGCAGCATGGCGGGCTCAGTCGAAGATATCTTCGACCACATCCCATATCTCCTCCAGCGCCTTGCGCAGCAAGGGTTTGCGCCGTTTGCGCCTGCGGGTTGGCTGGCGATAGGCCTCGTGCTCGGCCCTCCGGCGCTGCTCCAGATCGTCGCGCTGCGTGTCATAGGGATGGGGCGCGGGTTTGCGGCGCGGCGCCGGTTTCGGCTGGGCGCCGTTTCGCGACGGCGCGTTGCAGGGCATCGCCTTCATCTCGTGCAAGGGCGCACCGCAGGCCGCGCAGGACAGCTCGTGACGGCCCTCGCCGCGCAAAACCAACGCGGCGCGCGTGCCGCAATAGCAACATGTGGCGATCTTGCGCATGATTTCTCCAGCTACGGCGCGGCCTGGTCCGGCGCCTGAGTGGCATATAGGGCCACCGCCGCTGCATTTGAGACGTTGAGCGAGCCAAAGGCGCCAAAATACGGGATTTTCACCAAAATGTCGCAGGTCTCGCGGGTTTTCTGGCGCAGCCCCGGCCCCTCGGCGCCCAGCACTAGCGCAACGGGGCGATCACGCCGCCCGTCCAGCGCCTGCTCAATCGTCTGCTGGGCCTCGCCGTCGAGGCCCAGCACCAGATAACCCATCTTCTGTAGCTGCTGTATCGCATCGGCAAGGTTGCGCACCTGCTTGTAGGGCTGCCGCTCCAGCGCGCCGCTGGCGGTTTTCGCCAGCGCGCCGGTCTCGGGGGCGCTGTGATGGCGCGGCGCGATGACGGCGCAGGCGCCGAACACCTCGGCCGAGCGCAGGATCGCGCCCACATTATGCGGATCGGTCACACGGTCCAGCAGGATGATGCGCGGCGGGCGCCCGCCCTCGCCGCCGCCCAGCGCCAGCGTCTCCAGATCGCCCCAATCCAGCGGCTTGACCTCAAGCGCGGCCCCCTGATGCACCGATCCGGGATCGAGCGGCGCGGAAAACTTGCGCGGATCCACCTCCTCGGGCGTCATGCCGGATGCGTCGATCGCCTCCTGCAGCTTGTTGCGGGCGTTCAGCGTCACGATCAGGCGCAATTTTTCGCGCGCCGGGTTCAGCAGTGCATCGCGCACCGCGTGCAGACCAAAGAGCCAGACCGTCTCGGCATCCGCCGCCTTCTTGGCCTGCTCCTTTTCGACCACCCATTTCGGTTTTTTCATGGCGCGTGGCCCCTTCTGCTTAGGCCGCGCAATATCGGGTGCCCCCGCCCCGCGTGCAAGGCGTTTTCCACAGGGGATTTGATCCGCCCGTATCCCGGCCATTTTCCGGTTGACGCCTCACGGGCGCGCTTGTAATCAGCCCCCCACGTCAGGCGCTTGCGCGACTGGCCAAGTGGGCGACAGGCCGCAAGGTGTGGCAGGGGACTGTAACTCCCTCGCGGAGACGCACGCCAGGTTCGATTCCTGGGTCGCCCACCACTTTTTCCTCCCAATTTCCAATTTGATGCCGTGCGTGAAACAATCGCGTGCATTTTGCGCATCTTTCCCTCGTGCAAGGGCAATCTGCGCCCTATAGTGCCGAAAAAACGCGTCTCACCAGCAGGATGGACATGGCAGGGCAGCCGGCAGCACCGCAGCATTTCAACGTGATGATCGTGGCGCAAGCCGGGCGACTGCAATATGAGGCGCTGCTCTTTTGCCTGTCCCTGCGCAGCTATTGCCCGGACTTCGCGGGGCGCCTGCTGGTGGCCGAGCCGCAGCCCGGCCCTCTCTGGCCGAACGATCCGCGCATCAAGGGGGAGGAGACGCGCGCCATGCTGGAGGAACTGGGCGCCGAGATCATCCCGTTCCAGAGCCAGCATTTCGGCCATGCCTACCCCTATGGCAACAAGATTGAAGCGTTGGCAGCCCTGCCCAAGGGCGAGCCTTTCGTGTTCTTCGACACCGACACGCTGATCACCGGCGATCTGACCAGCGTCCCCTTCGACTTCGCCCGGCCCAGCGCCTCGCTGCGCCGCGAGGGCACATGGCCCAAACCCGAGCTTTACGGGCCGCAATACGGCGCGATCTGGAAGTCGCTCTATGACAAGTTTGGGCTGGATTACGAAAGCTCGCTCGACCAGAGCCAACCCGATGAATATTGGAAACGCTACCTCTACTTCAATGCCGGCTTCTTCTACTACAAATGCCCGCGCGCCTTCGGACAGCGCTTTCTCGACTATGCGCTCGCCATCCGCGACGATCCCCCCGAAGAGCTGATCTGCCAGGAGCTGGACCCGTGGCTGGACCAGGTGGCGCTGCCCTTGGTGATTCACAGCTTTGGCGGCGGGCGCGATGCCCTGCCCGAGGGGTATCTGGACGGCGCGGTCAGCTGCCACTACCGCCTGCTTCCGCTGCTCTATGCGCGTGAGGGCGATCACGTCGTCGATGCGCTGCACCACATCACCAATCACAACCGGGTGAAAAAGGTGCTCAAGGACTACGAGCCGATCAAGCGCATGGTCTATCAGGGCCGCGGCATGAAGGTGCGCGCGCTCTTCGATCGGGATGATCTGCCCCGGCGCGAGCAAGCCATCCGAAACACGATCAAGCGCAACGGGTTCTGGATGCGCTAGGCGCCCTGACGCCAGCCGCGTCATCATCCGGGCCAGCAGGGTCATTGCCCGATCCACCGCCATCCCCTACAAATCCGCCAAGGGAATTTTCAGGAGGGGGCATCCCATGACACTCGGTTTTGACACTTTGCAGGTCCACGCGGGCGCACGTCCCGATCCGGCCACCGGCGCGCGGCAGGTGCCGATCTACCAGACGACCGCCTACGCCTTTCGCGATGCCGAACATGCGGCCAAGCTCTTCAACCTTCAGGAAGTCGGCTACATCTATTCGCGCCTGACCAACCCGACCGTCTCGGCGTTGCAGGAACGTATAGCGACGCTCGAGGGCGGCGCTGGCGCTGTCTGCTGCTCGTCCGGGCACGCGGCGCAGATCATGGCGCTGTTCCCGCTGATGGGGCCGGGCAAGAATGTGGTCGTCTCGACGCGGCTCTACGGCGGCTCGATCACGCAGTTCAGCCAGACGATCAAGCGTTTCGGTTGGGCGGCCAGGTTCGTTGATATCGACGATATGGACGCCATCGCAGACGCTATCGACGACGACACGCGCGCGATCTTCTGCGAATCCATCGCCAATCCGGGCGGGCATATCGCCGATCTGCGCAGCGTTGCGGATGTGGCAGACAAGGCCGGTTTGCCGTTGATCGTGGACAACACCACCGCCACGCCCTACCTCTGCCGCCCGATCGAGCATGGGGCCACCCTCGTCGTCCACTCGATGACGAAATACCTCACCGGCAATGGCACCGTCACGGGCGGCGCCGTGGTGGATTCGGGCAAATTCGACTGGTCCGCCTCCGACAAGTTCCCGTCGCTCAGCGCACCCGAGCCTGCCTATCACGGCCTCAAGTTCCACGAGACCTTCGGCGCGCTGGCCTTCACCTTTCACGGCATCGCCATCGGCCTGCGCGATCTGGGGATGACGCTGAATCCGCAGGCGGCGCATTACACGCTGATGGGGATCGAGACGCTGTCCCTGCGGATGGAGCGCCACTGCGCCAACGCGCAGAAGATCGCGGAATGGCTGGAAGGCCATGATGCGATTTCCGGCGTGACCTATGCGGGCCTCAAAAGCTCGCCCTATCACGGGCGCATGGCGCAGGTCTGTCCCAAGGGCGCAAGCGGACTTTTCACCATTTCGCTCAAGGGGGGCTATGACGCCTGCGTCAAGTTCGTCGATGCGCTGGAGTTGTTCAGCCATGTGGCCAATCTGGGCGATACCCGCAGCCTCGTGATCCACCCCGCATCGACCACGCACCGCCAGCTGAGCGAGGATCAGCAGCGCGCGTCTGGCGCGGGCCCCGAGGTGGTGCGCATCTCGATCGGGATCGAGACTGCGGATGATCTGATCGCCGATTTGAATCAGGCCCTCGCCAAAGCGGGCTAGCGCGCGGGGGTTTGCCGGGCAGCGGGGCTTTTCCTTCCGTTCGGCAGGAACCTGCTATAGAATCATATGGTGCGCGGCAGGACTCCCGCCGCGCAGCCCCGGGTGCTAGAGACGTGCGATGAAACCGAATTTTGCCTTGATCCTGTCCAGTGAGGACCTGACCCTTTTGCACCGGACCTATTCCGGATGGGCGCGGGTCGGCGATGCGCGTTTCGACGATACGGACCTCCCCGGCACCATTGCCGCGCTGCAAGAGCGCGCGGGGCGACTGCCCGGCGATCAGACCTGTAAGATTGTGATCCCCGAGGATCAGATCAAATACCTCACTATCGAGGCGGAGGGCGATCCTGACACCGCCGTGCGCGCCGCGCTGGACGGCGCGACACCCTACGCGGTGGACGAGCTGGAATATGACTGGACCGCCGAAGAAGGCGTGATCCACATCGCCGCCGTCGCGCTGGAAACGCTGGGCGAGGCCGAGAGTTTTGCCGTCGAGAACGGGTTCGAGCCCGTTGGCTTTGCCGCGATCCCTGCACATGGCGATTTCCGGGGTGAGCCGTTCTTTGGCGCCACCCGCTGGGCCGGCACCGCCCTGCCCGAGGGCACCACGATCGAGCGGGATGCCGCGCCGATTCGCATCACCGGCGATGCCGAGATGCCCGCCGAGGAAGACACCGACGCACCCGTTGCCGCCGCCGCGGCCCAAGCTGTGGCCGAGGCCGGTCCGGCCCCGAAAAATAACAAAGCGCCAGAGGCCGAGGCGGATGCCGCCAAGCCGGTTATGGCGACGGAGGCTCCGGCTTCATCGCCCAAGGCCGAGCCCGCCAAGAGCACCGACAAGGCCGAGGCACCGGCGCCGACGGCTTTCACCTCGATCCGGGCCAGCCGCGGGGCCGAAGGCTCGCCCCGTGCGCCGCTTGTCTCGGGCGAACCAAGGCTGAGCCGGCTCGGCGGGGCCGAGCCTGCCCCCGCCACCGGCACCGCTCCGCCCCTGCCCAGCCCCGCCGATAGCGGCGTCAACGACCCTGCCCTCATGGCCGAACTTGCCGCCAGCCTTCAGCCCGATCCCGAGGCGCGGCTGGACCGCGACGCCGCGGCCGCCGCCAGCGACGAGCAGGAGAGCGATGCCCCGGCCGCCACCGGCGCCAGCCTGCCCGGCCTTTTCGGCACCCGCGCCGACAAGGAGGCGAACGAGGTCCCGCCCAAGGCCGCCAAATTTCGCCCCCGCGAGGATGAAAAGCAGCGCATGACCGTCTTTGGCGCGCGCCAGACCGAAGTACGGGGCAAGCCGCGCTTTCTGGGTCTGATCCTGACGGCGATCCTGCTGCTCTTCCTGGTGGGCGTTGCGGCCTGGGCCTCGATCTTCCTCGATGACGGGCTGGCGCGGTTCTTCGGCGGCGGCGATATCAAGCTGGCGGACGTCCCCGCCACGAGCGAAGAGGAAGCCGACCCTGCCGCATCCGAAGAGGAAGCAGAAGCGCCTGCACTGATCGCGCCGCTGCCGGGCGGCGACGAGGCGCGCGTTGCGTCCCTGCCCGAAGATACCGGCGCAGCCCGCCCCGAGGTGGCCAGTCTGCCAGATCGCCCCCTGCCCCTGTCGCCCAGCGAGGCGATGGCGCGCTATGCCGCCACCGGTATCTGGCAGATGGCCCCCGCCCCGCCTGAAACGCCCGGCGCGGGCGCGCCGATCACGGATCTCTACCAAGTGTCGCTGGACCCCGGCATCGACTTGGGCCTGCCCGCCAGCTTGCCGCGCCGGACCCCCGATGCGCGCGACACCGTGCCCGAGGCCCCCGGCGCGCCGCCCCCCGCAGGCACACGCTTTGACTTTGACGCGCGCGGCTTTGTGCGCGCGACCCCGGACGGGGCCATGACGCCCGAGGGCGTTCGCGTCGTTGCGGGCCGCCCGCCCCTGACGCCGCCCGCAGACATGGCGCAGACGGTTACTGTGACAGCCGAAGTGCCCGTCGCCGCCCCGGATGCCGAGAATGTCGAAGGTGGCGCGCCCGCGACCGAGGTGATTACGTTCACCGGCGATCCGGCCCTTGCCACGACTCGCCCCAAGGTGCGGCCCAGCACCGCCATCGCCGATGAAACCGGCGGCGAGCAGGAAGAATCGGACGCCACCCAAGTTCCGGGCGCGCCCGAGACGCGTATCGCCACAGCAGAGGATGCCGTTGTGACCGGCAATGCCTCGTCGCTGGCCATCCTGCGCCCGCAGCCACGCCCGGCCACAATGACAGCCGCGGCCGCCACGCTGGCTAGCGCGAATGGCGCGGCCGCCGCCCCGCTTGTCGATGGCGCCGCACTGACCCGCGCGATCGCTGCCGCCTCGGCCCAACCGGAGGCAACTGCCACGCAGCCGGCTGCCGCAGAGGCCGATCCCGAAGCGCTGGAGGATGCGTTCGACAACGCGACGCCGCAGGCCGTCACCGCCTCGCTGACGCCGCTGCGCCGGCCCGGCGATTTCGATACGACCGTCAAGCGCACGCGCGAGCAGGCCGCCGCGCAGCCGGTGCCAAGCTCGCAGCAGATGCAGCCTGCCTTGCCGACCAGCGCATCGGTGGCGAAACAGGCGACGGAGAAGAACGTGCTGAAGCTGCGCGAGGTCAACCTGATCGGCGTCTATGGCTCCAGCGCCAGCCGCCGCGCACTGGTCCGCCTTGGCAATGGCCGCTACCAGAAGGTGCGCGTCGGCGACGCGCTGGACGGCGGACAGGTGGCCGCCATCGGCGAGAGCGAGCTGCGCTACGTCAAGCGTGGCCGCAACGTGGTGCTGCGGATGCCCCAAGGCTAGCGTTGCCGCCTGCCGCCCGCCGCGCAAATTCCACGCAAAAGCATAAGGATCGTGCGTAAACACCCGCCCGGCCTCCGCTTGGCCGTTGCGACATTTCGTTCTGCCCTTATGCTTGTAGGTCTGACCCCGCCGGGGTAAGGCCGGAGGCACCGCATCGCGGTGCTCTGCGCCCCCGTTTTCATCCGGGACGACATCCGCCTCCGTCGCGGTGCGCCGTTCCCCCAAAGGAGACCGCGATGGACGCCTTTCTCTTCCAGGCCTCGATCTATCTGGCTGCCGCCGTGATCGCCGTTCCCATTGCGGCGCGTCTGGGGCTCGGATCGGTGCTGGGGTATCTGGCGGCGGGCATCCTGATAGGTCCGGTCGCGGGCCTTGTCGGGCAGGAAACGGCGGAGTTGCAGCATTTCGCGGAATTCGGCGTCGTGATGATGCTGTTCCTCATCGGTCTCGAACTGGAGCCGCGCGCGCTCTGGGACATGCGCCATCGCCTGCTGGGCCTTGGCGGGATGCAGGTGGTGCTGACCACACTGATCATCATGCTGGGCGCCATGGCTCTGGGACATGATTGGAGCGTCAGCTTGGCCGTCGGTCTGATCTTTGCCCTCTCCTCAACCGCGATCGTGCTGCAAACCCTGTCGGAAAAGGGCCTGATGCAAACCAAGGGCGGGCGCTCGGCCTTCTCCGTGCTGCTGACGCAGGATATCTCGGTCATCCCGATGCTGGCCCTCCTGCCCCTTCTGGCCATGCGCCAGACGCCGGACACGGTGCTGAAGGACGCGCTGCAGCGCCCCATGGGCGGCGACACGGCCGAGCAACTGGCCACCGGCGGCCATCACGAGAGCAGCCTGTCGCTGGTGGCCGGGCTGCCCGGCTGGGGCGTCACACTGGTCACGTTGGGGGTGGTCGGCGCGATCATCATTGCGGGGGTCTACCTGACGCGGCCCGTTTTCCGCTATATCCACGCCGCGCGCCTGCGCGAGATGTATACCGCCCTAGCCCTGCTGATCGTCTGCGGCATCAGCTTCTTGATGTATCTGATCGGCCTCTCCCCCGCCCTTGGCGCCTTCCTTGCTGGTGTCGTTTTGGCCAACAGCGAATTCCGCCACGAGCTGGAAAGCGATATCGAGCCGTTCAAGGGCCTGCTTCTGGGTCTCTTCTTCATCACCGTGGGCGCCGGCATCAACTTTGCCCTGCTCTTTGGCGCGCCATTCCTGATCCTCGGTCTGGCACTGATGGTGATCGTGCTCAAGGGCGCGATCCTTTACGTGCTGGGCCGCATGTTCGAACTGCGCGGGCGCAATCTGTGGCTCTTTACCCTGTCGCTGGCGCAGGCGGGCGAGTTCGGCTTTGTCCTCATCTCCTTCTCGGGCCAGCAGAATGTCGTTCCCGCCGACATGACCGAAATGCTGCTGTTGATCGTCGCCATGTCGATGCTGATCACGCCGCTGCTGTTCATCCTCTATGACTGGCTCTCGAGCCATATGGACGAGGCCGCCGAGGCCGCCGAGCCCGATGACGTCGACGAGCAGGCCCGCATCATCATCGTCGGCATCGGCCGTTTCGGGCAAATCGTGAACCGTCTTGTGCGCTCCTCGGGCTACGAGACGGTCGTGCTCGATCATGATCTGGGCGCGATCCAGCGGATGCGCCGCTTTGGGGTCAAGGGCTTCTTTGGCGACCCGACCCGCCCCGAGATGCTGCACGCGGCGGGTCTGCGCGATGCCAAGGTGCTGGTCGCCGCGCTGGATGATCCCGACGCCGCCGTTCGGCTGGTGACGTTTGCGCGGCGCGAGAGGCCCGATCTGCACATCATCGCGCGGGCGCGCGACCGCAACCACGTATTTCGCCTCTATCAGGCGGGCGCCAATGACATCGTGCGCGAGATGTTCGACGCATCCCTGCGGGCCGGTCGCTATGTACTGGAAAACATGGGTCTGTCCGAGTTCGAGGCGGCCGAGCTGGAGGATATGTTCTACCATCATGACCGCAATTCCGTGCGTGAACTGGCCTCTCTCTGGGATCCGGACGTACCCACGGTGGAGAACGAGGAGTACCTCGCCCGCGCCCGCGAGCTGGAGCGCGAATTGGAGACGATGCTGCTGTCCCAGCTGGAGGAATCGGACGACGACACGCCGCGGAAAAGCGCCTGACTGCCCCGCCCCGGCAGCGGTCAGCCGCCGCTGACGCCGGCCTCGTCGAAAGTCGCCATGCCCGAATGGCAGGCCAGCGCGCCCTGAAGGATGGCGATGGCCAGCGCCGCGCCCGACCCCTCGCCCAGTCGCATGCCCAGCGCCAATAGCGGCTCCTTCCCAAGCTGTGCCAGAAGGCGGGGATGCCCGGCCTCGGCGCTGACATGGCCCGCCACGCAGTGGTCCAGCGTGCCGGGCGCCTCGGCCTCAAGACAGGCGGCAGCGGCGCAGCAGATGAACCCGTCCAGGATCACCGGAATGCGCAGGTACCGCGCCCGCAGGATGGCCCCCGCCATTGCCGCCAACTCGCGCCCGCCCAGTGCACGCAGTACCTCGAGCGGCCTGTCCCGCACCGCAGCGTGCCTTGCCACGCCCGCCGTAACCACGCGCGCCTTGAGGGAAACCTCATCGGGCCCAAGCCCCGTGCCGCGGCCCGTCCAGTCGGCGGCCTCCCCGCCATAGAGTGCGGTCGCAATGGCAGAGGCCGAGGTGGTATTGCCGATCCCCATCTCGCCCGTCACCAAGAGGTCTGCGCCAGAATCCACAGCGTCCCAACCTGCGCGGATGGCGGCCATGAAGCCCGCCTCGTCCATCGCCGGACCTTGCGTGAAATCGTCGGTGGGGCAGCCCAGATTCAGAGGGACGACATCCATCTTAGCCCCGAACTGGCGCGCCAACTGGTTGATCGCCGCGCCGCCCGCCTCGAAATTCGCCACCATCTGCGCCGTCACTTCGGCAGGAAAAGCTGACACGCCCTGCGCCGTGACGCCGTGATTGCCGGCAAAGACGATGACCTGCGGCGCGCGAATCTGCGCGCGCGCATCACCGCGCCAGCCACAATACCAGGCGGCCAGGTCCTCCAGCCGGCCCAGCGCGCCGGGCGGTTTCGTCAGGCTGGCATCGCGCGCACGGGCGGCCTCCAGCGCCGCCTTGTCCGGTGCAGGAAGATCCTGCAGGCAAGCTGCCAGATCCGCTATGCTGTGCATTTCCACGTTCATCCTGCTGGCCCCCGTTGCATATGCGCTTGGCGTCGGTGTATCGCAGAGGGGCAGAATGTGGCATCCCCAAAAAGGTCCGGTCCCATGCGGAAAAACGACGCTTTGATGCCCTATACGGGCGACTTCCACGCAGCGATGGCCCTGCTGACCCGCCTGCCCCTGCCGGACGCCCCCACGCGCGGGGCCGGGGCGGTATGGGCCTATCCTCTGGTAGGTGCGCTGGTGGGCCTCATCGCGGGTCTGATCGGCCTGATTGCGCATTGGTGTGGCTTGCCTTCGGCGCTGGCCGCGCTTGCGGCCCTTGCCGCGCAGGTGATCGTTACCGGTGCGATGCACGAGGACGGGCTGGCCGATACGGTCGACGGGTTCTGGGGCGGCTGGGCGCCCGCCAGGCGGCTGGAGATCATGAAGGACAGCCATATCGGCGTCTTTGGCGTCATCGCGCTGATCCTGTCGCTCGGCGCCCGCTGGGCGGCGCTTTGGCTGCTGTTTCAACTTGATGGGGGCTGGGCATTGGCCGCGATCGTTACCGCCGGCGCGGTATCGCGTGCGGCTATCCCGGCCATGATGTGGGCCCTGCCCCATGCACGCGACGCGGGGCTGTCGCACGGCACGGGTCGCCCGGATGCGCGCCTCTGCGGCGCTGCCGCTGGGATTGCCGCACTGATCGCGCTGGTGCTGGTGGGCTGGTCGGCGTTTTTCGCTCTGATCTGGGCCGCGCTCGTAACCTTCGCATTGGCGTGGATCGCGCGGGACAAGATCGGCGGCCAGACGGGCGACACCCTGGGCGCGGTGCAGCAACTGGCCGAGATCGCCGTGTTGCTGTCGATTCTGGTCTGATTGGACACGAAAAAGGCCGCAGCCCGTGCAGGGTTGCGGCCTTTTTCCTCTACAACAGCAGCTGTCAGGCTGCGCGCGACACCAGAACGTCGCCCACCTGGCGGGCGGCTTCGACCTCGTCATCGCCGCTGACAGCAGCGACTTCGCGGGTCAAACGCTCAAGCGCGGCCTCGTAGAGCTGACGCTCGGAATAGCTTTGCTCGCGCTGATCGTCGGTGCGGTGCAGGTCGCGCACGACCTCGGCAATCGCGATCAGGTCGCCCGAGTTGATCTTTTGCTCGTATTCCTGCGCGCGGCGCGACCACATGGCCTTCTTGGCCTTGGCCTTGCCCTTGAGCGTCGTCATCGCCTTCGAGACGATATCGGGGCTGGAAAGCGAGCGCATGCCAATCTCGGTCGCCTTGTGCGTGGGCACGCGCAGTGTCATCTTGTCCTTCTCAAAGTTGATGACAAAGAGTTCCAGTTCGATCCCGGCGATCTCCTGGCTTTCGATCGAGACGATCTTGCCCACGCCATGCGCGGGATAGACGACAAAATCATTCGGGCTGAAGTCGGGCTTTTTGGCTTTGCTCATTCAAAACTTCCTTTCCTGCTGGCCCGAATGTCATCGACAATCACATGCTGCCCGGCGCGGCGCCGGTGGGGCATGTCACAATGTCTTGGCACAGGAAAATCCACACCCAAGCATATGCAGGGGAGAGTGGATATCGGGCATGGCGTTACATCTAAGCTGTGTATACCACGAATCGGGCCCTTGCGGAAGGGTGCGCTTAGCATCCCGTCACACATGCACGTGACGCAATGCGATTTCGAGGCGGATTTCAGCACCAGATGTTGGGCAAACTGCCTGATTTGGCAGGCTGCGGGTCGGTTAGCTGGTGTCAGCCGCCCTCGCCCGGCGCTTCGGAGAAATATTTCTCCAATTTATCGCTTTCGCCGTCGCGTTCCTTGGCCTCGGGCAACTCGTCCTTTTTGGTGACGATCACCGGCCAGAGTTCTGCGTATTTGCGGTTGAACTCCACCCATTTTTCCATGTCCGGCTCGGTATCCGGGCGGATCGCATCTGCCGGGCATTCCGGCTCGCAAACGCCGCAATCGATGCACTCGTCAGGGTGGATCACCAGCATGTTCTCACCCTCGTAAAAGCAGTCGACAGGGCACACCTCGACGCAGTCGGTGTATTTGCAGGCGATGCAGGCATCGTTGACGATATAGGTCATGTCGGCCTCTTGAGAGTGGGTCGGGCGACAAATAGTCCAGCCCCGGTTATCATTCAAGCGCCCCGGGAGGATTGAGGTCCAGTTTGCGCCGGTCCTTCTTGGTGGGACGCCCTTTTCCCTCGTAACGCGGGTTGGGCGAAACAGGTGTTTCGCCCTTCGGTTCGGGCGCGGGCGTCAGATCGTCATAAAGGGTCTGCGCCTCGGGCGCCGGGCCGCGCCGCAAGCCGGGCGCGATGATACGCACAACGCGGATCTGCTGGGCCTGCGCGAAAGTCAGAACGTCGCCGGGCCGCACCATCTGCGCCGGTTTTCCGGCCCGGTTGCCGTTGACGCACACATGGCCCGACTTGACCACGGCTGCGGCCAATCCGCGCGTCTTGAAGAAACGCGCCTGCCAGAGCCATTTGTCGAGGCGGATCCTGCCCGCCTCGACGGCGTCACCAGCGGGTGTCGTCACTTGTCTTTCTTGAAGCCCATGAGGGCTGCGGCAAAGGGATTGTCGGGGTCGATCCTGTCCTTCTTTGGCGCAGGCTTCGCCTCGAAGCTCTTGGCGCCGGCATTGCCGGGCTTGCCGCCCCTCTCGCCGCCCCGATCACCACTCTTGGGCTTGCCCTTGCCACGCGGCTTGCCGCGCCCCTCCTGCGGTTTGCCGCGGGGCGCGCCCTCGCGCGCAGCGGCGGGCGGGCCGCTGCGGCGGGCGCGTCCGGCCCAGGTGAAGGTGTAATAAACTTCTGGCTCGGCCGAGGGCGCGATGGGATCGGCAGGCGTGCCGGGCGCGACCTCGGTCTCGCTCATCTCAGGGATGTCGGCGGGCACTTCGGCCTCTTCCTCGGGCGTCTCGGCCACGGGGGCTATGCCTTCGGCCTCGATATTCTCGACTATATCGCCTGCGGTCTCGGTCTCGGGCTCGACGCCCGGCGCCTCATCCATGATCTGATCGACAGGCTTGACCTTGGCGCGCTCGCCGCGCTCAGCCTTGTAGCCAAGGCCTTCCATCAGGTCCGCGAACTGCTCCAGCGTCATGCCGGTGATCGACAGCATGTCGGCCTTGGCCTCGAACCCGCCGCGGCTGTCCTCAGCGCGCAGCATGTCGGCCAGACGCTCCAGCATGTCGATGCGAATGGCGCGCGCGCCAGCGGCGCGGTAGCCGGCCATGGTGTAATAGCCCTGCGGCATCTTGGCGGCAGGCACCGTGACGAGGCCGGGGGGCGGCGCCTCGGGGAACTCGTCCATGCCATTGGCGAGGCCCCAGAGCACCAGGCGCAAGCGCGTCGGCGCGGGCTTCAGCAGAAGCGGCATGAAGATGGTGAACTGGCCAAAGCGCACGCCATGCTTGCGCAGCGCGCCGCGCGCGTCCTGCTCGAGCGATTTGACCTCATCGGCCACGTCACCGCGCGGGATGATCCCCATCGTCTCGACCATGCGAAAGCCGAAGCCGCGTGCGAGGCCGGTCAGCGTCTCATCGCGGCTGATGTTCAAAAGTGGCTCAAAGAGGGTCGCAACCTTGCGGTCGATGAAATGCTGCAAGCGGCGCTCGACCTTCTGCGCGACATCGGGGCCCGCCTCGTCGTCGACAAAGGCCTTGACGCCGGGCTTCATCGGGTCAGAGCCCGCCACCAGCTTGCCCACGGCATTCTTGCCCCACATGAGGCCGCCCTGCTCGGTAAAATCGATCTCGGTATCGGGCGCATTGTAAAAGCGATCGGCACGCAGGTTAAAGTGAGGCGCAAGCGCCTGAAGGCTGGCCTGACCCAGCGTCTTGGCCTCCTGCCCTGACGCCGTCTTGTCCTGCACAAAGCGGAACCCGTCCAGACGGCCGACGAATTCGCCTTCGACCGTCACTTCACCAGTATCGTTAACCTCTGCCACAATGGCTTCCTTCTGCTTGAGCCGGCGCAAGAGCACGGATGTGCGCCGATCCACAAATCTTTGCGTCAACGCCCCATGCAGCGCGTCCGACAATCGGTCTTCTACAGCGCGCGTCGCCTCGCGCCAATGCGTTTCGTCATCCACCCAGCCTTTTCGCTGGGCGACGTATGTCCATGTGCGGATATACGCCAGACGTTTCGACAACGTATCAATGTCGCCATCGGTTCGGTCGATGCGCTTGATTTGTCGCGCCAGCCAGTCATCGGGGATGCGGCCCCATTCATGCAAGTCGCAGAAGATCGTCTCCAGAAGGCTCGCATGCTCGGCCTGGCTGATGCCGCGAAAATCAGGAATGCGGCAGACATCCCATAGCAGTTTCACCGCCGCGCCACCGATTGCGCGGGCCTGCACATCGGTAATTTCCGACAGGGTGCGCAGCGCGGTCAGATCATCTGCCTCGCGGGCGCGGACCAGCGCTTCGTGCTCAGGCTTGGCCTCCAACGAGGCGATGAGCGCACCTGTCGATCCCATCTGCAGCGCAGCGTTGCGCCATTCCAGCTTGCGGATCGGAGCAAAACGGTGCTCCATGATCGCCTCGGCCACATCGGGCGTCAACTCGGGCGCCTCACCGGTGACGCCGAAAGTGCCATGGCTCATCCCGCGCCCCGCGCGGCCTGCAATTTGGGCCAACTCGTTCGGCATCAGTTGGCGCATGCGCCGTCCATCGAACTTGGTCAGCGAGGAAAACGCAACGTGGTCGATATCTAGGTTGAGGCCCATGCCGATGGCATCGGTCGCCACCAGATAGTCCACATCGCCGTTTTGATACATCTCGACCTGCGCGTTGCGCGTGCGCGGGGACAATGCGCCCATGACCACCGCCGCACCGCCCTTCTGGCGGCGCAGCACCTCAGCGATGGCATAAACATTATCCACCGAAAATCCGACGATTGCGCTGCGCGAGGGCATTTTACTTATCTTTTTCGAACCTGAATACATCAGATCCGACATTCGGGTGCGCGGCACGAATTCCGCCTCCGGGATCAGCTGCGCGATCATGCTGCGCATCGTTCCGGCGCCCAGGAACTGCGTCTCGCGCAAGCCGCGCATCCGCAAAAGGCGGTCGGTGAAGACATGGCCCCGCTCGGGATCGGCGCAAAGCTGGATCTCGTCCACCGCGACGAAATCGGCACCGATGCCCTCGGGCATCGCCTCGACCGTGCAGACCCAGTATTTGACCCGCGGCGGCACGATCCGCTCTTCGCCGGTGACCAGCGCCACCACCGAGGGGCCGCGCGCGCGAACGATCTTGTCATAGACCTCGCGCGCCAATAGGCGAAGCGGCAGGCCGATGACGCCCGTGGGATAGCCCAGCATCCGCTCGATCGCGAAATGCGTCTTGCCGGTATTGGTAGGACCCAGAACCGCAAGGATCCGTGCGTTGTCGGCCATGGGCCTCGTCTCCGGTGGTTCAGGAATGCGTCAGAGATCAGCGCCCTGGGTTTCGGCGTCGATCCGGGCCATTGCGGCCTCGGTATCATCGAAATGCGGGTGGATCTCGGCCACGCGGGCATAGGCCTCGCGGGCGAGCACGGCCTGGCCAATCTCTTCCAGCAGCGCGCCGAGGCTGTAGATCGCGGCGAAATTGCGCGGGTCCAGCGCCAGCGCCCGCTCCAGATCGGCCATGGCAGGGCCAATCATGTCGGCGCGGGCAAACGCGACCGAGCGCGCGTGCCAACCTTCGGAAAAGCCGGGCGCATGATCGGTCAGGGCACTCAAGAGTTCGATGGCAAGGCCGGTATCCCCCGCCGAGAGCGCGTCGCGCCCCCGTTTCAGCAGAAGGTTCATCGCGGGCGAGCCGGATTTCGACAGCTCCAGCCGAATTTCCCGGCCCAGCCGCATGGCCTCGGGCGCGGGGGCGGTCTTCAGCGCCTCGTACATGTCATCAAGCCGCGCGCTATCCTGCGCCTGCGCCCCCACAGGGGCAGCCAGCGCCAGACACAGCGCCAGGACAGGATTGAGGTTGATGCGAAGAGCGCCCATAACAGTCCCAAGTTTAGCGCCACGGGCGGGAAAGCAAACCCCCCCCGATGCATGCAGGCGCATCATGGCTGATCAAAATGGCGGGAGCGGCAGATGAGCGACAGGGTGAATGAGGCGGTCGAGGCACTGAACGCGCGGCTGACCGGCGCGCCGATGGAGGGCTCGGCCAAGTTCGTCGTCACCGGCGAGGGCGCGATCATCATCGACGCGGCGGGCGCGCGCGCCTCGGACGCGGCAGCGGATGTGACGCTGACCGCGCCGGCCGATGTCTTTCTGGCCATCGTCGAGGGCGATCTGGACCCGGCCACCGCCTTCATGAGCGGCAAGCTGGATGTCGAGGGCGATGTGAGCGTCGCGATGCAGCTGGGCCGGGTTCTGGGCTGATGGACGAGGCGCCGCTGCTGGAGGATGTCGCGGACGGCCCGCCGGGTGGCCGCGCGGTCTGGGCCACCGCGGCGGATGGCGTGCGTATCAGGGTGGCGCACTGGCCTCGCGCAGGCGCGCGCGGGACCGTGCTGCTCTTTCCCGGGCGGACGGAATTCATTGAGAAATATGGGCACGCGGCGCGGGATCTGGGCGCGCGGGGCTATGGCGTGGCGGCGATCGACTGGCGCGGTCAGGGGCTGTCGGAACGGCTGACAGGCGACACGCTGACCGGCCATGTCG
Organism: Roseovarius roseus; assembly: GCF_043355935.2. Classification (NCBI taxonomy): domain Bacteria; kingdom Pseudomonadati; phylum Pseudomonadota; class Alphaproteobacteria; order Rhodobacterales; family Roseobacteraceae; genus Roseovarius; species Roseovarius roseus. Next base: position 42,348 of record NZ_JBHFPE020000004.1, on the reverse strand, counting down.
GCAGTTTTGCCGACTACGGCCATGACGTGGCCGCAATGGTCGGCGTCGCCGAGGCGCTGGACCTGCCGCGCCCGTGGCACCTTCTGGCGCATTCCATGGGCGGCGCGATCGGGTTGCGCGCAGTGGCAGAGGGCCTGTCGGTCGCCACCTGTGCCTTTTCCGCGCCAATGTGGGGGATCGACCTGCGTGCGGCTTTGCGGCCCGTGGCCTGGTCGCTGGGCTGGGCCAGCGGGCGTATCGGCCTTGGGCATCGCTATGTACCCAGCACCGGGCCAGACAGCTATGTGCTGAACGCGCCGTTCGAGACAAATGACCTGACCCGAGACGCCGAGATGCTGAAGCATATGCGCGCGCAGCTGACCGCCCATCCCGAACTGGCCCTTGGCGGGCCTAGCCTTCGCTGGCTCTTTGCGGCGCTGCACGAGTGCCGCCACCTTCATTCGCTGCCCTCGCCCGCGCTGCCCTGCCTCACTTTTCTGGGCACCGACGAGCGTATCGTTGACACGGCCCGCATCGAGGCGCGCATCGCCCGCTGGCCCGGCGCCCGGCTGGAAAGGCTGGAGGGCGCGCTGCACGAGCCGATGATGGACCTGCCCGAGACGCGCGAGGCCCTCTGGACCATGCTGGACGCATTCTGGCGCGCGCACGCCTAGGGGTCTTGCCGCACCTCCTGCCGCTGCGTGCCAAGACCGGCGATGGCAAGTGTCATCACATCGCCCTCACGCAGGAAACGCGGCGGTTTCATTCCCATGCCCACCCCTGGCGGCGTGCCTGTGGCAATGATATCGCCTGGATGCAGCGTCATCATCTGGCTGAGATACGAGATCACCTCGGCCACGCCGAAGATCATCGACGCCGTGCTGCCGCGCTGCGCAGGCTCTCCGTTGAGGTCCAGCACCATGTCCAGCGCCTGAACATCGTCCAACTCATCGGGCGTGACCAACCAGGGGCCGATGGGGCCGAAACTGTCGCAGCTCTTGCCCTTGGTCCACTGTCCACCCCTCTCGGTCTGAAAGGCGCGCTCGGAGACATCGTTGACGATGGTATAGCCCGCGACATGGCTCAGCGCGTCCGCCTCGCCGACATATTTTGCACGCCGCCCGATCACGATGCCCAGTTCGACCTCCCAATCGGATTTCTCGGACCCGCGCGGCAGGTAGACCGGATCGTTCGGCCCCGAGATCGAAGAGGTCGCTTTCATGAAAACGATCGGCTCCTTCGGCGGCTCCAGCCCAACCTCGGCGGCGTGATCATAATAATTCAGCCCGATCCCGATCAGCTTGCCTACGCCGCCCACGGGCGGGCCAAGGCGCGGCGCACCGGGCACCTGGGGCAACGTATCCACATCCAGCTGCGGCAACGCGGCCAAGACATCGCCCGCGATGTCCTCCACCACGTCCGACAGATCGCGCAGCTCGCCCGCGCCATCCAGAACGCCCGGCCGCTCGGCCCCCGCCTCGCCGTATCGCACGAATTTCATATCCAGCTCCCTTGCCTGCTTTGGCGGCAGACTAGCCGCCCCACCTCTCTGCGCAAGAGGCTGGCAATGGTCGCGGCGCAGCCTATCCTTCCTCTCATGGTGCTAAGCTTCAAACCAGAGGGCATTTACTGCCCCGCAGGCGATTTCTACATCGACCCGTGGCGTCCCGTGGACCGCGCGCTGATCACGCATGGGCATGCCGATCACGCGCGCCCGGGCCATCGGCGCTACCTTGCCACCGATATCGCGGGGCCGGTCATGCGCCACCGCCTCGGGCAGATTGACCTCGATTCGATAAGATACGGTGAACCCCGCTCCATCGGCGGCGCCAAGGTGTCCTTCCACCCAGCCGGCCACATTCCCGGCTCGGCCCAGATAAGGGTCGAGGTCGGGGGTGAGGTCTGGGTCGTTTCAGGCGATTACAAGACCGTGCCTGATGCACTCTCGACCCCGTTCGAGACCGTGAAATGCCACAGCTTCATCACCGAATGCACCTTTGGTCTGCCGGTCTTCGAATGGCCGTCCGAGGCCGAGGCCGCGCGGCAGATCAACGACTGGTGGGCCGCCAACGCCGCCGAGGGAAAGTTCAGCCTGCTGGGCGCTTACTCGCTCGGCAAGGCGCAGCGGGTGATGAGCCTTCTCGACCCCGAAATCGCACCGATCCTGACCCATGGCGCGGTCGAGAACACGAATGCCATCCTGCGGGATCAGGGCTTTGACCTTCCCGCCACGACCTATGTCACGCCCGACCTCGCCCCCAAGGACTACCCAGGCGCGATGATCATCGCGCCCCCCGGCGCGCTTGGCAGCGATTGGGCCCGCCGGTTTCGCCCCCATGCCACCGGTTTTGCCAGCGGCTGGATGCGGATGCGCGGCGTGCGTCGGCGGCGGAGCGTCGACCGTGGTTTTGTCGTGTCGGACCATGCGGATTGGAACGGGCTCAACACAGCGATTAGAGAAACTGGTGCGGAAAATCTATATGCCACACATGGTTACACGGATATCTTCGCGCGATGGTTGAAGAGTGAGGGTTACAATGCCGAGGCGCTGACGACCGAATTCAGCGGCGAGGCACTCGATGCGGAGGAGACCGAATGAAACGGTTCACCGCGCTTTACGCGACCATCGATCAGACGACGAAAACCAACACCAAGGTCGCCGCCCTTGCCGCCTATTTCGAGGCCGCACCCGAGGAGGATCGGCTTTGGACCATCGCGCTCTTCTCGGGCCGCCGCCCGCGCCGCGCGATCACGACGACAAAACTGCGCGAATGGGCGGCCGAGCGGGCGGGCATCCCCCTCTGGCTCTTCGAGGAAAGCTATCCAATCGTGGGCGACCTGGCCGAGACAATCGCCCTCATCCTGCCGCTGCCCAGCCGCACACAGGATCGCAGCCTGACCGATTGGATCGGATATCTGCGCGGCCTCAATGGCGCCGAGGAGGAGGCGCGCAAATCCGCCGTTCTGGACGCATGGGACCAGATGGATGCTGCCGAGCGGCTGGTCTTCAACAAGCTGCTGACAGGCGGCTTCCGCGTCGGGATCAGTCGCAAGCTCATGACCCGCGCGCTCAGCGCCGCCACCGGCCATGACGAGGCGGAGCTGGCCCATCGCCTGATGGGTAACTGGACGCCCGACACCACCAGCTATCGCGCGCTGATCGAGGCGCCAGATCCCGAGGCGGTGCAATCGCGGCCCTACCCCTTCTGCCTAGCCTATGGCTTGGAAGAAGAGCCGGAGACGCTGGGCGATCCGGGAAACTGGCTGGCCGAGTGGAAATGGGACGGCATCCGCGGCCAGCTGATCGCGCGCGGCAATGCGCACTTCGTCTGGTCGCGCGGCGAAGAGTTGATGACTGATAGGTTCCCCGAATTCGCCAAGGCCGCCGATTTCCTGCCCCCAGGCACCGTGCTGGATGGCGAAATCGTGGCCTGGGACGGCGCCGCCCCGCTGCCCTTCAACGATCTGCAAAAGCGGATCGGGCGGAAAACCGTGCCAAAAACCTTGCTTAAAAGCGCGCCGGTGATCCTTCTGGCCTATGATCTGTTGGAGGAGGATGGCGAAGACCTGCGCAGCCAGCCCTTTTCCGAGCGGCGCGCGCGGATGGATAGCCTGCTGGCCCGGCTGCCCGAGGAGGCGCCTGTGCGCCCCTCCCCACTGATCGCCTATGACAGCTGGGAGGCGCTGACGGAAGTCCGCAGCACCGCGCGCGAGAACCGCTCCGAGGGTATGATGCTCAAATCCGCTGCCAGCCCCTATCACGCGGGGCGCAAGCGCGGCGATTGGTGGAAGTGGAAGCTGGACCCGCTGACCATCGACGCGGTGATGATCTACGCACAGCAGGGATCCGGGCGGCGCGCGAACCTCTTTACCGACTTCACCTTCGCCGTCTGGAGCGGCAATGATCTGGTCCCCTTCACCAAGGCGTATTCCGGCCTCACCGACACCGAATTCCGCAAGATCACCGCTTGGGTGCGCCGCAATACCCAAGCGAGGTTCGGCCCCGTTCGACAGGTCACACCCGAGCATGTGTTTGAAATCGCCTTCGAGGGCATCGCCCCCTCGCCGCGTCATAAATCCGGCGTCGCCCTCAGGTTTCCCCGCATGAAACGCTGGCGCCATGACAAGCCGCTGCAGGAGGCGAATACCTTGGACGACCTGCACGAGATGCTGCGCCAATACGGGTAAAATGGCCCCCTTGAGCGCGCGCCGCGCGCCGCCTATGTCTAACGCAACGCATTTTTCAGGAGCTTGCCCGATGATCCATCTTTCCCAGCCCGCCCATGACGCCAACGCCAATGCAAAGGGGAAGGATCTGGGCGATCTGCCGGAATGGGATCTGAGCGATCTTTACACCGCCCCGGACGCGCCTGAACTCAAGCGCGACATGGACTGGCTTGAGTCCGAATGCGCCGCCTTTGCCGCCGATTACGAGGGCAAGTTGGCGGATCTGGACGCGGATGGCCTGCTGAAATGCATCCACCGCGACGAGGCGATCAGCAATATCGCCGGGCGCATCATGTCCTTTGCCGGTCTGCGCTACCACCAGCTGACCACCGACGCCTCGCGCACGAAGTTCCTCTCGGATGTGCAGGAAAAGATTACCAATTTCACCACACCTCTCGTCTTCTTCACGCTTGAGCTGAACAAGCTGGATGAGGATCACCTGTCGGGCCTTCTGGAGCAGAACGCCGATCTGGCCCGCTACAAGCCCGTACTGGACCGCATCCGCGCGATGAAGCCCTACCAGCTATCGGATGAGATGGAGAAGTTCCTGCACGACATGGGCGTCGTCGGCGACGCGTGGGAGCGGCTTTTTGACGAGACGATTGCCGGGCTCACCTTTGACGTCGACGGCGAAGAACTGGGCATCGAGGGCACGTTGAACCTTCTGACCGAGCAGGACCGCTCCAAGCGGGAGGCGGCGAGCCGCGCGCTCGCCCGCGTCTTTGGCGAAAACATCCGAACGTTTTCCCGCGTGCACAACACGTCAGCCAAGGAAAAGGAAGTCATCGACCGCTGGCGCGGCATGCCTACTGCCCAGACCGGACGGCACCTTGCCAATGATGTCGAGCCTGAGGTGGTTGAGGCGCTGCGCGACGCGGTCGTCGCCGCCTACCCCAAGCTGAGCCACCGGTATTACGAGCTCAAGCGCAAATGGCTGGGCCTCGACCGCATGCAAGTCTGGGACCGCAACGCCCCCCTTCCGATGGAGCAGACCAAGATCGTCGGCTGGAGCGATGCGCGCGATACGGTGATGAACGCCTACACCGAGTTCGATCCGCGCATGGGCGATCTGGCGCAGCCCTTCTTTGACAAGGGCTGGATCGATGCCGGCGTCAAGCCGGGCAAGGCGCCGGGTGCCTTCGCGCATCCGACGGTGACGAACGTGCATCCTTACGTGATGTTGAACTATCTTGGCAAACCGCGCGACGTGATGACGCTGGCGCATGAGCTGGGGCACGGCGTGCATCAGGTGCTGGCGGCGGATCAGGGCGAGCTGTTGTCCTCCACCCCGCTCACTCTGGCCGAAACGGCCTCGGTCTTTGGAGAGATGCTGACCTTCCGCCGGATGCTGGAAAATGCCAAGGACAAGGCCGAGCGCAAGGTGATGCTGGCCGGCAAGGTCGAGGACATGATCAACACGGTCGTGCGGCAGATCGCCTTTTATGATTTCGAGTGCAAGCTGCACGCCGCCCGCCGCGAGGGCGAGTTGACACCGGACGATATCAACGCGCTCTGGATGTCCGTGCAGGCGCAGTCACTGGGACCGGCCTTCGACTTCATGGACGGGTACGAGACATTCTGGGCCTATATTCCCCATTTCGTCCATTCGCCCTTTTACGTCTACGCCTATGCCTTCGGCGACGGCCTCGTGAACGCGCTCTACGCCGTTTACGAAGAAAACCCCGATGGCTTCGAGGACAAGTATTTCGACATGCTGAAGGCGGGCGGGTCCAAGCACCACTCCGACCTGCTCAAGCCCTTCGGCCTTGATGCGAGCGACCCGAAGTTCTGGGACAAAGGCCTCGACATGATTTCCGGCATGATAGACGAATTGGAGGCGATGGAGGACTGAGCGCGCCCACCTCCGAACACAAGACGGGGCGCCTTGGCGCCCCGTTTTCTTACATCGAAAAAGCGCGCGGAATCTCCGGCTCAAACATGCCGACGACAATGCCCGCCGTGGCTGTCTAGCCACGGCCACATCACGTTAAGGTATATCGGCTAATTATCGCCGGGCCGCTTGCGCTGCCGCGTATCCAGACTATTTTTAATAAAGAGCAATCATTGGGGGATGATACATGCCAAAATCCAGTCTCATCCAGTTCGGACGGGCCTACGCCCGCCACGCAGTCGCAGGCTTTGCGATGGCGGCGGCGATGGTGGCTCTGCTATTCTGGCTTGATACCGGTCAGTTGCAGCATGTCGTGGCCCTCTCCGGCGGTGTCTGGAGCGCCGCAGCCCTGATGTGGCTGGCGATCGGATCGGTCTTTGCCGGTCTGAAATGCGCCATGGCCCGCAATGGTGGCAAGGACGATGATGATCACGGACCGCGCGGTGGCGGCGGTCACCGGGAGTACGACGATGGCCAGATGATTCCCATCCCGGTCGAGGCCCGCAGCCGCGAGCGCCGTTGAGCGCCAGTCATCAAGGTTGCGCGAAAGTGGCGGGCCCGCACGCAACCGTTTGGTTCCTCATTCCCGAGAGCCTGCATATACAGGTGGGCGCCGGGTAACCTGACCAGGGCCAGGACAGAGCCAGCTCCCTCGGAAGTGATTAAGGCCACTGGAATGAAACCGATCACGAGAAGGGCAGAACCCGCCACTGCCTGAGATAGGCCTCATCGGGGCCCACGACAAGGGGTTGCAGATGTTCGGCCTTTGTTCATAATTGCGGCCATGCAGGAAACGTCTCTCATCCTCCGCCAGCCCGGCCAGATCTTGGCGCGCGGCGTGTGCCGCCATCTGGACGAAATGAACTTTGCTGCGCTTGAGGAATATGTTCCCGAGCGGGGGCGCCGCGTCGATGTCATGGCGCTGGGACCCAAGGGTGAGCTATGGGTGATCGAGTGCAAATCCAGCCGCGCCGATTTCATGTCCGACAGCAAATGGCATGGTTATCTGGACTGGGCCGACCGGTTTTTCTGGGCCGTCGATGCCAATTTCCCGGCTGAAATTCTCCCAGAGGAAACCGGCTTGATCCGGGCCGACGGCTATGGCGCCGAAATCATCCGGATGGGCCCGGAGACCAGGTTGGCCGGCGCACGGCGCACCGCCGTCACGCGCAAGTTTGCCCGCGACGCTGCGCGGCGCCTGCAAGGCTGGCGCGATCCGAAGGTGTGACTTTATGTCAAGAGGCCGCTGCGCCTTTGGCGGCGGCCATGATCTCGGCCGCGATCTCCTCGGCCTCTTCGGGGGTGAAATCCATCGGGATCTCCACGCCCTGCGATTCGACATAGATTCGCACCATGCCCTGATCAGTCGGCCCGATCTGCAGGTTGGCCTCGACGTCGCGTTCGCTGTTGATGCCCATGATGCGGCTCCTTTTCGCTGCCGGCGGGGATAGCCCGGCACGCCCGGATTGGCAAGGCGCATCCCCCCTGCGTACGGCATCGGCCAAGGGCAAACAGGCACGCATATTCACGCGCTTTTGGGTTGCAATCATGCGGCGCCGGGGCTAAATCGGCCACCAGTGCCGCCTTAGCTCAGTTGGTTAGAGCGCTTGATTGTGGATCAAGAGGTCCCCCGTTCGAGCCGGGGAGGTGGTACCACCCTCACTTCATTGGGAAATGTCGATGCGGATCGTCTGGCGCAGCTGGCCAGTGGTGCGGTCATAGACCAGGATCTCGTCCGTTTCGGTGACCACAGCATACCAGTCATCCCCTTGGGTAAAAGCGGCAGGCGCGGCGCCCTCGGGCAGCGCGATTGCGTCCGGCAGCGTCACATCGGCCCCGCGCGCGAAGCGGGTGACAAAGAGCGCCACGATCACTATGAACCCGATGATCATGGTCGCGGACAGCACGGTGACCAGCACGCGCAGATATCGCACCATCGCCGGATCGACCGGCTGCATCTGGGGATCTTCATCCATGGGCTCGACCTCTTTGACTGTGCGGATCGGTATGGACCCGCCGCCGCGCCTTGACAAGGCGCTGGCGCGTGACGTGCCTGAGGATGCGGCCTTGTCGCGCACGCGCCTCACAAGGCTGATCGCAGAGGGGCAGATCCGCATCAACGGCGCCGTGGTGACCGACCCCAAGGCACGCGTGGCCGAAGATGACGAGGTCGTCATCACCGTGCCCGTGGCCGAGGATACGCATATCCTGCCCGAGGATATCGAGTTGGATATCCTCTACGAGGACGCGGATCTGCTGGTCGTCAACAAACCTGCGGGCATGGTCGTCCACCCTGCCCCCGGCACGCCAGGCGGCACGCTGGTCAACGCCCTTCTGCATCATTTCGGTGGCGATCTGTCCGGCGTCGGCGGGCAGAAACGGCCCGGCATCGTGCACCGCATTGACAAGGACACCAGCGGCCTTCTGGTGGTGGCAAAATCCGATGCGGCGCATCACGGGCTTGCCGCCCAGTTTGCCAAACACACGGCGCAGCGGCGCTATATCGCGCTCTGCCACGGCACGCCCGAGGCGTCGGACCCGCGCCTGCGCGGCCTGCGCGGCGTGGATTTCGAGCCGGGCAACATCCTGCGCATCGTCTCGCACCTGGCGCGCCACCGCACCGATCGACAAAAGCAGGCCGTGTGCTGGTCAGGTGGTCGGCATGCCGTCACCCGCGCCCGCACGCTGGAACGGTTCGGCACGCCGGGCGCCTGTGCGCTGCTGGAATGCTGGCTGGAGACAGGACGCACGCATCAGATCCGCGTACACATGGCCTATGCGGGCCACGGCCTGATCGGCGATCCGGTCTATGGCGCGGGCCGCAAGCTGGCGCAGAAGGCGCTGCCGCCCGCCGGGGCCGCGATGGCGCAGGGGTTTGGCCGGCAGGCGCTGCATGCGGCCAGCCTGGGGTTCGCCCATCCGCTGAGCGGCGAAGAGATGCTGTTCGAGGCCCCCCTGCCCGCCGACATGACCGAACTGATTGCCGCCCTCACACCGGATCCCGATCCCAGCACGGTTGCGTGAGCACGCTGTCACATGGCTGGCGCAAGGAACGAGCGCGGTTCATGATAAGTTAAGTCAATGATGCGACACGCATTGAAAACGCGCGAGGCAGCGCCCAAATAGATGTTAAAGCCGTAAACATCACGGCATGCAAAGGGGCAAGATATGGCAAATTACGCAAATCTGCCGGCACCGACGCCGGAAGGCGGGCTGAACCGATACATGCAGGAAATCCGCAAATTTCCGCTGCTCGAGCCCGAAGAGGAATATATGCTGGCCAAACGCTGGGTCGAGCAGGAGGATACTGAGGCGGCGCACCGCATGGTGACGTCGCACCTGCGACTCGCGGCCAAAATCGCGATGGGGTATCGCGGCTACGGCCTGCCGCAGGCCGAGGTGATCTCGGAGGCGAATGTGGGCCTGATGCAGGCTGTCAAACGCTTCGATCCTGAAAAGGGCTTTCGCCTAGCGACCTATGCGATGTGGTGGATTCGCGCCAGCATTCAGGAATACATCCTGCGCTCGTGGAGCCTTGTGAAGCTCGGCACCACCTCGGCGCAAAAGAAACTGTTCTTCAACCTGCGCAAGGCCAAGAACAAGATCGGCGCACTCGAAGAGGGCGACCTGCGTCCAGAGAACGTCAAGAAAATCGCTGTTCAGTTGGGTGTGACCGAGGCCGAAGTCATCTCGATGAACCGGCGCATGTCGGGTGGCGATGCGTCGCTCAACGCCACGGTCGGCTCCGAAGGCGAAGGCACGATGCAATGGCAGGACTGGCTTGAGGACGAGGACGCCGATCAGGCTACCGACTACGAAGAGCGGGATGAGCTGACCGCGCGTCGCGAGATGCTGGCCGAGGCTATGGACGTGCTGAACGACCGCGAGAAGGACGTGCTGACCCAGCGCCGCCTCAGCGACCAGACCGTCACTCTGGAAGAGCTGAGCGGGCAGTATGATGTCAGCCGCGAACGCATTCGCCAAATTGAGGTGCGCGCCTTTGAGAAGCTGCAGGAGCGTATGCGCGAACTGGCTCAGGAAAAAGGCATGATGGCAGACGCCTGAGCGGCGCCCTCACCGCAAAAACGCAAAGCGCCGCGTCCGGCTTGGACGCGGCGCATTTTCGTTGCGGAACATGACTGCGGGCTAGAACGCCTCGGGCCGCGCCTCGCGCGCCATGTGATCCAGCACCGCATTGACGAATTTCGGCTCCTTCCCTTCAGGGAAAAAGCTGGTCGCGACGTCGACATACTCGGTGATGATCACGCGCGGGGGCGTCTCATCGCCCAGAAATTCGGCCCCGGCGGCGCGAAACAGCGCGCGCAGGGTCGGGTCGATCCGGGCGATCGGCCATTTGGCCACCAGCGCGCGGTCGGTCATCTGGTCGATGGGCCGCTGCTGATCGACGGCGCGGTCCAGAACCATGCGAAAATGATCCTGATCCCCCTCGATCATATCGGTCTCGTCATCGAATTCCGCGCCGAAACGGTGATCGAGGAATTCCAGATAGACGGAATTCACATTCTGGTCCGAATGCTCCATCTGGAACAGCGCCTGCACGGCATAGAGCCGCGCGGCCGAGCGCATCTTGCGCCGCTGATTGCCGGAAATAGATGCCGCGTCTGTCATGCCGTGGGAGTATCCTTGGGTTTGCCCGCAATCTGCAATTCGTCCGCGCCGGGCATAAAGCCGACGCCCTTGCGCGGCGCGCCCCATTTACGGGTCAGCGCGATCAGATGCAAGGCGGCGGCGGCGGCCCCTGCCCCCTTGTTCATGCGCGCGGGATCGGCCCGCACCTCGGCCTGATCGCGATTTTCAACCGTTAGGATGCCGTTGCCGATGCACACCCCTTGCAGACCCAACAGGGTAATGCCGCGGCTGGAATCGTTGCAGACCGTCTCGTAATGCGTCGTCTCGCCGCGAATGACGCAGCCGAGGGCAACATAGCCGTCGAAATTGCTCAGACGCTCGGCGATGCCGATGGCCGTGGGCAACTCCAGCGCGCCGGGCACCTCGACCAGGTCATAAGTCGCGCTCGTCGCCTCGATCTCGGCCACGGCGCCCTTGATCAGATTGTCCGCGATGTCACGGTAAAAGGGCGCGACGGCGATCAGCAGTTTCGCGGGCCTCTCAAGTTCTGCGCGGGGCATGGTATATTCGGTGCCGGCCATCGCCTTATCCTTTGCTGAGCGGGCGCGTGCCCGTGATCGAGATGCCATAAGCGTCAAGGCCCAAATAGCGCGTCTCGGGATTGTCGGTCACGAGGATCAGCTCGTGGATGCCCATGGTCGACATGATTTGCGCACCAAGGCCGGTATGCTTGATGGTGCGCGGGCCGTCCTCGTCCAGCTCCTCGGCCAGTTCGGGCCGGGGCTGGCGGAAGAGGAAGATAGCGCCGCGCCCCTCGTCCGCGATGATCTGCATCGCGCTGCGCAGTTTGCCCGCGGGCGCGCCGCCAATTCCCAGCACGTCCTCAAGAGCATTCAGGGCATGCGTGCGTGCCAGAACCGGCGCACCGTCGGTCAGATCGCCCTTCACCAGCACGACATGCTCGGTCCCGCTGATCTGATCAGCAAAGATCCGCATCTCCCACTCACCGCCGATATGGGCGGTCACCTTTTCACGGCGCAGCTCGCGCACGAGGTTGTCGTGCTTGTGCCGGTAGGCGATCAGATCGCTGATCGTGCCGATCTTCAGCCCGTGTTCCTTGGCGAACTCGATCAGGTCGGGCAGGCGCGCCATGGTGCCGTCGGCCTTCATGATCTCGCAGATCACGCCAGAGGGGTTCAGCCCCGCCAGCCGCGCGATATCGACGGCAGCCTCCGTATGACCGGCGCGCACCAGCACGCCGCCCTGCCGCGCACGCAGCGGAAAGATATGGCCGGGCGTCGCCAGCGCGGCCATCGTGTTCTGCTCGTTGATGGCGGTGGCCACGGTATGCGCGCGGTCGGGCGCCGAGATACCTGTAGACACGCCCTCGCGCGCCTCGATCGACACGGTAAAGGGCGTCTCGTGGCGCGAGGAATTGTTGACGGCCATCATTGGCAGGCCCAGGCGATCCACCCGCTCGGCCGTCATCGGCAGGCAGATCAGGCCGCGGCCATGCGTTGCCATGAAGTTGATCGCCTCGGGCGTCGCGAATTCGGCGGCCACCACCAGATCGCCCTCATTCTCTCGGTCCTCATGATCGACTAGGATAAAGATCCGGCCCGCGCGCGCCTCTGCAATGATCTCCTCGGTGCTCGACATGGCCGTGCGCAGGTCGGCTTCGACCGGGCCGGGCGTTCTGTAGGCTGTGCTATCGGGCATGTGACCCCCAAGAAATCTCTGGAAACGTTCGCCGCCCGAGATAGCGCGCGCAGCCGCTATTGACCAGAGCCGAGTGCCGCGGCCACGCAGGCGGCGAAATCCTCGCCGCGCCGCTCGAAACTGTCATATTGGTCAAAGCTGGCGGCGGCTGGCGCCAGCAGCACGGTATCGCCCGGCTGCGCCTCGGCATGGGCACGGCGCACGGCCTCGGCCATGGTGGTGCAGACCTGCGCCTCGATCCCCTCCAGTTGCATCGCGAAATGCGCGGCCTCGCGCCCGATGACATAGGCGCAGGCCACATTGCCCAGTGCGGGGGCCAGCGCGCTCAGCCCGCCCTGCTTCTCCAGCCCGCCACAGATCCAGCGGATGCTCCTGAACGCCTGCAGCGCCTTCAGCGCGCTGTCAACATTGGTCGCCTTGCTGTCATTGACGTAAGCGACGCCATGCGCCTCGGCGATCACCTGGCTGCGATGCGGCAGGCCGGGATAGGAATGCATGGCCTGTTCAATCACGCGGGGCGCGAGGCCGATGGCGCGGCAGGCCGCATAGGCAGCACAGGCGTTCTGGTGGTTGTGCGCGCCTGGCAACCCCTTGATGGGGCGCAAGTCGATGCTGCCCGCCTGCCGACCCTTGCGATACTCGCTGAGGAACCCCTTGCGCGCAAAGACCTGCCAGCCCGGGCCGGTGAGCTTTTCCGCAACGGAGACCCGGATCACCCGGTCATCCGCCGCGCCCTCGCTCAGTTGCCCGGCGAGGAAACGCCCCTCGGCTTCGTCCACGCCGATGATGGCGCGGTCCGGCCCGCCCTCGGCAAAGAGGCGGCGCTTGGCCGCGAAATACCCGCCAAGGCCGCCATGACGATCGAGGTGATCAGGGGAAAGGTTGGTAAAGATCGCGATGTCGGGCGTCAGGGCGCGGGCCAGCTCGGTCTGATAGCTCGACAGCTCCAGGACCACGGCGCCGCCATCCTGAGGCGGGTCAATATCCAGCACGCCGCGCCCGATATTGCCCGCCAGCTGCGCATCGCGCCCCGCCTCGCGCAGGATGTGATGAATCAGCGCTGCGGTCGTGGATTTGCCGTTGGACCCCGTGACGGCAATGACGCGCGGCGGCTGGTCAAAATCATTCCACTCCGCGCCCGCGAAACTGCGAAAGAAAAGGCCGATATCATTGTCCACCGGAACGCCCGCCGCCTGCGCGGCAGCCACGATTCGGTTCGGCGCCGGGTAGAGATGCGGAATGCCGGGGCTGACGATCAGGCACGCGATGCCGTGAAACGCGCCCTCGCGGCCAAGGTCCAGAACCTCCAGCCCGTATTCCTCGGCCTTGTCCCGCGCGGCCTCGTTATCGTCCCAGCAGACAGGCGTGGCGCCCCCCGCCTCAAGGCTGCGCGCCGCCGACAGGCCCGAGCGGCCAAGGCCGAGAATGGCGACCCGAGCGCCCTCGTATCCGCGAACTGGTATCATGGCTTTCCCCCCGGAACCTGCGCCTAGCGCACCTTCAGCGTCGCAAGACCAATCATCGCGAGGATCAGCGCGATGATCCAGAAGCGGATGACGATCTGAGGTTCGGCCCAGCCTTTTTTCTCATAATGGTGGTGGATCGGGGCCATCAGGAACACGCGCTTGCCCGTGCGCTTGAAGTAGAGCACCTGAATAATGACGCTGAGCGCCTCGACCACGAAGAGGCCGCCGACGATGGCCAGCACGATCTCGTGCTTGGTGGCCACGGCAATCGCGCCCAGTGCGCCACCAAGGGCGAGCGATCCGGTGTCGCCCATGAAGACGGCGGCAGGCGGTGCGTTGTACCACAGAAAGCCAAGGCCGCCGCCGACAAGGCCCGCGACGAAAATCAGGATCTCGCCGGTGCCGTCCACGTAATGCACATCGAGATATTCAGTAAAATCGACGCGGCCCACGACATAGGCAATGACGCCCAAAGTGGCCGAGGCGATCATAACGGGCATGATCGCCAGCCCGTCGAGGCCGTCCGTAAGGTTCACCGCATTGGCCGCGCCAACGATCACGATCATGGAAAACGGCACAAAGAAGAGGCCCAGATTGATCAGCGTATCCTTGAAGACCGGCAGCGCCAGTTGGTATTGCAGCGCCTCGGGGTGATAGGCCGATGCCCAATAGGCCGCGATGGCGGCGATGAGAAAGCCGAGCGCGAGGCGCAGCTTGCCGGGAACGCCCTTGTGGTTCTGCTTGGACACCTTGGCATAATCATCGGCAAAGCCGATGGCGCCAAAGCTGATCGTGACGAAAAGGACGACCCATATAAAGGGGTTATCGAGCCGCGCCCAGAGCAGCGTCGAGGTCAGCAGCGCGCCGACGATCAAAAGCCCGCCCATGGTCGGCGTGCCCGCCTTGTCGAAATGCCCCTCAGGCCCGTCGGTGCGGATAGGCTGCCCCTTGCCCTGCCGCTTGCGCAGGACGTTGATCAGCGGCGGGCCGAACAGAAAGCCGAAGATCAGCGCCGTCAGGAAGGCGCCGCCCGTGCGGAACGTGATATAACGGAAAAGATTGAAGAAATCGCCGCCATCGGACAGGGCGGTGAGCCAGTACAACATTCAATCATCCCTCGTCTGGGGGCAGTTTGCCCGCCGCGATTTGCGCAGAGCGTCGACAATGACGCTCACCTTGCTGCCCTTCGATCCCTTGATCAGCAGCACGTCGCCCGCGTCTATCACGCCATGCACCTTGAGCGCCAGTTCCTCGGCTGTCTCGTGCCACCGCCCTCTTTGCGCGCGCGGCAGCGCCTTCCACAGCGCGCGCATGCGGGGGCCGACGCAGTGCACGGTGGTCAACGCGCCGATGTGCGGCAGCTCCACCAGTGCGCGGTGCATCTCGGCCTCGCCCTCGCCCAGTTCCAGCATGTCGCCGAGGATGGCGATGCGACGGCCCTTGGCGATGCGTCCTATATTGTCGCGCGGGGTGCTGGCCGCCAGCACCTCAAGCGCGGCTGCCATCGAAGTGGGGTTGGCGTTGAAAGCGTCGTCTATCAGGTCCAGCGTCCACTCCTCGTCGCCGCTGTCCAGCTCAAGCACCTCGCGGGTGCCGCGCCCGGCGGGTGGCTGCCAGCGCGCAAGATCGGGCGCGGCAAGGCCCGTGTCGGCGCCCAGCGCGTCGCAGGCAGCCAGCACGCCAAGACCGTTCATCGCAAAGTGACGGCCCGCCGAGCTGATCTTGAAGATGACTGGCGCGCCGCCCAGATTGGCGCGCACGATGGTGCGGTCATTGGCCAGACTGACATCGTCCAGATGATACATGTCGCTGGCGATGCCGAAGGGCACGATCCGCGCGCCAGCCCGCTTGGCCGCCTCGACCAAGATCGGCGTCGTGGGCAGATCGGCATTGATGATCGCGGTGCCGCCGGGCTCCAGCCCCTCGAAGATGGCCGCCTTTTCACGGGCGATGCCTTCGATATTGTCGAACGCCTCCAGATGGGCGGCGGCGACGGTGGTGATCATCGCCACATGCGGGCGGGCCATTTTACTCAGCGGGCCTATCTCGCCGGGATGGTTCATGCCGATCTCGATAACGGCGAATT
This sequence comes from Roseovarius roseus, assembly GCF_043355935.2. Lineage (NCBI taxonomy): Bacteria > Pseudomonadati > Pseudomonadota > Alphaproteobacteria > Rhodobacterales > Roseobacteraceae > Roseovarius > Roseovarius roseus. The sequence continues at coordinate 26,390 of NZ_JBHFPE020000004.1, read as the reverse complement.
CCGTGTCCCGCGGCATCCGCGCAAGCGTTAGCGGCACGCCCCAATGGTTGTTGTAGCTGGCCTCGGCGGCATGGGTGCGGCCCTGAGCCGAGAGAACATCGCGCAGCATTTCCTTGGTCGAGGTCTTGCCCACCGAACCGGTCACCGCAACGACGCGGGCCTCCGTCCGTGCGCGGCCCGCGCGGCCCATCGCGCCCAGCGCCTCCAGCACATCCGGCACGATGAGAAGGGGCGCATCCTCGCCGACGCCCTCGGGAACCCGGCTGACCAGCGCCGCGGCGGCGCCCGCCTTCAGCGCCTGCGCGACGAACTCATGCCCGTCGCGGGCGGCGGCGAGGGCGACGAAGATATCGCCGGGCGACAATGTGCGGGTATCGATGGACACGCCATTCGCCGTCCAATCGCCCTGAAGGCGGCCCCCGGTGGCAGCCGCGGCCTCCCTCGCCGTCCAGAGGGTCACGCGCCCTCTCCCGCTTGGGCAGAATCGAGCGCCATGACCGCGACGCTGGCCTGCTCGGCGTCGTCGAAGGGCAGAACGTCAGTGCCAACCGTCTGGCCCGTCTCATGGCCCTTGCCCAGAATGAGCAGCGCATCGCCGGGCCCCAGTGCATCGACGCCGCGCAGGATGGCCTCGGCGCGGTCGCCGACATTGGCGGCCTCGGGGCAGCCTTCCATCACGGCGGCGCGGATGGCACTGGGGTCTTCGCTGCGCGGGTTGTCGTCGGTGACGATCACGAGGTCGGCGTGCTGCGCCGCCGCCTGCCCCATCAGGGGGCGTTTCTTCGCATCGCGGTCACCGCCCGCACCGATGATGGCAACGAGGCGGCCCTGCACATGCGGACGCAGCGCCTCGATCGCGATGGCGACGGCATCAGGCGTATGGGCGAAATCGACGAACACCGCCGCGCCGCTCCGCCGTGTCGCGGCCAGCTGCATCCGGCCGCGCACTGTCTGCATCTCGGGCAGGACTTGGAACACGCGGTTCGCATCCGCGCCCGCGCCGATGGCAAGGCCTGCGGCAACAAGCAGATTTTCGCCCTGAAACCCGCCGATCAGCGGCAGATCGATCTGCTGGATCTCGTCCAGCCACGAAAAGCGCAGCGACTGCCCCGTCGGATTGAAGCGCTGGCTGAGCAGCCGCAGCTGCGCCGTGTTGTGCCGCCCCACCCGCAGCACGTCCTGACCGCGCGCCTCGGCCAGATCGGCCATGTCGGCGCCCTTGGGATCATCCATGTTGATCACGGCCACGCCGCCCTCGGGCAGAACGCGGGTGAAAAGCGCCGCCTTGGCATCGAAATAGGCCTCGAACGTGTGGTGATAGTCCAGATGGTCCTGGCTGAAATTGGTGAAGGCGGCGGCGACCAGTTGCACCCCGTCGAGGCGGCGCTGATCGAGGCCGTGGCTCGACGCCTCCATCGCGGCATGGGTGACGCCTGCATGGGCGGCATCCGCCAGCACCTTGTGCAGGGTGATTGCATCGGGCGTCGTATGCGCCAGCGGCGCGGCATAGCTGCCCTCGACGCCGGTTGTGCCCACGTTGATCGCCTCAAGTCCCATCGCCTGCCAGATCTGGCGCGTGAAACTGGCGACGGATGTCTTGCCATTGGTGCCGGTCACCGCGACCATCACCTCGGGCTGCGCGCCGAACCAGAGCGCGGCGGCGCAGGAGAGCGCGGCGCGCGCATCCTCGGTCACGACCAGCGCGGCGTTGGATCCGGCCAGCACATCCTTGGCGATTCTCGCGCCCTCAGCATCGGTCAGGATGGCGGACGCGCCCATGCGCAGCGCATATTGGATAAATTCGCCGCCATGCACCCGCGTGCCCGGCAGCGCGGCAAAGAGGCTGCCATCGCGCACCTGGCGGCTGTCGATCACCAGTCCCGTCACCTTGGCCTGCGCGCCGTTCTTGGCCGCAATCCCCAGCTGCGCCAATGTCCTTGCCTGCCCGCCGCTCATACTCTGCCCGCCTCGCCTGCTGCCTAGTCGCCGTCTGCCATGGATGTCAGCGTTACATCAGTCAAGGGCATCTCTTCAATCTCGGGGCGCAGGCCCAAAAGGGGTGCCACGCGCGCCACGATCTCGGACGCGACCGGCACCGCCGTCCAGCCCGCCGTGCGGCGCGGCTTGTCCCCGGATGTCTCGACCGGCTCATCGAGCGTAACCACCAGCACGTATTTGGGATCATCGGCGGGGAACATCGAGGCGAAGGTGGCGATCACCTTATCCTCGTAATAACCGCCGCCGTTTTCCTTGGGCTTGTCCGCCGTTCCGGTCTTGCCGCCCACCTTGTAGCCGGGCACCTCGCCCATGGAGGCGGTGCCGTTGGTCACCACCGCGCGCAGCATCTTGCGCGACTCGGCGGCAACGGCGGCGGACATGACGCGCTCGCCCATTTGCGGTCCGTCCTGCTTCAGCAGCGTCGGCTTGACATAGCGCCCGCCATTGGCGATTGCGGCATAGCCCGCGGCCAGGTGCAGCGGGCTGGATGACAGGCCATGACCGTAGGAGATGGTCACGGTCGACAGCTCGGTCCAACGCTTCGGCAAGAGGGGCTGGCCGCCGCTGGCCTCGATCATCTCGAAATCGACGGGCTTGAAGAAGCCGAGCGATTTCAGGAAGTCCTGCTGACGCTCTGCCCCGATGCCCAGCGCGATGCGTCCCGTGCCCCGGTTCGAGCTGTGCACGATCACGTCCGACACGCTGATCATGCCGTAATTCTTGCGGTTGAACTCGCCAATGGGAAAGCCGCCGACACGCATGGGCGGGGTCGCGTCGATGATGGTCGACGGGCTGACCAGCCCCAGCTGCATCGCCTGCGCCGTGGTGAATATCTTGAAGGTCGAGCCCAACTCATAGACCCCCTGCACCGCCCGGTTGAAGAGCGGGCTGTCCGCCGCATTGCCCTGCACCAGAGGGCGCGGACGGTCGTTTGGATCGAAATCCGGCAGCGACGCGATCGAGATCACCTCGCCCGTCTGCACATCCATCAGCACAGCGGCGGCGCCCTTGGCGTTCATGATGCTCATGCCGCCCGCCAGTACACGCTCGACCGCGGCCTGCACCGGCAGGTCCAGCGACAGCGTCAACGGCTCGTGATTCTGAGCCGGATCGCGCAAGCGGTCATCAAAATATTTCTCGATGCCCGCGACGCCGATCACCTCGGCGGCATGCACGCCCTCGCGGCCAAAGCCAGCCCCGCCCATCACATGCGCGGCCAGCGTGCCGTTGGGGTAAAGGCGCATCTCACGCGGACCAAACAGAAGCCCCGGCTCGCCGATATCATGCACGGCCTGCATCTGCTCGGGGCTGATTTTCTTCTTGATCCACAGAAACTTGCGCTTGCCCGAGAAATCCTTGAGCAGGCGCTCCTCCTTCAGATCGGGAAAAATCTGGACCAGCGCCTTGGCCGCCTTTTCCGGCTCGATCATCTGCTGCGGCTGGGCATAGAGGCTATGCGTGTCGAAATTGGTCGCCAGGATGCGCCCCGCGCGGTCCACGATATCGGCGCGCTGCGCCAGGATACCGGCGCCCGCCGCGCTGGTGCGCGGCTCGGCAGGCTCGGTCTGGGCCAGAACGCCCATGCGCAGGCCGATCACGGCAAAGGCGCAGAAAAACGTCGCCCCCAGCACCAGAAGCCGCCCCTCGGCGCGGCGGCGCGCCTTGTCGCGCATGGCCTCGTGGCGCAGGCGAATATTCTCGCGCTCGATCGCGTCGGGGTTTTCGCCCTTGGCGCGGGCGGGCAGGATACGCGCCAGCGGGCGCAGCGGCGTGCGAATCATTCTGCCATCTCCTCGGAAGGCTGATTACTGACCTCGACCGAGCCCGAGAAATCAATGCGCAGGTCTACCTCGGGCGGATAATCCACATCGTCTATCCGGCCAAACTGCTGCGCCTCAAGCGGCATGAGGCCGAGACGGTCAAAGTTGATATCCGCCAGCTCGCGCAGGCGGTCGGGTCGGTTGAGATAGGCCCATTCGGCGTTGAGCACGCGCAGGCGCTGGCGCGCGGTGGCAATCCGCCCCTCCAGCCGCTCGGCATGGCTGATCGCGGCTTGGGTGCGGTAATTCTCGTGATAGGCCCAATAGGCCAGGCCGATCACGGCCAGTGCACTGAGAACGTAGAAAAAACTGCGCATCACTTCCCCCCTTTGAGCAATGGCATGCCCAATGCCTTGCGGTCCGTAACCCCCGGCGCCGCATCCGTGCGGATCGCCACGCGCAATTTGGCGCTTCGCGAGCGCGGATTGGCCGCCAATTCATCTTTGTCGGCGGTAATCGCCTTGCGGCTGGCCAGCGTAAACTGTCGCGGGCGCGTCTCTTGGGCCGGCGCGTGGCGGCTACCGCCCCCGCCCCCGTCCGAGCGGTCCTGCAGGAACCGTTTGACCATGCGGTCCTCAATCGAGTGAAAGGTCACGACGGCCAGCGCCCCGCCGGGCTTCAGCGCGCGCTCAGCCGCCTCAAGCCCGCCGATCAGCTCACCATATTCGTCATTCACCGCGATGCGGATCGCCTGAAAGCTGCGCGTGGCCGGATGCGCCTGACCGGGTTTCGAGCGCGGCAGGCATTTCTCGATCACCTCGGCCAACTCGAGGGTCGAGGTGATGGGCGCCTCGGCGCGCCTCCGCAGGATGGCCTTGGCGATACGGCGACTCGCCCGCTCTTCGCCATAAAGATAGAGGATATCGGCCAGCTCGCCCTCTTCGGCGGTATTGACCAGATCGGCGGCTGTCGGCCCATCCTGGCTCATCCGCATGTCCAGCGGCCCGTCACGCATGAAGGAAAACCCGCGCTCGGCCTGGTCCAGCTGCATCGAGCTGACGCCAAGGTCCAGCACGACGCCGTCCAGATCGCTTGCATACTCATCGAGGCGCGAGAACACGCCCTCTACCAGTTCCACCCGGTCGCCGTAGGGCGCGGCCCATGCCTCGGCCAACTTGAGCGCTGCCGGGTCGCGGTCCACGCCGATCACCTTGGACGCCCCCGCCTCCAGCAGCGCGCGGGTATATCCGCCCGCGCCCAGCGTGCCGTCCAGCCACGTGCCGGTGATCGGCGATGCCGCGTCAATCAGTGGCGCAATCAGAACGGGGATATGAGGAGCATCATCGGAGGAAGTGGCAGCCGTCGACATCGCCTATTCCCCCTTGGCGCCGTCCAGGAAGATCAGCGGATCGAAATCGTCAGGGAGCTCGTCCAGCCATTCCTCGGTCTTGGCGGCCTCTTCGGCCTCGTATGTCTCGGGCTTCCAGATCTGGAACGTATCGCCCGCGGCGATAAAGAACGCCTCGCCCTCGAGGCCGATCTTCGCGCGCAGCTTGGCGGGCAGCACGAGGCGCCCGGTATCGTCGACGGTGGTGGGAAAGGATTGGCCGTGGAAAAGCCGCTGCAACATCTTGCGCTCCATCGAGCCGCGCGGCATCGCGTCGATCTTGGCATCGACCTCGTCGATGGCCTCGACGGTGTAACATTCCAGATAATTGCGGCGGTGATCGCCGTAGACGATGACCAGCTCGGGCGCGAGGCCGTCGGTCCAGTTCGGGTCCGAGGCTTCGATCACACGGCGGAAAAGGGCCGGGATCGAGACCCTGCCCTTCGCATCCACCTTGTGATGGCTTTCGCCTCTGAACCTGCGTGCCACGCTTGGCGTCCCTCGCCCTGCCTCGTTTGCCGTATCCGCCGCTCAAACGAAAACGACGGATCGAGCTGCTGCCACTGCTCGATCCGCCGCCCTCGTCCCGCATTTGCGGGGTGTCCAGCTACGCGCGCCACCTGGGGGGATGTCTGCTCGCTGCGCGCCGGATCTCTTCGTTTTGGATGAAGGCAGATGCCTGTATGAAACCTGACTTTGGTTGTTTTATTCGGGATCGTTTGGTGTCCCTTGTCTTCGTCCCGCCCTCATCACGCTTATAGGGATGGCATGGGAATTCATGGCACGCAACAAAAAAATGCACGCACAGACCACTGGATGTAGTTATCCACATGGGTACAAAACAAGATCATGTGACACAGAATCGTGAAGTTACGCTTTACCTAGTCCAGAACACGCATCGCAACACCATATTTAGCGTCAGCTTGGGTGACATAATTATTTCCCCTGATTTCCCAGATTTTTGACAACCAGTCGCGCAATCGAAAGAAACGGCAGGCCCGCCGCCGCGAATCCGTGCCGTGCGAGTCGCCGTTCCTCGAGAAACACTAGGGATTCGCACCTATTCGACAGCTGATCGAATGCGGGAGGTCATCTGACACGGCGCGCGCGCCAGCTTCATCCCACGAATTCCCACGAGAGTGCGTAGCCGGTGGAAAGCAGTCCCCGCGCGCCGATCCCTCAGGCGCGCACCTCCACATGCCGATTGAAAAACGGACGCGCCTAAGTGCCCGGATGACCTCCACCGTACCTCAATGACTGCAGAGCCATTGAAGCGGCCACGACGCAAAGCATCGCCCCTGCGCGTCTGGTCCCCGCTTCATCTTGGCGAAAATACTCAAATCCCGCCGCGTCAGCGGGCGTCATCCTCGGGACGGGGCGCATCAGGGTCGGCCTGGCCAACCCCCAGAAACACAAATTTCAGCGGCAGCATCCAGGCAAAGCCAACGATCACATAGACCAGGAATGTCACGACTCCGTGCATGTCCGGCAGCCAGGCGATGAGGCTGATCGCCGCCACGATATAGGCGGGCAGGCCGATCAGCAGGATCACCAGTGACCAGCGCCGCCGCGCCTTGTAGCTCAACTTTGTCCCGGCCATGGAGTCCTCGCCGCTTCAGGTGTCAATCCGCGAAAGGATCGGTCACCAGGATCGTATCCTCCCGCTCGGGAGAGGTAGAGAGTAGCGCGACGGGGCAGTCGATCAATTCCTCGACGCGGCGCACATACTTGATGGCTCCGGCGGGCAGATCGGCCCAGCTGCGTGCGCCCTCGGTCGACTCGGACCAGCCGGGCATTTCCTCATAAATCGGCTTGCAACGGCTCTGCTGGTCGGCGGCGGTCGGCAGGTAATCCAGCGTCTTGCCGTCCAGTTCGTAGCCCGTGCAAATACGCAGCGTCTCGAACCCGTCGAGCACGTCCAGCTTGGTCAGCGCGATGCCCTTGACGCCCGAGGTGGCGCAGGTCTGGCGCACGAGGGCCGCATCGAACCAACCGCAGCGCCGCTTCCGGCCCGTGACGGTGCCGAACTCATGGCCACGCTCGCCCAGACGCTGACCGTTTTCATCGTCCAGTTCGGTCGGGAACGGCCCCTCGCCCACGCGGGTCGTATAAGCCTTGACGATGCCCAGCACGTAGTTGATGGCCCCCGGCCCCACGCCGACACCCGTCGCCGCCTGACCCGCGATCACGTTGGACGAGGTGACGAAGGGATAGGTGCCGAAGTCGATATCCAGAAGCGCGCCCTGCGCGCCCTCGAAAAGGATGCGCTTGCCGGCCTTGCGCTGATCATTCAGCACCTTCCAGACGGGGGCGGCATATTCGAGGATCGCCGGCGCGATCTCCTGCAACTGTGCGATCAGCGCGTCGCGATCCACCGGCTCGATCCCAAGCCCCTTGCGCAGCGGATCGTGGTGTTGCAGTGCGCGGTCCACCCGCGCCTCGAGCGTTGCGGCATCCGCCAGATCCGCTACGCGGACCGAGCGGCGCCCCACCTTGTCCTCGTAGGCCGGCCCGATGCCGCGCCCGGTCGTGCCGATCTTGGTCCCCTTGCTGGCCGCTTCCTCGCGGGCGCGGTCGAGCTCGCCATGGATCGGCAGGATCAGGGGCGTATTCTCGGCGATCATCAGCGTCGCGGGGGAAATCTCGACGCCCTGCTCGCGAATCTTCTCGATCTCGGCAACGAGGTGCCAGGGGTCCAGCACCACGCCATTGCCGATGACGCTCAGCTTGCCGCCGCGCACCACGCCAGAGGGCAGCGCGTTCAGCTTGTAGACCTTGCCATCCACGACCAGCGTGTGACCGGCATTATGCCCGCCCTGAAACCGGGCGATGACATCGGCGCGCTCGCTCAGCCAATCGACGATCTTGCCCTTGCCTTCGTCGCCCCATTGGGCGCCCACGACCACCACGTTTGCCATGCCGGACCTCTTGTCATTACGGATAAAACCCGCGCCGGTATAACGGTGCGCCGTGGCGGGCGAAACCTCTAAATGGGGCGCGGCACTGGACAGTCGCCGCGCGTCATGTCCCATTGACCCCAACGCCTGCCCGCCGCTCGCCCCTCTGCGGCGCCCAAGGCAAACCCGCGCTGAGATAAGGAGACGCATATGGGATTCGCGCTGCGCTGGCTGATCGCCTTCGTGCTGCTGACCGCCACGTTCAACCCCACGCCGTGGAACTACGTGGTCTGGGCGCGGCAAAGCTATGATGAGCAGTTGCCGCTGGTGGTGCTGGCCGGTCTCTTGCTGCTGGTCGTCTATGTCGTCTACCTGCGTGCGACGCTGCGTTCGATCGGAGGCTTTGGCATGACGATGGTGCTGGCCATCACCGCGGCGGGCCTGTGGGTGCTGCATGATTACGGACTGCTGACCCTCAGGGACACCTCCCAGATCGTCTGGCTGGCGCTGATCGCGCTGTCGCTGGTTCTTGGCATCGGCCTCAGCTGGAGCCATCTGCGCCGCCGCCTCTCGGGCCAGTCGGACATGGACGATGTCAGTGAGTAAGCGCAAAGCGCGCGCGCCTCGTGCCAGCCTGCCGATGGCGGGTTGCGGGGGCGCCTGAAATTCCATAGATACCGGGTCAGATTTTCTGATTTCCCTATCCGGCAGGCCGTTCAATGGAAAACGTCGTTCTTATCATCCACCTGCTTCTGGCGCTGTCGCTGATCGGCGCCGTGCTGCTTCAGCGCTCCGAAGGGGGCGGGCTGGGCATGGGCGGCGGTGGCGGTGCAGGCGGCCGCGTGGCCGGCCGCTCGTCCGGCACGGCGATGGGCAAGGTGACGTGGATCCTTGCAGGCGCCTTCATCTGCACTTCGATGGTGCTGACGGTGATCGCGGCCAGCAACTCGGCAGGTTCTTCGGTGCTGGACCGCCTGACGGACGCACCTGCCCGTGACGAGGCTCCGGCAGATGAAGGTCTGACCGCGCCGCTGGCCCCGGCCGCTGGCGATGACGCGCCGGTTCTGCCGACCGCCGACTGAATCCACTCACGTGATCCGGGCCCCAGCGATGCGGCCCTTTATCCTGCTGCGGCGCGGTTGCGCGCCGCGTCCGAATCCTCTATGGCTCAAGTCCCGTGGTGCTGCGGTTTTTTGACGCCGATTTTGCACAAGATCCGGCCCGATTGCGCGGCCCATAAACACGGGGGGACCGCCACCCAATGGCTCGTTACATCTTCATTACCGGCGGTGTCGTCTCGTCTTTGGGCAAGGGCCTTGCCTCGGCTGCTCTTGGTGCCCTTCTGCAGGCGCGCGGCTTCTCGGTGCGGCTGCGCAAGCTGGATCCTTACCTCAACGTCGATCCCGGCACGATGAGCCCTTTCGAGCATGGTGAGGTTTTCGTCACCGATGACGGCGCTGAGACGGACCTCGACCTTGGGCATTACGAGCGCTTCACCGGCGTCCCTGCCCGCATGACGGATTCTGTCAGCTCGGGCCGCATCTATTCCAACGTGCTGGAGAAAGAGCGGCGTGGCGACTATCTGGGCAAGACGATCCAAGTGGTTCCCCACGTGACGAACGAGATCAAGGAGTTCCTGCATGTAGGCGAGGACGAGGTCGACTTCATGCTCTGCGAGATCGGCGGCACCGTAGGCGATATCGAGGGGCTGCCCTTTTTCGAGGCGATCCGCCAGTTCAGCCATGACCAGCCGCGCGGGCAATGCATCTTCATGCACCTGACGTTGCTGCCCTACCTGGCCGCCTCCGGCGAGCTGAAAACCAAGCCGACCCAGCACAGCGTCAAGGAATTGCAGAGCATCGGCATCGCGCCTGACATCCTTGTCTGCCGGTCCGAGCATCCGATCCCCGAAAAGGAGCGCGAGAAGATTGCGCTGTTCTGCAACGTCCGCAAGGAGGCCGTGGTCGCCGCCTATGATCTCAAGTCGATCTACGAGGCGCCGCTGGCCTATCACCGCGAAGGCCTCGATCAGGCTGTGCTGGACGCGTTTCAGATTGCGCCCGCCCCGCGCCCCGACCTCAGCATCTGGCAGGACGTGGCTGACCGGATTCATAATACCGACGGCGCAGTGAATGTCGCCATCGTCGGCAAATATACCCAGCTTGAGGATGCCTATAAATCCATCAAGGAGGCGCTGACCCATGGTGGCATGGCCAACCGGGTCAAGGTCAACGTGGAATGGGTCGATGCCGAGGTTTTCGACACCGAAGACCCCGCGATGCATCTCGAAGGCTTCCACGCCATCCTCGTGCCCGGCGGCTTTGGCGAGCGCGGCACCGAAGGCAAGATCAAGGCGGCCCAATTCGCGCGCGAACGCAAGATCCCCTATATGGGCATCTGCCTTGGCATGCAGCTGGCCGTGATCGAGGCGGCGCGCAATGTCGCGGGCATCGCAACCGCAGGCTCGGAGGAGTTCGACCACGAGGCCGATGTGCGGCGGTTCGAGCCGGTGGTCTACCATCTGAAGGAATGGGTCCAGGGCAACGCCAAGGTCAAACGCAAGGTCACTGACGACAAGGGCGGCACGATGCGTCTTGGCGCATATGACGCCACGCTCAAGGAGGGCAGCCGCGTCGCCGAGATCTATGGCACCACCGCAATCGAGGAACGCCACCGCCACCGCTATGAGGTGGATACCAAGTATCGAGAGAAGCTGGAGGAGTGCGGATTGCATTTCTCGGGCATGTCACCCGATGGTCGCCTGCCCGAGATCGTGGAATGGGCGGATCATCCGTGGTTCATCGGCGTGCAATTCCATCCCGAGCTGAAATCCAAGCCTTTCGCGCCGCACCCCCTCTTCAGCGATTTCGTCCGCGCGGCAGTGGAAACCTCGCGCCTCGTCTAAAGCGCGTCGCGAGGCAATGCCATGTGATGCGCTTTGAGAGAGGCGGCGTCGATCGTACCCGTGCCGCTTCGCAGCACTTCGGCAGGAGAAACCGCAGCCGCGCGGCCAAGGTCAACGCACGTCAATTTTCGGATTCCGAGCCTAGTCCTCGATCCGAACATTTCCCGATGAGGCCGAGGCGGCCTCGGACGAGAAATTAGCCTGCGTCAGGATCAGGTTGGCGCCGATTGTGATGACCACGAGTGCCACCATTGCTATCAAGAACGCTTTCATCCTAGGTTTTCCTGCCTTGCCGAATTTCGGCGTCCTGCACCTCGTCCACCCAGAGGCTGTGATGTTCGCGCGCCCACTGCTCCTCGACGTCGCCACTGCCCATCGCGTCAAACGCGCCTTCCATCCCGATGCTGCCGATATAGATATGCGCAAAGATGATGGCCGTCAGAACCAGACTGACGATCGCATGCCACAGCTGGGCATATTGCATCTCTTCCTGCGGTGACAGCGGATAGGGCAGCGGGTCCGCACCAAACCACCCCGGCACGCCCCAGTCATTCAGTTTCGCAAATGTCGCGCCGAACATGTTGAATTCGAAAGGGAACAGCAGGGAAAGGCCGGAGACCGAGATCGACCCGCCCAGCACGATCACTGACCAGAAGATCAGTTTCTGCCCCGCGTTGAATTTCTTGGCGGGCGGATGGCCTTTCCCAAAAATACCGCCCCCTTTGGCCAGCCAGTTCAGGTCCGTGCGGTCCGGCAGATTGTGGATGACCCAAAAGACGAAGATGATGACGAGCGCCAGCATGAATGCCCAGGAGACGTTGTTATGTATCCACTTCGTCCCGATCGCGAGGATTGAGAAGGCCTCGTGCCCAAAGGCCGGGATCAGCACCTTGCGCCCGAAGAGGGATATCAGGCCGGTCACGCCGAGGATAAGGAACGAGGCGGCCAACAGCCAATGGCCAAACCGCTCAACCCCGGTAAACCGGGTGATCGTGCGGCCGGTTTTCGCTCCCTCGATACGGATACGTCCACGGATCAGGTAAAACAGCGCCAAGAGCAGCAATGTGGCGCCCAAAAGCGCCGCGCCGTATATCAGCAGCGGACCTTCGCGGAATTTCAGCCACCACATCCCGCCATCCTGAATCAGCGTTTTGGACGCGGGCCCGCGCGCCTGGGTGGTCACGTCCGCCGTATCGTAGCGCAGCGCGCGCCACAGATCGGGATCGGACTGCCCGCCCAGCGTGCCAAGGGGCGCTGTCGTCGGCGCGGCGGACTCGGGGTCGCCGGTTTCGTTGCGCCGGAATGAATCGTCGACCTTCTGCTCGGCTTGCCGGCGCAGGATATCATCAAGCGTTTGCGCCCCGCCGGTTTCAGCGCGCGGGGTGACCGTGGCCTGCTGCGCCAACGCCGGAGTCAGCAGGCCGCAAACCAGCAAGAAAACGGCGAAGAGGCGTAGCATCAGGGCAATCCTTTACTTCAGCGTCTCAGGTCAGAGTCATGCGTCAACGTCAGCCTGAAACGCTTTTCTGGCGGAAAAGGCAGGCGGCCATCAGAGTGCCGCCTGTCCAAAGGCGCGTGGGAAAGCGGGCAAATCAATCGCCCCTACTGCCGTGCCTCGCCCTTTTGGCCATACGCCGTGCCCCAACCCCAGGCACCCGCACCAAAGCCACGCGCGACAATGCGTTCGCGATAGATGCTGGAGACGTCATCGCCGTCACCGGCCAACAGCGCCTTGGTCGAGCACATCTCGGCGCAGATCGGCAACTTGCCCTCGGCGATGCGGTTACGGCCGTATTTCGCAAACTCGGCCGCGGAGTGGTTTTCCTCGGGGCCGCCGGCGCAGAAGGTGCACTTGTCCATCTTGCCGCGCGATCCGAAATTGCCCGCTTGGGGATATTGCGGCGCGCCAAACGGGCACGCGTAGAAGCAATAGCCGCAGCCGATGCACAGATCCTTGGAGTGCAGCACGATACCGTCTTCGGTCTGGTAAAAGCAATCCACCGGGCAGACCGCCATGCAGGGCGCGTCCGAGCAATGCATGCACGCGACGGAAATCGACCGCTCGCCCGGTTTGCCGTCGTTGATCGTGACCACCTTGCGGCGGTTGATCCCCCACGGCACCTCATGTTCGTTCTTGCAGGCGGTGACGCAGGCGTTGCATTCGATGCAGCGTTCAGCGTCGCAGAGAAACTTTGCTCTAGCCATGATCGGTCTCCTTATGCTGTCCAGATCTTGCAGAGAGTCGCCTTGGTCTCCTGCATCTGGGTCACGCTGTCATAGCCATAGGTCTGGGCGACGTTGCACGATTCCCCCAGGACATATGGATCGGCCCCCTCGGGGTATTTGTCGCGCAGGTCTTTGCCCTCGAAATGACCGCCGAAATGGAACGGCATGAAGGCCACGCCCTCACCGACCCTCTCGGTCACCATCGCCATCACCTTGACCTTGCCGCCCTCGGGCCCTTCGACCCAAACTTGCGCGCCGTCACGAACGCCCAAGCTGTTGGCATCGCGGATGTTGATCTCGACAAACATGTCCTGCTGCAATTCGGCCAGCCACGGGTTGGACCGGGTTTCATCACCGCCGCCTTCGTATTCGACCAGGCGGCCGGAGGTCAGGATGATCGGATAATCCTCCGAGAAGTCGTTTGTCTGGATCGAGCTGTACATCGTCGGCACGCGCCAGAACTTCTTGTCCTCGTAGGTCGGGTAATCGGCCACCAGGTCACGGCGGTTGGAGTAGAGCGGCTCGCGGTGGAGTGGCACCGGATCGGGGAAGGTCCAGACCACGGCGCGCGCCTTGGCGTTGCCGAAGGGCGCGCAACCATGCGCAATGGCAACGCGCTGAATACCGCCCGAAAGGTCGGTCTTCCAGTTCACGCCGCCTGTCTTTTCGTTGTAGTCGGACGGTATTTCTCCCTGCTGCGAGGTCTCGCCCACTTCTTGCTCTGTATTCGAGCCGCCATCATCAGCAGTCTCCGACGACAGGGGCGCACCATCGGGGAAGCCGGCCACGCGGTCGATGCTGGCCCGTTCCTCTTGTGTCAGATCGCCCTCCCAACCCAGATCCCGCAGCATCTGCATAGTGAATTCGGGATAGCCGTCCTCGATCTCGGACCCTTTCGAGTAGACCCCTTCGGCCAGTAGGTTGTCGCCGTCGCGCTCCACGCCGAAGCGGGCGCGGAAGGTCAGGCCGCCCTCGGCCACGGGGACCGACATGTCATAAAGGACGGGCGTGCCGGGGTGGTTCATTTCAGCTGTGCCCCAGCAGGGCCAAGGCATCCCGTAGACATCGCCATCCGCCGGGCCACCATTGGCGCGCAGCGTCGTGCGGTCGAACGTGTGCTGGCTGGCCATGTGCATCTTCAACCGCTCAGGGCTTTGGCCGGTATAGCCGATCGTCCACATGCCGCGGTTGAATTCGCGGGTGATGTCCTCGACATTCGGCTCGCCACCATCGTCGATGGCGATGTTGCGGAACATACGGTCATGGAAGCCGAATTTCTCGGCGAACCTCGCCATGATCGTATGATCGGGCAGCGATTCAAAAAGCGGATCAAAGATCTTCTCGCGCCATTGCAGCGACCGGTTGGAGGCGGTTACCGAGCCGCGCGTCTCGAACTGCGTGCAGGCCGGCAGCAGGTAGACGCCATCGGTGCGGTCCTGCATCACGGCGGACACGGTCGGATAGGGATCGACCACGACCAGCATATCCAGCCGCTCCATCGCCGTCTTCATTTCCTTCATCCGGGTCTGCGAGTTGGGCGCGTGACCCCACAGAACCATCGCGCGGGTATTGTCCGGCTGATCAAGGTTGGCCTTGTCCTCCAGCACACCATCGATCCAGCGGCTGACCGGGATGCCGGTCAGGTTCATCATCTTGGTGTCGCCGACGCTCGCATCGGAAAACCGGCCCTTGAGCCAATCCAAGTCTTCTTCCCAGACACGCGCCCAATGCTGCCACGAGCCTTCCGCCAGGCCATAATAGCCCGGCAGCGTATCGGCCAGAACCCCAAGGTCCGTGGCCCCCTGCACGTTGTCATGGCCACGGAAGATGTTGGTGCCGCCGCCCGGACGGCCCATGTTTCCAAGGGCCAGTTGCAGGATACAGTAAGCGCGGGTGTTGTTGTTGCCATTGCTGTGCTGCGTGCCGCCCATGCACCAGATCACCGTGCCGGGACGGTTGTTGACCAGCGTGCGCGCGACGCGCTCCAGCTGCTCGCCGGGCGCGCCGGTGACACGCTCGACCTCTTCGGGGGTCCAGTTTTTCACCTCGTCGCGGATCTGGTCCATGCCCCAGACACGGGTGCGGATGAACTCCTTGTCCTCCCAGCTATTCTCGAAAATGTGCCACAGGATACCCCACACCAGCGCGACGTCGCTGCCGGGCCGGAAGCGGACATACTCGTCCGCATGCGCCGCAGTGCGCGTGAAGCGCGGATCGCAGACGATCAGCGGCGCGTTGTTCTGCTCCTTCGCCTTGAGGATGTGCAGCAGGGAAACCGGATGCGCCTCGGCGGGGTTGGAGCCGATCAGGAACATCGCCTTGGAATTGTGGATGTCGTTGTAGCTGTTGGTCATGGCGCCGTAGCCCCATGTATTCGCCACGCCCGCCACGGTGGTCGAGTGGCAGATACGCGCCTGATGGTCGACGTTGTTGGTGCCCCAGTAGGCGGCGAATTTGCGGAACAGGTAGGCCTGCTCGTTGCTGTGCTTGGCAGAGCCCAGCCAATAGACTGAATCCGGCCCGCTTTCGTCGCGGATCTTCATCATGCCGTCGCCGATCTCGTTGATCGCCTGTTCCCAGCTCAGGCGAACCCATTCGCCGTTTTCTTTCTTCATCGGGTATTTCAGGCGCCGCTCGCCATGGGCATGTTCGCGCACTGACGCGCCCTTGGCGCAATGCGCGCCCATGTTGAACGGGCTGTCGAAGCCGGGCTCCTGCCCCGTCCAGACGCCGTTATCAACCTCGGCGATCACCGTGCAACCGACCGAACAATGGGTGCAGACAGATTTCTTGATCTCGACTGCCCGCGCAGCGGCGGTTTGCGCGGTCGCGCGCGACACCGTGCCGCCGGTTGCCGCGACCGCGGCCAGGCCGCCGATCGCAAGGCCAGAGCCGCGCAGGAATGTGCGGCGGTCAACGCCAGTGGACGCAGCGCTTGCAGCAGGCGTCCTAGCAGCCCGGCGTGCGCTTCCATTTGTCTTTTTCCTGAGCATGGTCTCTCTCCCTACATCTGCGCTGCCCGCAGTCTTGGTACCTATGAATTGCCCGTGCCCGCCCTGTTTTCAGACGGGCGGCGCTGACTTAAAAGCGGGTGCTTTCCAGATAAGCGCGGGTATGTTCCGTATCCTGCATCACCTGGGATGACAGGTCCACTTCGGCGGGCGCGGCCTGCGCCTCGCTGCTGCCTGCGGCAACCGCCACAACGCCGGGCACCGCGGTGCCGGCAATCTTCAGGAAATTCCGGCGGGTCGTGCCCTGTTTCGTATCAGCCATGGTAAGTGTCTCCTCCCTGCTATCGTCGTGGCGGCCCCTCCCGCCGAATTACTGGCGGCCATCAGCCCGCCATCATCCGAAATGCCTCTTGTTCGACATTCAAAAACTCGCCCCCCACAGCCCCGACCGAGGCATAGAGAACCGATGATTTCGCGCCTTGCAGATCCGCAAAGAAATGCGGGGCCCATGGGCCGATATGCTTGCTATAGAATTCTTTCTGGCGCGCCAGCGGCGTCGCCGCGCCAAAGCGCCCGACGATCATGCCGCCCATCATCTCCATCAGGGAGGCGATGTTGTCCTCAGGCTCGAACGTGTTTTCCGCCCGCGTCATGCCCAGCGCCGCCATGTCGGCGCGCAGGTTGGCCAGCGGCTTCTCATTCAAGAACCCCGTCATGTAATAGCTGGCATAAGGGAGCAGCTCGCCGCGCCCAAGGCCGATGAACAGGGCATTGTATTCCGTGAGGGCGGATTTGGGTTTCGTCACCTTCGCAACCCGCGCCAACCCCTCGATCGCCTGCCCCAGAGGGGATGCATCACCAGTCAGCCCCGCGGTCTGCGCCAGCAGCAATTCGTCCGGCGGACCGGCCAGCAACACGCCGAGATAATTGTAAAGATCCGCGCGCAGGCGATCTTCTTCGTCTATCTGCTGCTGTGCCTGTGCCAATGTCATGCGGTGTTCCCGTCGAAGCGAAAAACCATTCGGCGCGGTCTTTGCTGGTCAATCTCCTGCGGCTCCGGCTCGATGTCGGTCGCCAAGTCAGTCGCAGGCGTCTCAACCGCTGCAACCACGTCTTCGTGGCTTTCATCTTCTTCCGAATTTTCTTCTTTGTCGAGTGGCACGCCCTCATCGGCGTTCAACTCTTTCTGATGTGCCACCTCCAGCACATGCGCCATCAGCCCCTTTCCAACCTGATAACTGGTCTTCAACGGCGCATTTCCATAGCTCCCGGCCAGATAGTCGTCGTCGTAATCGTTCAACCCGTCGACACAGGCCAGAACCGGATTGCTGCGCCACAGCTTGCGCAGTGCGCGTTTGCGCAGGTGCTCCGGCACGGCCTTGGACATGAACGCGGCGAAATCATCCCCCTTGGTCAAGGTTTCGGGATCAGGCAGATCCAGTTCCGCCAAAATCTCCTCGTCGCTTTTCTCGGCAATGGCCTGCTGCTGGCGCGCATCGAGCGCGGCCTGCTGGGCGGCGGCTTCGGCCTCAGCCTCGGCCTGGACGGCAGCGCGCCGGCGCGCCCAGAAACTGGTAGAACGGGTCACTTCAATGCCCCCAGGCGGCTGCGCGGCGAGCGGTAGACATCGCTGTCCTGCGCGATGCGCGCGTCGCCGATACCGTCCTCGGCATCCTCCGCGCGCCAATCGCGGCGCTTGCGCTTCACGAACGTCTCTTCCTCGTGATGGCGGGACAGGAAATCCGCGACCCAAGCCTGCATGCCACCCGGCATCGCCACCTTTTCAACCATCACCTCGGCGGAATCGCAGTAATCCTGCGCCTCGTAGGGCGAGGCCGAGACCAGCGTCACTTTCCATGGTATGTCCTGCGATGACGCGTCCGGGCTAAGCACGACATAGACGGATGGCTGCCGCGTCTGCAGCTCGTGGACATACGCCTCGGTGTCGGAGACGTACAGTTTCAGCGGCAGCGTCGCAGCGTGAAATTCGGTCACATCGCCTTCGTTGCGCAGAACGGTCCAGTTCGCCGGTCCGGCACCGGGCAGAATACCCACCGCCCGCCACGCCCATTTCGCCCAGCGCGTCACACCCGGCGACTTCCGCACCACCACCCCAACTGGAATGGACTGGGAATTGGGAAAGACGAAGGTCAAGCTGGCACTCGCTGGCTGAAACACTGACAAGAGTTTCATTCAGTGTACTGAGTTATAGAGAAAAATCAAAGCGGAGTCTTGGCGTAACCCCGTCAATCCCGTCTTGTCGATTGCCGGCCCCTCCCCTGCCGCAAGGTCAACTCTGGCGGGAGGCATCAAAATTTTGGGACCGTCTTTCATCTGCTCGCTTTCCGTCCTAACCTCGCGCTGCGCGAGGAGGCGAAATGAAGAAAACCCTGCTGATTTGTGATTGCCTCGGCACCCAGACCATAGACCCGGCCGCGCTGAGCGCCGGGGCGGGGATGGAATGTTCGCGCTTGCACACGGCCCTCTGCCAATCTCAGATCGACCTCGCCGCCAAGGCGATGGAGGGCGGCGAGGTGATGATCGCCTGCCAGCAGGAGGCGAGCCGTTTCAGTGATCTGGCCGAGGATATCGGCGCGCCGGAACCGACATTCGTCGACATACGCGACCGCGCGGGCTGGACGGCGGACAAGGGCGATACGTCTGCGAAAATGGCCGCCCTGGTGGCTGAGGCCGCGCTGCCCCAACCCGCGCCCAAGACGACGGATGTCGTCTCGGACGGGGTCTGTCTTATCATCGGCGCGGGCGAAGTCGCGGTTACCGCCGCGGAAAAGCTGGCAGATATTCTGGCAGTGACGCTGTTATTGCCGACAGGGGCCGACCTGCCTGTGACCAGCCGCTTCGATTGCTGCACCGGGCGGGTGGGCAATATCTCGGGGACACTCGGTCAGTTCCACATCTCGATCGACGCATTCCGGCAAGTCCTGCCGGGCGGGCGCGGCGCCCCATCGCTGACAGACCCGCGCGATGGGGCGCAGTCCGAATGTGATCTGATCCTCGATCTGACGGGCGAAACGCCCCTCTTTCCCGCGCCGGAGAAACGCGACGGATATCTGCGCGCCGATCCGGGCAGCTTGACTGCCGTGGCGGATGCCATCCTCGCCGCCAGCCAGATGGTCGGCACATTTGAGAAACCGCTCTATATCCGGCTGGAGGAATCCCTCTGCGCCCATTCGCGTGCCGGGCAACCTGCCTGCTCGAACTGCCTGAACGTCTGCCCGACGGGCGCGATCCTGCCCGCGGGCGAGCATGTCAGCATCGATCCCCTGATCTGCGCCGGGTGCGGCGCGTGTTCGGCCGTCTGCCCCTCGGGCGCGATCAGCTATGATGTGCCCCCCGTCGACCATGTGTTCCGGCGCATTGCCACGCTGGCCTCAAGCTACCGCAAGGCGGGCGGTCAGTCGGGCGCGCTGCTGGTGCACGACGCGCACGGGGCGGAGATGATTCGCCTTGCCGCGCGCTATGGCCGAGGCCTGCCCGCTCATGTCATCCCGCTGCAGATCGACGCGCTGGCGATGTTCGGCCATGCCGAAATGCTGGCGGCACTGGCCAGCGGGTTTGCCTCTGTCGATGTTCTGCTCGCCCCCAAAAGCGACCGCGACGTTCTGCAGGACCAAGCGGCGCTGGCGGCGGCGATGGGTGCGGGCGATGCTGTGGCGCTGCTGGATATCGCGGACCCTGACGCGTTGTCGGATCATATGTTCGACCGCGAGATAGCGGCCCGCCCCGCCACAGATCCGATCCTGCCGCAAGGCTCTCGCCGCCAGGTCGCGCGCCTCGCCGCCAAGGCGCTGTCGCCCGAGGGGCAGGTCATCCCCCTGCCCGATCACGCGCCTTATGGTGCGGTGGTTGTCGACACCAATGCCTGCACGCTCTGCCTGGCCTGCGTGTCGCTCTGCCCCTCGGGCGCGCTTGTGGACAATCCCGACATGCCGCAACTGCGCTTTCAGGAGGATGCATGCCTGCAATGCGGCCTCTGTTCCAATGTCTGCCCCGAGGACGCGATCACCTTGCACCCGCAGATCGACCTGACCGATACAGCGCTGTCCCAGGTGGTGCTGAACGAGGAAGAACCCTTCGCTTGTGTCGAATGTGGCGCCCTCTTCGGTGTCAAATCCACGGTCGAGAGGATCATGGAAAAGCTGGCGGGCAACCACGCGATGTTTGCCAATCCTGCCACGGCTCGGATGATCCAGATGTGCGACAATTGCCGCGTTCAGGCGCAGGTCCATTCGCAGAACAATCCCTTTGCCGGCAGGGAACGTCCGCGCGTGCGCACCACCGATGATTACCTGTCCAAGCGCAAGGATCACTAGTAGGTTTGATCCTGACAACCTCGAAAAGGAGACAACGATGAGCGATGATTTCAACATGTCGATGCGGAAATTCCTCAAGCAGGTCGGCGTGACCTCCCAGCAGGCGATCGAGGAAGCATTTCGCAAGACGGACGGCACCGAAGGCAAGCAGTTCGAGGCCAAGATGGTCCTGACGGTCGATGGAGTCGATCTGGAACACGTGGTGACCGGCACGATCAAGGGTTGAGCCGGGCATGACGCTCGCCCGCGAGGATGTGCTGGCCGCGCTGAAAACGCTGACCGATCCGATCAGCGGCGCGTCGCTGGTTGATGCCGGCCTCATCAAGGCGCTGACGGTTCAGGACGGGGCCGTGCGCTTTGTGCTGGAGGTCAGCGGCAAACACGCGGCCGCCTATGGCAAGGTCAAGGACGAGGTCGAGTCCAAGCTGACCGCCATGCCCGGCGTCGAAAATCTGTCGGTCGTGATGACCGCCCACAGTGCCCCCACCGCGCCCCCCGATCTGAAGCCGACCCGCGCGGCGGAACCGGCAGGGCCACAGAAGATACCTGGCGTGGACCGGATCATCGCAGTCGCATCCGGCAAGGGCGGCGTGGGCAAATCCACGGTCGCCGCCAATCTTGCCTGCGCTTTGGCCGCTGCCGGGCGGCGTGTCGGGCTGCTGGATGCGGATGTCTATGGCCCGTCGCAGCCGCGTATGCTGGGTGTGTCGGGGCGGCCCTCCTCGCCTGATGGCAAGACGATCCTGCCGATGCGCAACTTTGGCGTGACCATGATGTCCATCGGGCTGATGACGAACGACGATCAGGCCGTCGTCTGGCGCGGGCCGATGCTGATGGGCGCCTTGCAACAGATGCTGACACAGGTGCAATGGGGCGCGCTGGATGTGCTGATTGTCGATCTGCCGCCCGGCACCGGCGACGTGCAGATGACGCTGGCACAAAAGGCGCAGTTGAACGGCGCGATCATTGTCTCGACTCCGCAGGACGTCGCGCTGCTGGATGCCCGCAAGGGGATCGACATGTTCAATCAGCTCGGCACGCCGATCATCGGCATGATCGAGAACATGTCCACGCATATCTGTTCGCAATGCGGCCATGAAGAGCACATGTTCGGCCATGGCGGCGTCGCCGCCGAGGCGTCGAAGCTGGGTGTGCCACTGCTTGCGGAAATCCCGCTGCACTTCGATATCCGGCTGGCGGCAGATGGCGGTGCGCCGATCGTGGTGTCCAAGCCTGAGTCGGCGCAGGCCGCCGGGTTCCGCTCGGTCGCGGAGCAACTGATCGCGCTTGGCCACGCATGACGCCGCCGGTTTTTCCTCCGCTGTTCACCGGGCTGGAGGCGGATGGCGCGGACCCGTTCGCGCTGGCCTGCGCCAAGGCGGCAGAGGTGTGCGACGCGGGGCTGGTCTGCCATGATCTGGGCCATGACCGGCTCCGCGCGGCGATCGTGTTTGCGCCGGATGTGACGCTGCGCGAGGCCGCCTGCATGCTTCCGCTCTGCGGTGTCGGGTTCCAGAATGCGCTCGGCGCGCTTGCGCCGCCCGAGGTCGCCGTGCATCTGGGCTGGGGCGGCACAATCTACGTCAACGGCGGGCGCTGCGGTGCGTTGAAAATCGCCGCCGACACGGCTGATCCCGATGTCGTTCCCGCTTGGCTGGTCATCGGCCTCACGCTGGACCTGTGGCCACCCGTCCAGGACACAGGACTGACGCCCGATGCGACGGCCCTTTACGCCGAGGGCTGCGGCGAAGTCGACCCCACGACGCTGCTCGAGGCGTGGGTGCGGCACACCTTGGTTCAGATCAACGCCTGGAGCGATGAAGGCCAGGCGCGACTGCATCGCGATTGGCTAGCCGTCGCCCACGGCCTGAATGCCAGGATAACGGCCGGCAGATATGAGGGAACGTTCACGGGAGTTGACGAACATCTGGGTCTGCTGTTGAAAACCGGGGCCACCTCACGACTGATCCCCCTCACCACCCTGCTGACGGAGCCTGCATGAAACTAGCCCGCGCGATCCATTTCGACGAAAGCGACACCCGCGTTTTCCACAACCCTGCCAGAACAGGCGAATGGTGCATCTCCGGCGGCTTCGAGTTTTCCAACTGGTCCGAGGCTGATCTGACCGGCAAGGCCCGACAGGCCTTTGCCAACGGGTGGTTGGGGTGCGAAACCTTCGGCCGCGTCAGCTTTGTCGCCGTAACGCAGATTGAACCGTCCGAGCGGGACGCGCTGGCCGACCACCTGGCGCAGCATTTCGTCGACATCTACGGCGCGCCCTCCCACGAGGCCGCCCGCAACGTCGCGCTGGAGGAAGTGTCGCAGATGGCAGAGCTGTGCGACGAACATGATCCCAACACTCTGCTGACGGTCGCGCGCGAATTGACCGAGGCCGGCGTCAGGGAGACATACCGCGTGATCAAGGCGCAGGCCGCTGGGCTGGAGCAATTTGCAATCCACGGATCGCTGGACGAGCCGGAGACATAGCCCTGTCGCTGGCGCCGTCAGTCCAATGCGAACCCGTCTTTGCAAGGGCCGTGAGGCTCTTCAGCGGCAGCGTCGGATCGTTCTCGGTGATCCCGCTCGCGATGGCGTTGCGAAACACCTCGCCAATTGTTGTGCGCAGGCGGCTCGCCGTTTCGATTTTTCCGCCTTTCTCTTGCTTCTTGAGCACCGCAAGAAAGTCGCTCGGAGTGATCTCTATCACCGCGCGGTCACCCAGGTCCTTGTTCGCGATGTCCATGAGCCACGATTTTTTATTCATCGTGGTCTCGGCCCGACCTTCCTGTCGGTTCTTCTCAAGAAGCTCCGCCGCGAGAAAGTCAAAGCGGCCTCGTTGTGCGACCTGCGCGGCCCGCTTGCGCTCTTTCTTCACGTTGGCGGGATCAATGCCCTCCAACAGGAGGCGCCGGCCCCTGTCGCATTTGTCCCGGGCGTCCTTCAACGAGATCAGAGGGTTCGGCCCGTAGGACATCAGTTTTTCCTTGCCCTGGAACCGATATTTGAAGTGCCAGTGCTTGGAGCCATTTGGTTTTACCAGAATGAGTAATCCATTCTGGTCCGAGCGCTTGAACGGACGCTCGAAAAGTTGCAGCTTTTTCAGGGCGATATCGGTCAACGGCACGCTAAAAATTAGCATTTCGAAACCCCATATTCCACCCCCAGATTTCTTGGCTTGAGGCGGACAACCGCGGAACACGCTGGACAACTCAAAGCCGAATTGCCAATGTTTACGGACACATCGGACAAGTTCGGACTATCGCGGAAATTGTAGTGGTGCCGGGGGCGGAATCGAACCACCGACACGAGGATTTTCAATCCTTGGAGGTAGCGCTTTTCAGAGAACGGGTATTCCGTAGACTTCCCGCTCCATAGAGACTCCTCCCCCAGTAAATGCCCACGAATTCAGATATTTGACATGAAGTCTAGCGTAATACTTGTGTTCCAAGTCCGATAATTGATTGATTTCTGTGGATAAGCACCGGCCTCTTGTTGCGTCCCCAGTGCGTCCCCAGTTTAATTAGCCATTCACTGAGGAGACGGCGAAATGGCCAAATTTGAAATCACGGATGCATTCATCAAAAAGCACTGTCCGTCAAAGCGGATGGATTTCGTCGATGCTCGTGAACCTGGCCTGACACTTCGGATGACGCCGACCGGTCGCAAGACCTTTTCGGTCCGCGTCCGCTCCCTCAATGGCGTGGAGCAACGGATCACAATTGGCGCGTATCCAGAGGTCTCCCTGAAGGAGGCTCGTATCCGTGCGGCTCAAAAGCGCGCCGAGGTGAGGGGCGCAATGGGTAATCTGAACCACGTGCGCAAAGCGGCGACTTCGGCTCATAGAGAGGCCCCTACCCTGCAGAATTTAACGGATGAGTACAAAGACCTTAAATCCGTAACTCTGAAAATGTGGAAGCCATCAAAGACAGGCCTCAGATCGGAAGTTGAGCGACGTATCCAAGCCGTCTTCGCAAAGCTTCTGGATCGCCGCGTACTAGATATCACACCAGACGATCTGGCAGACGCCATGCAGAGATATAAGCCACGTTCGGGCAAAAACACCGCCAATGGCCAGACGCAGAAAGCGCGCCTCTACTTAATGCCCATCATGGACTGGGCCGCTGGCCGGGGAAAGTTTCGTGCCGTCGGTAACAAGCGACGCCCAACCTTGGAAGTGGCAGATCTGCGCGACACGGCCGACCCCGCCAGCGATGATCCCGACATCCGGGGCGAACGCGATCGCGTCTTGGATCAAAATGAAATCGCGGCGATCCTGCCTTTGTTGACATATCCTGCGCCACGCGCTTTGAAAATGAAGATGCGCCCTGCGGTCGATGTCCGACCGATTGCGATCAAATTCATCTTGCTCACTGCTGCACGGCTGAACGAAGTGGTCTCGATGCAATGGAAGCACGTCGATTTCGAAAAGGAAGAGTGGTTCAAGCCGACAGTCAAAACGCCACGCGGACAACCTAGATCTCAGCTTCTTCCGCTATCCACCGCCGCGGTTGAGTTACTCAAGACACTCCCAAGCTATGAACGCCGGACGCCGGATGATCTTGTTTTCCCCTCCACCGAAAATACGCCGCTCCAAAATTGGGGGCGCATTGGCACCGCAATCTATCGCGAGAGTGGCACCTCCGGTTGGAACAGACATGACCTGCGACGAACCTCGTCATCCGTTATGCGCCTCATTGGCGTCGACCTAGGGACGATCGACCGGATTCTCGCACACCGCATTGACCACGGACGGGAAGGAACAAGTCGAGCACTGGAATCGTATTTGTCGAATCTTCGGATCACAGACTACGTAGACCCCCAGAAGGTGGCACTTGATCGGCTGGCGGAAGTGTACGGCAGCATCGAGAAATTTAACCAGTCAAAGACTGGGTGAGAAAGGAGCCTTAGCTATCAATCGCTCACCTTCCATCTTGTTGATCTCTGTTCATACACGAGGGCTCAAGTATCGCGCGGCGCTCGCCCCAAGCCCCCAACAGTCAGGCGGCCTCTAGTGACGAATTTCAAAGCTCTGGGAGAGTGGTATTGGTTGCGGGAGCTGGATTTAGACACTGTTTCTCGAAAATCTGTGAAAGCCGGATCGCGCGGTAGCGGAACCGCTTAGGATCTACATACCTCCAGAGTGGAGCTATGCCCGAAAGTTGGTGACGGCATGATCAGGCGGCGTCTTGAAGTTGCTTGATCCCTGCCTTGAAGTCAATCCCCTGGACGATCTCGGGCAGTCGATTGACCCCGTCCAGCTTTCGCCATTTAGCCTGCGCCAACATCATCAGCCGGAAGGCCATGGCAAGCCCAGTTTTCCGGCTCAGGCATCCCTTAGTCTTGCCGGTGCAGTGTCGGACGGTGGCGAAGGTGCTCTCGATCGGGTTCGAGGTCCGAATGTGTTTCCAGTGTTCCGCTGGGAAGTCGTAGAAGCTGAGTAGCACCTCACAGTCCTTGAGCAGCTTGGCGGTCGCCTTGTCGTATTTCACGCCATAGGTCTCGAGGAAGAAATCGAAGGCGGCTTCGGCCTCAGCCTTGGTCTAAGCCTGCCAGATGTCGTGCAGATGGCCCTTGGCCTTGGGTTGCACGGATTTCGGCATCGCGTTCAGAATGTTGCCGGTCTTGTGGACCCAGCAGCGTTGCTCGCGCGAGCTGCCGAACACCTCGCGCAGCGCCGCCCAGAAGCCGAGGGCGTCGTCACCGATGGCCAGTTCCGGGGCGCGGGTGAGGCCACGGCGCTTCAGATCGATCAGCAGCTCGCGCCAGCTCTGCGTGCTCTCGCGGTAGCCGTCGGTGAGGCCGAGCACCTCCTTGATCACCGCTGGAAATGCCCTTGAGGTAGAGCCATGCCAGCAGTGTAACCGCCGGACGTAATCTCCCCAAAACCGCCGTTTGAAAATTCCCCAAAACGCGAGCGGCGTTGGCGATTTCC